>JADGQM010000158.1 GCA_017881795.1 Syntrophobacteraceae bacterium
AATTAAGAAAGAGTTGCAGGGTTGCCTCCCCAGGGGCCAGTACGATCTTTGGGTGTCAACCATCGATTTCCTGGGGGTTCAGGATGACCAGCTCATCCTTGGCTGCCGGAATCGCCTCCATACGGAGTGGCTGCGCGATAAGCTGGAGGAGCATCTGCTGCGCCTTGTGGCCCCTCACTTCCCACAGGTTCGCAAGCTCAAATATCAGATCGTTTGCGAGCATCAGACTGAAGCCGAGGAACAAACTGAGAGGCCCATGCAGGTCAATTTTGGAGAATTGATCCGTCGTCCGGGGCCAACGTTCAATCCGCGTTTTACGTTTGACCAATTTGTGGTTGGTAATTGTAACCACTTTGCCTATGCTACCTCCATGGCGGTGGCGAGCGGTCAACAATTCTATAATCAATCAGTATACCTGCTCTCGGATTCGGGTCTGGGAAAGAGCCATCTGTCTCACGCGGTTGGCCATCTTCTCCTGAAACAACAGCCTCAAGTTTCGGTTCAGTACGTCACCACCGAGCAGTTTGCCAATGAGATGGTTTTTGCCCTCAAGAACGGTAGTATGGAAGCCTTCAAGAATCGATTCCGCAGTGGTTGTGACGTGCTTCTGCTTGAAAGAGTTGAATTCCTGAGTGGCAAGGAAAAGCTACAAAGTGAGCTGGTCTACACCCTGGATGAACTCATGGATCGAGGAAAAAAGGTGCTCTGCACCGGCAGCTATTATCCCAAGGATATCCCCAAACTGACCAGCGAACTGCAGTCGCGACTGAGCGGTTTTTTGGTGGCGCCGATCGAACGGCCGGATTTCAAGACCAGAGTAGAAATTATTCAACGTAGGACGCGCTTCGAAAACGTTACGATACCTGTTGAAGTCATAGAATTTCTGGCCGATCGTATTACCGGTGACATCCGCCAGCTTGAGAGCTGCATAGTGGGAATCATTGCCAAGAAGAATATCCTGGGGGTTCCCATCTCCCTTGCTCTGGCTCAGGATGTCACCCAGACCATGCTGGATTATCTCCCCAAGATCAATGTGAACAATATCCAGAAAGCAGTATGCGAGAGTTTTCAGATTTCCCTGGAGGAATTAAACTCGAAATCGCGTCGCAAGGAGATCGCTACCGCCCGAAAAATCGCCATGTACCTCTGCCGCCAGTATACCACGCAATCACTGGTGTCTATCGGGCAGTCATTCAAGCGCAGCCACGGTTCTGTCTTGCATGCGGTGAACGACTTGAGCAAGGAGATGAAAGACCAGGGAAGTAAGCTGAAACGTCAGGTGGAGTACGTAATCCGACGCTTGGAGACGAGTTGCCTTTCCCTACCGCATTGAGGATCTCTGAGGATCTGTCCAAAATTAACACTCTTAAACTACAGCGACACAAAGATCTGCTTAGGATCCCAACGCTGCTACTTCCCCCGATTGATCCGCTCCCTCAAGACCCCGGAGCATTTGAAGGTAACCACCTTTCGTGGGGCCAGAAGAATCGGGTCGCCCGTTTGAGGATTGCGCCCACGGCGCTGGTTTTTTTCTTTGACGCTGAATTTGCCAAAGCCGCTGAGGAGGACATCATCTCCCTGTTCCAGAGAGTCTTTAACGATTTCAAAAAGGGTTTCGATGATTTGGGCTGATTCGGTCTTGGTGAAGATATTCTTGGCAAAAAGGTTTTCCACGATGTGGGCCTTGGTCACGGTCATGGTCTCTTCCTTTCTCTCGTTAAAACCGAATCTGTGAGAGGGCTCGTTACCTCCCGGTCAAGCTTTCAGATTTCCGAATCTGGTTAAGCTACTAAAGGATGCTTCCCGCTTTTTCAACAAAAAAATAAGGGTTTGGGTCAAACCTCTTCGCTTTAATTATCCTTGAATCTTTTGGGTCACTCAAAATATTCCTGCAGAGCCCCTCAAAAAATGGTGCGTCGCTTGCGCTTGACAAACCCGAACGCCATAAATATGCTACAAAGAGGAGAAAAAAGATACATGGCCTTTAGCTCTGGCAAGAGTAACGCTTTGGAGCACAAAAAATGAAAGCAAAGTCAAAACAAGACCGTTCGAGACACCTGGTAATTCCCGGGATTCTGTTTCTCAGCATCCTTACCTTCAGCGCCCCGACTCAAGCAATGTCCTTATACTACGATTTCTCCCAGGGAATGGGCACGGAGTTTTCCTTTTACAATCCAAGCGGGCAATTTGATCTGGATGACACGGCTGGAGAACTGCGCCTGACCAAACCTGATGGTAACCCCGATGATTCTATGAGGCTCGCTAAAGTGGTCTCTGATTTCCTTATCGGTGGCAACTTCGATATTAGCGTCGATTACAGCCTTTCCCTTCCTCTGAATAACGGCGACCAGTTAGAATTTGAGTTGTATGGAAATAACTTCATTTTCTTTAATGTCAGGAGCAATGAATCTTGGCTTGGAGGTGAACAATATCATACCTCCCTGGGTCCAAGGAATATACAGCCCATACCTGCTATACCAACAACTGATAACAAAGGAACTCTTCGCTTTGTCAGGGAATTAGATATTATCAGCGCCTATTTTAAGTCTCCCAATTCGGAAGAATACATACTTATCTATTCGGAAACATTTGATGATATATATGTCAGATTTGCTATGGTGATAAAGAGCCAACCATTTAACACATCTTCTCTTGACTCCTCTTTCTACAATCTGCGGATTGAGGCTGACAGTGTACTGTATTATTCCAACGAATTAAAATCGAACGAGAAACAGCGGTAAGCGTTCAGTGGCCAGAGAGTAGTCTTCATGAAAGGTGTTCATCGCTGGAAATGAAGGCGCGTGCTGCTATTTTCAGATTGGTAGGGCTGTCAAAATGATGGCTGTTGTCCGGATCAAGGGCCTGCTATCGCCCTTTACTACAGAGGCATAGAATATGACTATAACGCGTGAACTGGTCAAATATTGTAACACCGTTAACTATGAACGACTACCTGCAGAAACCATAGACCGCTGTAAATATCTACTCCTCGATTTCCTTGGTATTGCTATGCGAGGTCAACAAATGGACTCCACGCGCACCACCTTGAGCTTTGCGATGGCGGATGGATGCGCGGGTAACTCAGCGGTTATCGGCGCCCGCCACCGGTTAAATCCGGCCTATGCCGCGCTCGTGAATGGCGTTGCCGCCCATTCCCTGGAGCTGGATGACGTGGTTAATGAGTCCTCACTGCATCCCGGAACCGTTATTTTTCCCGCGGTTCTGGCCCTGGCGCCCGAGGTGAAAGCAAGCGGCAAGGATGTCATCATCGCGGCAGTTGTGGGCTATGAGGCCATGGTTAAAATCGGCAAAGCCCTGAATCCAGCGCTTCATTATAAGCGAGGATTCCATCCCACGGGCACTTGTGGTGTCTTTGGAGCTGCCGTGGCCGCAGCCAGACTGCTCCACCTTGATGAGCAGCAGATGCTGAACGCCGTTGGGATTGCGGGTAGCCAGGCCTCGGGCAGCATGGAATTCCTGGCAGATGGAGCCTGGACCAAGAGATTCCATGCCGGCTGGTCGGCTCATAACGGAATCATTGCCGCCAGGCTTGCCGCGCAGGGATTTAGAGGGCCTTCGGCAATACTCGAGGGTGAGAACGGTTTTCTAAGGGCTTATTCCGATCAGACAGAACCGATGAAAGCCATCAGCGCTTTGGGGGAACCATTCGAGGTGATGCGCACCAGCATCAAGCCGCACGCCTGTTGCCGCTATATGCAGAGCCCCATAGACGGGGTGCTGCAAATTGTAAGAGACAACGGGTTGCGGGTCGCCGACATCACCAGGATCGCGATTGGGCTTTTGAGTGCCGGGTACGAGATAGTGGCCGTTCCCAGGGAGCTCAAATACAATGTGAAATCCATGGTTGCTGCCCAATTCAGTATGCCCTACGGTGCGGCTATTGCGGTGATCAAAGGGCGCGCGTTTCTGGAGGAGTTTTTTGAAGAAAATATGAGCCTCCCCGAGCTCGCGGGTCTCATGAACAGAGTTGAGTGCACCAGGGACCCAGAGCTCGACAAGTTCTACCCCAGGCAGTGGCCTGCCTGGGTCAAGATCGAATCATCCGGGGGCAGAACCTATAGGGCAGAAGTCATGTATCCCAAGGGCGATCCGGAAAACCCATTGACCTGGGACGAGGTAATTGAAAAATTTATGAACCTCACCAAACCTGTGCTGGCGGGTCGTGAACAGGATAGGATCGTTGAGTTTGTTAAAAGGATGGAAAACGAGGCGGATGTCTCCCACCTGCTTGAACTTTGTGGTTCGAGCTAAGCGGATTGGACAGCGTCCTTGCCTTTCCCTTTGATCTGGAACATCGCCCGATCTGCCAAAGCAAGGAGAGTGGTCACGTCAGTAGCGTCGTCGGGATAAGTGGCGATGCCGAAGCTCGCCCGCAGGTTCACGCTTTGCCCGTGATTGGCAAGGTAGGCTGTTTGCTTCATCCGGGCTCGGATTTCTTCCGCCTTGTGGATTGCCTGACTCTTATTGAAGCCCTGGAGAACAGCAACGAATTCGTCACCTCCGTAGGCCACACCAAAGGCTGGCTCAGTTAGACACTCCCGAAGAGTCCGGGCCACTTCTTGAAGCGCCTGACTTCCCTTAAGATGGCCATAGGTGTCCACGACGTGTTTGAAGTCATCGATGTCGAGGAAGATGACGGAGAAGGGGTCCCTCAGAGTTTCGGCAGTTGCGGCCAGATCCGAGAGAACCCTGTAAAGGTAGCGAGTATTGTAAAGCCCTGTCAGATCATCATGAATGGCAAGCTCGTGGCTTTCCCGATAGCGCCGCATGTTCTCAACGGCGATAGCTGCGTAATCGGCAATGATCGAAAGAAGAGGCAGAGGGTTGCCTTTCAGGCTCCGGGGATTGACGACTTCGATAACTCCCAGGGTCTTCCCGCCAAAGATGAGAGGCACACAAACAATCGATTTGGTCACAAACCCGGTAAGTTGGTCCACCTGCTTGGCGAAAAAATCACATTTCTGCACGTCTCGTACAACCATGGGACACTGCGCAAGAGCCACTTTTCCCGCAATGCCCTGGCCCATGCGCAGGCGCACATCCTTAACCTGCTCAAGATTCAGACCCACGCTCAATTCAAACCGCAGTTCTCCAGTCTCCTCGTTGAGGAGAAGTAATGACCAATTCTCAGCAGGAAGCAGATCAGAGACCTTTTGGAGAATATTGCCGAACAGCCGCTCAGAATGGAGTTCCGAGGTGAGCGCCTTGCCGAGTTCCATGCATGAAAGCAGTTCACGGCGTGTCAACATGATATCACCTTTAAGACGTTCCAAGTGAGAAGGGGGCCACATAATGGCTTGCGGGCAAAATATATGAAACTCTCAAAGAGGCGGAACAGGAATCTCGTAACCATTCCTATTGCACTCTTTCCTCTCCGAAAGCTGCCTCTTTGAGAGTGTGGCAGGGATTTAATTCAGGAAGCAGGAATTGTCAAGTCAAGAAAAATGATCATGGCCGTCGCCCGGAAGATGTCTGTGGTACAAAATTTACCCTTGTCTTCCACACTCCCGGCTACGACAAAGCCCCTTATCATTCACAGCCTTCGCCCACCGATCATATATCGAGACGGAAACCAGATCTTTCCTCCTCCCGAGAAGATCCGATTTCCAGCCTCCTCCCTGACCCCCTTCTCTACCTGACCCGCTCAGGACATGCAGACCCCTCCACCGCGCGTGTGAGAATAGGTGACAGAAGAACTTACCGAGATCTTCTCAAAAAGAGCGCTCGACAAAATAGAAATTAGGTCTTCTCTTGACACGGCACACAGAACCCCTTTTCGTCCAAACACTCCTCACAATATGATCTGTGGCACATCCTGCACTCTGCAACAGCCGTTTCGCGATCATATTCAGCGCCACACGCCGCACATACAAACTTTCCTGACGCATCTGGTTTATGTTCCATTGCTGTGACCCCCGTTGCTCGACTCGTTTTCAATAAACCGTCCCCTTGCCGCCGCAAGACCTGAAGCATCATTCACAAAACAAAAGCTTCCAAAAGGCCCCGTACCCTACTAAATTAAAGCCGTGAACGCTCCTGTCAAGCAGGCCTTCGCCAGAGACTAACCTGTCGTTGGTGGGATATTTGGACACTTCCGTGTCTCTCAGCGCCTTGATGCCCCTCCGCACAGCCCTCAATAGTGCTGAATTAAGGGATTGAGGGATTTAGGAATTGAGGAATTCCTACGGCGCAAGGTAGAGATTATCCTGGTCTGGCAAATCAAATCCCTGAATTCCTCAATCCCTGAATTGTTAATTCAACAACATTGCGCACAGCTCTCAGCACCCGAGACCGTCACGGTAGGAATTGCCTGATAAAGTCCTTCACCTCACGCTTCCCTCGATAAACGCCATAGTGGCCTTCGCAGAGGATGTCTGCCTCGATGGTGAGGAGGAGCTTCAGGGATTGCTGATAATCCTTCCGATTGGAGTGAAAACTGGAGTCGAGGGGACCGTGAACATCCTGGCCGAAGAGGACCCGCAAACCATGCGATTCGGTCAGATAGACCAAAGATCCGGGAGAGTGGCCGGGGATGTGAATTGCCTCAATAGTTTTTTCCCCCAGTTGAATTAATTCTCGAGGAGTCGCTATTTTCCTGTCGACAATGAACGGTTTGATGGTGGAACCATACCAACTGGCAGCCGTCACCGCGTTGTCCCCATTTTCAAGGAATCCCGCATCCAGCTGATGGGCCACCGTCTGGCACTGGAGGAGCTCTCGCAACGTTGCAGCTCCCCCGGTGTGGTCAAAGTGGCAGTGGGTGAGGAGGAGCAGCTCGATCTGCTCCGGCATGATGCCACAGGCCCGAACATTGGCCAGCAGGCTTTCATGGGAGAAGCCGCAGCCGGCATCGATGAGCGCTGCATGACCGTCGAAATGGATGAGGTAGATGGCGGCATCCTCGGGCTCAGTGAGCGGGCCTCCGCCAACCTGGAAGATTTCATCAGTGACTCTTACTCTGCTCATGTCTAAATTCCTCCAAGACTAAATACAGCACCCCAGAAATGGGTGTCCGAATTCAGCTTGTCATACCGGCGAAAGCCGGTATCCAGGCAGTTTTTCTGGATTCCGGTTGTCACCGGAATGACGCGTCAAGATTGTGGTCACTTTATTGTGCGGAGTTGAACTAAGGGGCCGTCCAAAAACAACTCGCTCTCATTTTGACCTTATCTCAAACCACAAGGACACTAAGATCGCGAAAAAATCACTTCGTGTCCTTCGTTTTCTTCGTGCTCTTCGTGGTAAGAAAAGATGTTTATTTTTGAACATTTCCTACGGTGACCTGAGGAGAATCGCCTGCCGTCGCATCAGGCCAGCAGTGAGGCGGCTTCCCTCATGAGCTTGCCGATGGGAAGGCCCTGCGGGCAGCTTCTTTCCGCGGTGGAAAAATCGCAGGAAAGCACGCTCTGGAGCGTTGTTCCCGGCAGTTTCGCAAAGAGCTCTCGGGCTCGGTCCTTTTCCCCATAGGCGTGGAAATACATGAGACAGCGCATCACCTCACGAATGGGTGGGGTGGCCCCAGAAGCTGATTGGCAGATCGCGGCGCAGCCTGCGCAGTAACTTGAAGAGGTCTCGCGTGCGTACTGTCTGAGCAATTCCAAATCCTCTACAGAAAGTTTCGTCTGGTTTAGTGCGGCGGCAATATTAGACATGAGGATGGTCAAATTGGGCATTTGCGAACAGATGCTGGCAATGTCGGGATTTTCCCAGACCGCTTTGAGCTTGGCCTGCTTGTCGGTAAACCCCAGCTTCAAGAAGCGACCGGCCATTTGCAGTTCCGTCTCACTTTCCTGATTGACCGAACCGCCTCCCTGAGTTTTCATGGCAGTCAATCCGATTCCCGCTTTGACACAAGCATCCATAGCGGATTTCATCTTGTCACTGTGCATCAGCCGAAAATTATAGGACATCATGATGCCGTCAATCCAGCCCAGCTTCGCCGCACCAAGCATGCAATCTTCCATATTGCTGTGGCTGCTGAAGCCGAAGAATTTGATCTTGCCTGCGGATTTGCTCTTTTCAGCCCAGGCTTTGGTCTCTCGATTCAGTTCACTGATGTTATTTATGCCATGAACGAAGTAGAGGTCAACGGTGTCCGTTTTCATTCTTTCAAGCGAACGGGTGAGGAGCTTTGTCATGCCCGCGGGGTCCCGATCATCGGATTTGCTCACGAGAAACAACTGCTTCCGCGTCTCGGGATATTTGCTGAGAAACTGGCCGATTCCGAGCTCACTCTTCCCACCCTCGTAGCAATCGGCCGTATCCCAGTAGGTGACCCCCCACTTCAAAGCCAGCTTCAGGAGGAGCTGATTCGAGGGGATGTCAAACATGCCGCCAAGGGACAGGCAGGAGACACTCGTTCCGGTTTTCCCGAACGGTCGCAGGGGGACGGATGAGCTCTTGGCTCCTTCCTGCTTGCCTGGTTCACCGGCACCTCGCGCCAAAACTCCTGTCGCTTGGAGCAGCGACCCGGTGCTAACCATCCCTGCGGCGCGCAGGAAATCACGACGCGACAAATATTTTGCTTCGGACATGCCGTTCTAATTCCTCTCCTTGTTTCTACAAAAGCAATGAATGGGCCTTGCTCCGGGATTCATTTTCTGCCGTAACCCGGATCGCCCTCATGCCGCTCACGGGACACTCATGCTCGCATATCCCGCACCCGATACACCGCTTCACGTCGACTTGGGGACGCTGCAACCGGACCTGGATCTCAAGGATGGCTCCAGGTTCCGGTGACGGCATGAAAGGTCGATCGGGCCTGACCACCACCAGGTTGGCGGTATTGCTGACGATGAGCCGGCGTTCACTTTCGCCAGGTTTTACACTCCGCACATGGTAATCTCCTGTGGCCAACTGATCGGGGGTCAGCACGGCATCTCGGAACTCGACCATCAGGGCGTCGGCTTTCTTGACCTCAAGCGCGCCCCCGCGGAGGGTGCTGAAGAATTCGCGCACAAAGATTGCCTTGGGGCTCACCGGGCAGTTCTCCTGGCAAACGATACAGGGCCTGTCCATGGCCCAGGGCAGGCAGCGACCGTAATCGACAAAGGCCGTCCCAATCTTGATGGGACCCATTGCCGCGAAATCGTTGCGGCCCCTCTTTTCATCCAAGGTTAGCGGTCGGATCGCGGCGGTAGGACAGATGAGGCTGCAGGCCACACAGTTAAGCTGGCAACCGCTGGTGCCAATCCGAAAATTCAGGAGGGGGGTCCAGATGCCTTCCAGCCCAGCCTCCAGCCCAGCCGGCTGGATGATATTCGTGGGGCAGATGCGCATGCACTGGCCGCATTTCAGGCAGCGACGCAAAAAATCGGCCTCGGTCAGGGCCCCGGGAGGACGGACGACCGCGGGATTGTAGTTGCGGGCGGTCTGACCGCTGAGGTTCAACATGGGCACGAGCGCAACGCCTGAGAGGAGGGTGGTTACGACTTCCCGCCGCGAGAGATCGGGCGCGACGATTTCACCGGATGGCGACGACTGCGTGCTGAAGGTAATGAGGTCGTGGGTGCACTCGTGCAGACAGTTCATACACAGCACACATTCATTGGTGCGGATCGCGGCAGCAGGTTCACAGCCCCCTTCGCAGTTGACT
>JADGQM010000159.1 GCA_017881795.1 Syntrophobacteraceae bacterium
CGATACGGGGCACAGGTGGTCAGAAAGACCTCGGGGTAAGGGCAACGCGGACGAGCGTTTTGCAGATAGTCCAACAGGCTTTCACCTACCGGCACGGCTAATGGCAAGAGAACGTCCTTGCCCTGTTTGGATGCCTTAAAGAGGATCCGATCCTTAACCCAGTCGATGTCTTCCAGTCGAAGCGCACGAATTTGAGCGCCTCTTACACCATAGGTATCGAGCATTTGGCAAATTGCGTAGTCGCGTCGCCCCGCGTTGTCATTGCGGTTAATGGACAGGAGGACCTGCTGCGCCTGCTCATCGGTCAGACCGCGTGGCACCTTGCTAAGCTTATACGTGCGCAATGTCGGCACGGTGCAGTCCATCAACCGCTGCACATAACCCTGGTGTAACCAGAATCGGAAGAAGGTTCGCAAAGCCGACTGCATTGAACGGCGTGCCGCGCGACCCATTTTTTGAGCATAGGGAATGAAGAAACGCTCTACCGTCTGAAGAGTCAGTTCTGACAGTGCCTGGGGTGTTGCCTTCGGACCAAGCGATTCGAGGAATTGGCTGAGTGAATGACGTCTGACATCGAGAGTTCCACTGGATACGTGCCGTTAATCGCGCATCCACTGTACATATTCATCCAAAAGGTGCTGATCGATCGCTTCTTTGACGAGAGGTTTGGACAACCCTATCTGGCGGAGATACTTGACGAAGCAGTTTATTGAGGAACAGGTGTAGTGGATGCGCTTATCCAATGAACTCTGGTCCATGCATCGAGCAAGACATGATCGATATGATCTCAAGAATTCGTTAACATGTTCTGGGCGCAAAGGCTCGGGCGACCCATCGCTTCGGGCATTAAGAAACTCGTTGAGGTGAGATACCTTTTAAAAATGTATGCGAATGGTGTAGTGACTGAAGCCGCGTCCCAGTAGCCAGTCACAGAATTCCTCCTGAAGCTTCCCCAAAGGACCACTTCGGAGATTCCGGACTGTCCGCGGGCATACGAATACCTGTTCCAATGCCATGGCAACCTCCTTTCTCCGTTTCACAGCACGAAAAAATTA
Source organism: Syntrophobacteraceae bacterium (assembly GCA_017881795.1). Taxonomy (GTDB): domain Bacteria; phylum Desulfobacterota; class Syntrophobacteria; order Syntrophobacterales; family Syntrophobacteraceae; genus JADGQM01. The sequence goes on from JADGQM010000159.1 coordinate 1,056, forward strand.
AAGGTTGTCATCGCTAGATTTATGTGCAGTAATTTTGTCGCAGAACTGGAAAGAAACGGGGAAAATTGCGAGGAATCAAACGGAAGGCTGACCGAGCTTCACATAATTCCGAGCTTCACATAACATGTGCACGCGCTTTTCAGGCTGAAGAGCCCGTGCCGGTTGGAGCGAATAGTCAAGTCGTGGAAAGGATTTACTGCGCGGGAGATCAATCGACTCCTGAACAAGGCTGGATCGCTGTGGCAGGAAGACTACTGGGACCGGTTGATCCGTAACCCGCGCCACTTCCATAAATGTCTGGGGTACATAAGGGAGAATTCCATCAAGGCACGCTTTCGGAGTAATGATTTCGTCCTGTATGAAGCAAAGGAGGGCGGGTTTTCCAACCCGCCTGAAAAGAACGGCGGACAGGAATGTCCGCCCTCCGTTTGAGGATAGCCATAGATTTGCACAAGCTAGCGCTCCATGCCGAAAATGAGAGGGCAATACATCGAGATTCCGAATCAGATCATGCGGAGAGCAAGCGCGCGGACTGAGCTTCCGGAGCCACTCAGCCGATAATCCATGGAGACAAATCTGTGTCACTTGTTATAATAGCTGCATGCTGGGTGGAACGATAACAGGCTGGAGGGTATGATATGAGACTCTTACTAGCGTTAATGTTGTTTGTGCTTGCAGGCTTTATTGCCGCTTCCGGGTGCATCGCCGCAGCATACGGAGAAGGTGCTAATTCAGTTTACGCGGCTGGGAGCAGGCAGGCCGACATGGGAACGACGGAAACCGTTGGGAACAAGGCGGGGATTCTAGTGAGCAATCAAGAAAGTTCCGACAAAGAGAATACCAGTGGGCGGCTTGAGGTGACTGCGGGCCATGAGTTCAGCATCACGCTCGCGTCGAATGCGACTACGGGATATCATTGGGAGTTGGCATCGCCGCTGGATGAAGCGATGGTACGACTGGTGACGAGCGAATACAAGACCCCCGAAACCAGGCTTGTTGGTGTTGGCGGCCAGGAAATCTGGACCTTTCGGGCGATTGGCCAGGGCCATACGCTCATCAACCTCAAGTATGTGAGGCCCTGGGAAAAGGATGTGGCGCCCGTTAAGACGGCGTCCTACACGGTCATCGTCCATTGACCAACGGCGCAGGCAAAGACTCTTACTTCTCCTGCGATCGGGCCAGGTCCTTATTCTGAGCCATGTCCACAAGCCACCGATCACTAATCACTGATCACTTCTTCACCAACCAGCGGACCAGCTCCTCCTCCTCACCAGGAAGCAGCGGATAAGCGCACTCGTTTCCGAGATAATCCTTCAGCATCAACTTTCCGTCCACGATTCCTTTCAGAGAATCGGGAACCAGGGGCACTTTTCCGCGCCCTCCTGGAAGGTCAATAACAAAATGAGGCATGGCCAAACCTGAAATCCGGTTACGCAGGAGCTTGAGAATGTTCAGAGCACTGCTCAACGGCGTTCGGAAATGGGCGGCGCCCCGGGTGAGGTCCATCTGCATCAGGTAATATGGGCGCACCCTCAAGGTGAGAAGCTTCTGGAACAATGCTGCAAGGACATCGGCGCGATCGTTTATCCCGCGAAGGAGGACCGTCTGGCTGCCGAGCGGAATGCCCGCATCCGCCAGCCTGGTGCAGGCCTGGCTCGATTCCCGCGTGATTTCCCACGGGTGGTTGAAATGGATGTTCATGTAGATCGGATGGTAACGAGCCAGGATGCTGACCAGTTCCGGAGTAACCTTTTCTGGAAGGGCACAGGGGACGCGGGCGCCGATGCGTATGATCTCGACATGGGGTATTTTTCGGAGGTTTATCAGGACGGATTCGAGCCTGGGCAGAGGCAGCAACAGCGGGTCGCCTCCCGAGAGGATCACATCCCGCACCTCACGGTGTGAAGCGATATAGTCCAAAGCCCCATGAAAATGTTCCTCAGTCATCGGCAGCGGCTCTCGCCACCTTCTTTTCCGAGTACAGAAACGGCAGTGCAAAGCGCATTCCTGAGATACCAGCCAGAGCACCCGGTTGGAATAACGGTGTACGAGATTGGGAACGGGTGAAAGGTGCTCTTCGGCGAGAGGGTCTTCCCATCCGGTCGCATCCTCCAGCTCCGTAGCATCCGGAACCACCTGCCGCCAGACAGGATCTCCGGGGAATTGAATGAGACCGGCATAATAGCGGCTGACGCGAAAGGGGTAGCGCTGAATCACGCGGTCGAGATCATGACGGCCATCAGGCCATTCTCGACGGAAATCGCGTATGGACGAAATGAAGGTTTCTATAGTATCCATGGTTACTGACTACCGTCCATAAAGAACGGCGGACAGGAATGTCCGCCCTCCTGTTCTGATCAAAAAAGCGGCTGCACAAACTCCACAAACCCACAAACTTCGTCAATGCGCCGGTTAGGTTCCGACGGCTCTTCAGGGTCATTGCCATACTACCACATGCCTTTTTGTTTGTAAGGGTTACCGTGATCGGCTAGATTGCACCTCCTGGCAGGGCCTTTGAGGGGAACGATTCTGGAGATACAATCAGGGAGTCACCATGCGCGATTGGCTCAAGGTTTACGGCAACCGGCGAGTGCTCAGCCTGCTCGGGCTTGGCTTCTCCTCCGGCTTGCCCCTCGCCCTCATCGGCACCACCCTGCAAGCGTGGATGACCTCCGAAAATGTCGACCTCCGCGTCATCGGCATCTTCTCTCTGGTGGGATTGCCTTACACCTTAAAGGTTCTCTGGGCTCCGATCATGGATCGTTTCACGCCTCCCTGGCTGGGACGCCGCAGGGGCTGGATCACCGTCACTCAGATCCTTCTCGCCATGGCCATCCTGGCTATGGGGCTCTCTTCGCCCGGCACCATGCCGTGGGTGGTGGCGTCCCTGGCTCTCCTTATCGCTTTTTGCAGCGCCAGCCAGGATATCGTTGTCGATGCCTATCGCGCTGATGTTTTGCACGAGCAGGAGCTGGGAGCAGGCGCCGCCACCACGGTCGTGGGATATCGCCTTGCCCTCATCGTCTCGGGGGCATTTGCCCTGATTCTCTCCGATTATATCCCGTGGCGCATGGTTTATTTCATCATGGCCGCGCTGATGCTGGCCAATACGCTTTTTACGTTCCTGGCCCCGGAACCTTCGGAACGAGTCATCCCCCCCAAAACGCTGAAAGACGCTGTGTGGGAACCGCTGACGAGCTACTTCCGCCGTTCGGGGGCCGTGGAGATGCTCATCTTTATTATGGTCTACAAGTTGAGCGACGCCATTGCCGGGGCGATGACCACGCCGTTCCTCCTTGACCTGGGGTTCAGCCGCACCGATGTCGGCACGGTGAACAAGGCCTTTGGATTATTGAGCACGATTTTGGGAACCCTGGCTGGCGGCAGTGTGATCGCAAAGATTGGAATCAACCGTTCCCTTTGGATTTTCGCCTTCTTGCAGGCGTTTCCCCATCTGGCGTTTACCGTATTGGCCTTGATTGGTAAGAATTATGCCGCGATGGTGGCGGCCATCGGTCTGGAAAATCTCTGCGGAGGCATGGGAACAGCCGCCTTCGTGGCGTTCATGATGCGCCTGTGTGATAAGCGGTTCACGGCCACACAGTATGCGCTGCTGACCAGTTTCATGGCCGTCACCCGGGTGCTGGCGGGAGTACCCACCGGCTTCATGGTCAATTCCATAGGCTGGCCCATGTTCTTCGCCGTGAGTATGCTGGGAGCATTACCGGGGATTCTGCTGCTGCCCCGTTTCGCACCGTGGAAGGCGGTAGAGCGTGGAGTAGGGAGCAGGGAGCTATGACAAAGAGAGGGATAGCGGCATGTTCCCTCGCAACTCCGTGTCTCGGTGTCTCCCTATCTCCGCGTCCCCCAATCCCCGCGTCTAGCTCCGCGCTCCCACGAGGTGGTGATTGCCGAGATGCACCCGTTTCAGGCCTGCTTGTTTCGCTACTTCCATACAGGCTTCGACTTGTTCAAAAGAGGTTGTGGGGAAATCTTCCATGCAGAATTGAGGAGCGAAGGCCAGCAGCGTATAGGGAATGTCGGGATTGCAGGCAGCAATGAATGAAGCGATATGCCGCACCTCGGCCTCACCGACATAGCCGGGGACCAACAAGGTGCTGGCAATGAGGAGCGGCGGGTCCGGACGCCGGGTGATGTATTTCGCCAACGCGGCAAAATTCTCAAGCACCTGCCGGTTGTCACACCCGCACAATGCTTTGTGGATTTGAGGATGCCAGGCCTTCAGGTCCACTTTGATGCAGCCACCGGACTCCAGAGAGAGCCGCACCATCTGTTTCAACCAGGCACGGTGCACACTTCCATTGGTTTCCCAGCAAATTCTCAAGATCTGATCGGGATTTTCCGCCCTGGCCCGCTTCGAAACCCGAACTGCATAGGCGATCTGCGGCGTGGGGTCGCCGCCGAAGTAACAAATGCAGCTCGTTTTTGGGGTCACGGCGTTGGTGAGACTCTCGATCGACTGCCATTCCCTGTTGGAACGATTTGTTTTCTTAAAAGACCAATTCTGGCAGAAGAGACAATTGAAATTACATGCCTCAAAGGACACTGCCAGATTGTAAAAGCCCACTTCAGGACCGCGTTCATGAGCGTAAACGGGATACCCCGCGCCAGTGCCTCCGGGACATACCCAGTCCGCCACACAATTGGTAGGGAGCGGATCGTAATAATAGCAAACTCCGGCTCGCGACCGGCCATCGTGCCGCAAACTCCCCTGCGTCCCCCGCCGAATCCCGCAGTAGCCGTACTCGCCCGGACCCATTCGGCATTGATGCAGGCAGAGATTGCAGAGCATGCCATCAGGAGTTGACGGCGGCTTCAAGGGAAGGCGGAATGCTTCTCGCGAGTCGGCATGAATGGCTTTGAGGTGGTGTCGACTCTCTTCCCAGTGCACCAGGAGGCATTCCGGGCAGATCCCCACACCACTGCCGAGGTCTGCCGCTTTTCTTCCACAAACAAGGCAGACGAGACCCGTTCGGCCATCTTCTTCCCATTCCGCGATCAACATCTGACGATACTCTTGCAGCCTTCGTTGACAGACCAAGAAGCGCACGAAGAAAATTCAGAACAATGATAAATTGTTAAAGTTTGAGGCATCTTCGCGTCCTTCGCGAGCTTCGTGTCAACCATAACCTCAACAACTTATGAGAGTGAGAACACCAGGGAACTAACAGATCCTGGGAAGCTGCTCCCCGCGCAGCATATCCACGAGACGATGGCCGCCAATGCGAGTCCGGAGGAATACCCGCCCGGTGTCGGTGGCGACCACTTCCCCAATTTGGCAGGCCTGTTCGCCAAGAGGATGGCGGAGCATGGTTTGGAGCACCGCCTTCGCCGCGTCGGCCGGGACGCACGCCAGGACCTTCCCTTCGTTGGCCACATAAAGTGGGTCGAGACCAAGCAACTCACAGGCCCCGGCTACATCCTCGCGAATCGGCAGGGCTTCTTCAAAGAGCCTGATACCAACGCCCGATTGTCCGGCAATTTCATTCAGGGTGGTTGCCACCCCCCCGCGCGTGGGATCGCGCAGCACATGAATATTCGGACATACTTCAAGCATCTGTGCCACCAAACCATTCAAGGACGCCGCATCGCTTCGGATTTCTTTTTCGAATGCCAGTCCTTCCCGTTTGCACAGGACCGCCATACCGTGGTCGCCCATGGTCCCGTTGATCAGCACCGCATCCCCCGGCTGTGCATACTGGCCGCCAATCTTGAGACCTGGAGGGACAACGCCAATGCCCGCAGTATTGATAAAAACCTTATCGGCTTTGCCGTGTGGAACGACCTTCGTGTCTCCCGCCACAATCAGGACGTTTGCTTCGCGGGCAGCTTCTCCCATGGACGCGACAATCTGCGACAACAATTCCACCGGCAGCCCCTCTTCGAGGATAAAGCCGGCGGTCGGGTAAAGCGGCTTAGCCCCAAGCATGGTGAGGTCATTGACCGTGCCATGGACCGCAAGGCTGCCGATATTGCCGCCAGGGAAAAAGATGGGATCCACGACATAGGAATCAGTAGTCATTGCGATTTGCCCGCCGTACACCTCGACCAGGGCGCTGTCGTTCATTTGCCCCAAGTAGTCATTGCGCAGAAATCTGATGAAAAGGTCTTCCACGAGTTCGTGGGTAGCTCTACCGCCGCTTCCCTGATCAAGCTGTATGGTTCCAGAATTCATTCCGCTCCACCTTTTTGCCCGTTCGAAAAAAGAAATTGTGCCGAGTCTTAAGCACCCAGAACACTTCAGCGAAAAAATCTTACCAGTTCGACCACGATTTAACCTGATTGTGTAGGGGCGACCGGCCGGTCGCCCCTACCGGCGAATACGGCTCGGCGTAAGCCCCTGCGCACCTCCGGTGGGCACAAAGAAACGTGCCCACCCTACACGGCAGCGGCCTCAGACTTCAAAAATCGTAGGGTGGGCAAAGCTTTATCATGCCCACCAAAACCGCCCCTCATCCGAAGCCCCACCCGCCAAGAGCTAAGAGCTAAGAGCCAACAGCTAAGAGCCCACCACCTCATGGTAGCGATAGTAAGCGCCGCAGGTTCCTTCACTGGACACCATGCACGGGCCCAGCGGAGTTTGCGGCGAGCAGGCTTTTCGAAACAGCCCGCATTCAGGCGGGGTCATCACGCCCCGAAGAACCTCTCCGCACCGGCAGCCGGGGTGTTCCTTAACCTGGATGTCCGGCATAGAAAAGCGCTTGGTGGCGTCATACTTCTCCCATTCGGGCCTCACTTTGAGCCCGCTTTTGGGAATCGGTCCCAAACCGCGCCACGTCGAATCCGCCGGTTCAAAAATAAGGTTCATGAGTTTCCTGGCAGCAATATTTCCCTCCCAGCTCACGGCCCGCCGGTACTGATTGACGACTTCCGCCTTGCCGGTTTCCAGTTGATCCACGAGGGTGTAAATTCCCTGCAACAGGTCGAGCGGTTCGAAGCCGGTGACCACGCAAGGGATGTGATACCGGGTGACGACTTCCTCGTAGGCGGCCGCACCAATAATGGTGCTCACATGCCCGGGGCAAAGAAAACCGTCCAGGCGCAAATCTTCGGCCTCGAGGAGCGCCCTCATCGCCGGAGGAAGGAGCTTATGGGCGGAGAACACCGTGAAATTATCCAAGCCCTCCGCCGCTGCCTGTTTCACCGCCGCAGCAACGGTTGGCGCCGTTGTCTCAAAACCGATCCCCAGAAAGACAACCTGATGGTCGGGGTTATCTTTGGCAATCTGCAACGCATCAAAGCTCGCATAAACAATGCGAACATCCGCGCCTTTACTGCGTTCCATGTTCAGCGATGAGGCGGAACCCGGGACGCGCACTAAATCACCGAAGGTGGTGATGATCACCTGAGGCTGCTGAGCCAGCCAGATTGCGCGATCGATGTCCTCATTGGCGGTCACGCAAACCGGGCAGCCCGGCCCGCTGATTAGTTGAATGCTCGGGGGGAGAAGCTGGCGCAAACCGAGGCGGAAGATCGCGACCGTATGGGTTCCGCAGATCTCCATCAGTTTATAGGTGCGGCTGGTGGCGCCTCGACGCTGCAAGGCTTCGAGTAAACTCTTGGCAAGTTGAGGGTCTCGATATTCATCAAGATATTTCAAGTCTCATGCTCCCTGAATTTTAGTTATACCTTCTTTCATCAACCAGTGGGCCGCAACATATGCCTGACCAAGGGCAATGCAAGCATCATTGGCGGGCACTTCCACATGGCTGTAAACTTCGAAGCTCCGCTCGGTCAGCGCGCTCACCACGTTTTCAAAAAGGTACGCATTCTGGAAAACGCCTCCGCTCAAGGCGATGCGCTTCAATCCGGTTTCGTCGCTCACGCGGAGCGCAGCGTCAACAAGCAGGGCTACCACGCCGTTATGAAAGCGTGCTGAAACGATCCCGGGCGAGACGCCAATTCTCACCTCCTCGACTACTTGCACAATCATCGGAAGGGGGTCGAGGATCCACCTTCCCTCCTCTTTGATCAAGCTCCCTTCATACCTGCCGCGGTCGTCTTCGAGCGCCTGTTCGAGCTCAATTGCCGCCTGCCCTTCATAGTTGATGACATCGCGCAAACCTGCCAGCGAGGAGACGGCATCGAAGAGGCGACCGCAGGAAGAAGTCAAGGGCGTATTGATATTCCGGTCGAGCATCTGGAGGACGATCCTGACTTTCTCCTGGGGCCACCGGTCGAGAAAATCCTTGTATGCGTTTTGCAACCGTTCCGGATCGAGGCTCCACAGATAAGTCAAAGCCATTCTCCAGGGTTCCTTTATTGCCTTGGCCCCGCCTGGGAGCGGCACGTTGCGAAAATGGCCCAACCGTTCAAAGCGGTCGTCTTCGACCAGGAGAATTTCTCCTCCCCAGATGGCGCCATCCGTGCCATAACCCGTGCCATCCATCGCCAGGCCAAGGATGGGGCCCGTCAGCTTTTGCTCCGCCATTACCGAGGCGATATGCGCGTGATGGTGCTGCACCGCCAGTCTCGGCGCATGGTCCTGGGACAGGGCCCATTGGGTGCTCAGATAGTCGGGA
>JADGQM010000029.1 GCA_017881795.1 Syntrophobacteraceae bacterium
GAGGAGGGGCTTGAAGTATCATACTTGACAGAAGGGTATAGGTCCTATGGAATGGGCTCTCACGAGAAGTTTAGGAAGGTTTATAAAAACAGGATTCTGCCGCGAAGCGGCTTACTTGAACAAATCGCCGGAGCCGAATGGCACGGTTCGGCATTAGCAGCAGGCAAAATGTGCGGACTCAGTAACAGCGCGTACGATGAGGTTTGAACATGACGATCAAAGAGATAGCCGTAAAGAGCATTCAAGAACTTCCGGAAGACGCTACCTGGGAAGATATCCAGGAGCGCATTAACTTCGTGGCAGGTGTGCGTAAGGGTCTTCGCGAACTCGATGAAGGTAAGGGGATTCTGCATGAGAAGGTAAGAGAGGACTTCAGGGAATGGCTTTCAAGCTGATCTGGTCTCCCTCAGCTCGGTTTGATCTCAAAGACATTGCCGGCTTTATCGCAGAAGACAGTCCCTTCGCAGCAGAACGATTCGTGAGGAGCCCATTCCAGGCAGTGGAGAGATTAGCCGATTTCCCAGAGACCGGGCGCATTGTACCTGAGTTCGGCGATTCGACTATCAGGGAAAAAATTCGCAAGCCATGCAGGATCGTCTACAGAGCTGATCGCAGAAAACGTACCGTTGAGATAGCAAGGATCTCGCATGCCGCTAGAGGAGCACCGGACATCCAGTAGCTGTCGCTAACCAGATCGCCTCAGGCAGTTTCCTTTTCAAATGGTGAGAATTCCGGATCAAAACGATTCACCGGCAAATCCTGGTCAGTCCGGGACGGGCGTGACAATTCGCTGTTCCAGCAGCCATTCCAGCGTCTCACAGAGGGGCAAGCCCACCACATTCGTGTAGGAACCGTGAATGGATTCCACCAGAAATGCCCCCATTCCCTGAATGCCATAGGCGCCAGCCTTATCAAAAGGTTCCCCTGTCTTCACATAAGCCCGGATCTCGGCATCACTGAGCGGCTTAAAACAGACTTCGGTCTTCACCGTCCCGATACGCATGAAAGCTGGGTCAGTCCGCATCAAACAGAGCCCGGTGAACACGTGATGTCCCTGACCGCTGAGTCTCTGCAACATGGCTACGGCTTCCTCAGGGCTTTCCGGTTTGCCAAAAATCGTATCTTGCAAAACCACAATCGTGTCCGCACTCAGCACCCAGGACTTGGGATCGAGGAAGGAAACCGCTTGCGCCTTTTCCTGTGCGCGGCGGGCCCCCAAAATACTCGGGTCTCTCTCCGGGTCGTCCCCCTCTTCGATGCCACTGGGCATGACCTCGAAGGCCAACCCCAGGGACCGCAACAACTCAATGCGACGCGGCGATTCAGAAGCCAGGACCAGTCGCTGTAGGCTGCAAAATATGGGCGGCGCAGAACGCTCTCGCGAAGGGTCCACGTCACCCCTTTCAGTGTGCCGGATTGTCGATTCGAAAAACTTTATGCGCATTAGACGTCGTCTGCTGGGCGACCTCTTCCAGAGAACAACCTCTCAATTCCGCGACCTTTGCCGCGGTGTATCGCACAAAAGCCGGTTCGTTAACTTTCCCGCGATAGGGAACCGGAGCGAGATAGGGAGCATCCGTCTCGAGGAGCAACCGGTCCCAGGGCGCCTGGCGGACCACTTCCTGCTGGATTTCAGCCTTTGGAAACGTAACCGTACCGGGTATGGAAAGGTAGAATCCCATATCCAAACACCGTCTAGCCACTCCCCAATCCCCGGAAAAGCAGTGCAGCACCCCTCCATTCAGGATCGTCGCATAGTCGGCGATGATGTTTAAGAAATCCGCATGAGCCTCGCGAACATGGAAGACCACCGGCAGACCGGTTTTGCACGCGACCTCAAGCTGCTGTCGCAGACACTGCCGCTGGATCGCTCGGGGCCGACGATCGCGGTAGTAATCCAAGCCTACCTCTCCAAGAGCAACTACGCGCTTCGCCTGAGCGAGGGTTTCGAGGGTTCTCAACTGCTGTTCATTTAAGGGCAAAGCGTCATGGGGATGGATGCCCACGGTGGCATAGATTTCAGGGTGCATGTTAGCCAGTTCTACAGCCTTTTCACTGCTGGCAAGGCTGATCCCAATGGTCACTATCTCATGAACACCAGCCGACTTTGCGCGCTCCAGGACCGCGTCAAGATCCTGGGCAAATTCCGGAAAATCGAGGTGAGCATGCGTGTCAATCAACATTTTGATCCTTTCTGCTCTGTTTTTGCTCCCTACTCTTTACTCCCTGCTAATACTTCCTGGTTTCCTGGCCAAATTGCCTTGCCTACCCATCTCTCACCTTCTATAATGGCTGGCGAGCTGGGGCACCGTCTCACCGCTGACAAATCGACGCCCGCGCGGGCGTACATTACGAAAGAGAGCTTATGCCTGTCTACCTCATAATTGAGATAAGCGTTACCGATGCTGCAACCTATTCAAGATATGTCGCCCAGGTATTCGATATTGTGTCCCGGCACGGAGGCCGCTATCTGGCTCGCGGGGGAAAGCTGACCCCGGTATCCGGCGGCTGGCATCCGGAGAGAATCATTCTAATAGAATTCGATACCGCAGAACAGGTGCAACAGTGTTTTGGCTCGACGGAGTACGGTGAGATTGCTCCCCTGAGAGAGCTATCAGCAATGTCAAGAGCCATAATAGTTGAGGGCTTTTCACCACGGGATTAGGGTTACTGGAAGGACTTTTTGGACATGCTCTGAGATCAAAGGAACAAATTTAAGAGTTGTAATGAGAATCGATTTGCCGACATCAGAGGAACGAACAAAATGAAAAGAACCTGCCATTCCATGATCGCTGCATTTTTCCTTGCCATGATTTTGTTCCCCGCTGCAACTTGGGCGGCGAAAGCTTACGTTTCAGACCCCAAAGAGACCTCACTGCGAGCTGGTCCCGCGGAGAAATACAAGGTTCTCGCCACGATTCCGTCCGGATCGAGCTTGGAGGTATTGAAGCCGGCCGAATGGATCCAGGTTCGTTTCGTCGGACCGGGCGGAGAAACCAAGGAGGGCTGGGTCCACAACAGCGCCGTCGCGGCCTACCCGCCAGAAAACAGCTTTATTAAAGAACTCCAGGCGGAAAATGCTCAGATCAACGAAAAGCTGGCCAGTCTCGAAAAAGAAAAGGTGGATTTTGTTCAGAGAGAAAAAGACCTGGCGGAGAAGCTCAAGAAGTCTGAAACTGCCTACGAAACTCTGAAAAGCGGCGCGACAAACTTCGTAAAGCTGAAAGAAGAATGCGACGCGGTCAAGTCAGCCCTGGTCTCGGCTGAAGAGAACACGCAGGCTCTCATTCAGGAGAACGAAGATCTAAAGTTTTCTGCACGGATCAGGTGGTTTATCGCCGGAGCGATTGTGCTTCTCTTCGGGTGGCTCCTGGGGTGGTTGACCTCACGCAACCAGAAGAAGCATCGGTCGCAATACACTTTCTGAATCCTGAGCGCGGATCTTGAAAGCCGATTTGCCTAAAGTTCCATCCTTGGAGCGGCGTTATTGACAGGTTTTCACTCCTTATGCTATGGACCAGAAAACCACCCTCGCAAGTGCCCCCGTAGCTCAGGAGGATAGAGCACGAGATTCCTAATCTCGGTGTCGCACGTTCGAATCGTGTCGGGGGCACCAAGAAAATCAAGTTGTTACGTCTTTGACCTTATTTCAAACCACGAAGATCACGAAGAAATCACTTCGTGTCCTTCGTTTTCTTCGTGCTCTTCGTGGTAAGGTAAGAGAAAAAGTTTATTCCCGGACATCTCCTACGTGCCGACGCGCCTGATGACTGTCTTGAACGTCTTGAACAAGGCCAATAGATCCAAAGTCAACGACATTTTGCGAACATAGAACAGATCATACTGAAATTTCTCCAACTGCCCTTCCTCAGAACCGGCGTAATCGTAATTGACTTGAGCCCACCCTGTGAGACCGGGTTTTACGCAAAAACGCAGTTCATAAAACGGAATATGCTCAGCCAGCTTTTTCGCAAAATGTTCGCGAATGGGCCTTGGCCCAACAAAGGTCATCTCCCCTTTGATGATGTTCCACAACTGCGGCAACTCATCCAAACGAGCCTTCCGAAGAATGCGCCCGACCCGTGTAATACGAGAATCTTTTTCGCTGGCCCAGACCGGTCCCGATTCGTTTTCCGCATTCTCCACCATTGTACGAAATTTAAGGCATCGGAAAGGTTTCCAATCAACTCCCAGTCTTTCTTGAACAAAGAAAACCGGACCCGTGCTTTCCAGCTTAATGAGAAGAGCAATCAGCACAAAGAGGGGGGAGGTTGCCGATAGGAAAAACCAGGCCATGATCACATCCAGAATTCTTTTCACCTTTTTGTAGACGATGCTGTCACTACGTTGGAATTCAGGACTTTTTAGCAACCATTGATCATCTATGGAGGTTACCGGAACCTTTCCAGTCAAATTTTCGTAAAGATTTGAAAGATCTTGAATGGTCTTGCCCTGGAACTTGAGCTGTAAAATCTCTCGTATTTCGTCGCTGGAGAAATGACCATTGGTCGAATCGAAGGCTAACACATCGAACTCTTTCTCCTTCAATAGTTCCGACAAACCTTTTTTTCTGACCACCCACTGATCCGATGGCAGGACACAAAATTCACCCTTATCCATGACGCAAACAGCCCTGAGTTCAAGACCCGTATAATGAAGGTGAGAAATATCTTCAATAAACGAAGAAATGATTTTCCCGTGTCCAACCAGGACCAATCGTTTTGCTTTCAGGCCTTTTCTCATAACAGTGAACGCCATCGATCTCCACAACAACATAAAGAAAGAAACTAATGCAAAATGAATGATCAACACTTCACGCCCATAAACATGTTTGGGTGTAAAATAAAATAAACTGCTAACAAGAAACGCGCTGACACACATTCCACAAATCAACATTACACAACTTTTTGGAAAGACCATGACACGTTCTAGATCATATTGATCAAAGAGATACATTGGAAATAAATATAAAATAATAACTATAAACAAAATATAATGCATTTTGTCAGTGATGGAATTTAACCCTATCGGAGTGCCAATTAACCACATTTTCAAACAATAACTTGCTATAATAGATACTATTAACACTATAATATCCACCAAGAATAATAAATACTGAACTTTCTTGGCACTGCTAAATAAGTAGGTCTTCATGATTGACAGCCCATGCTCGATATTGACTTGTGATGAGTCACGCTTAAAACGTCATAAATATTTATGCATATATATGCAGTCCTTCTTATTGAAGTAACCACAGCCCTTAGCCATTCAAATCTTCTTTTACACTTCACCTCGCTGAAGCCACTGACTTAAAAAGATACGAATACTGCAGTGCTGTGACCTCTCTACGCAGATTCTTCTCTACATATTCACGGCCCTTCCTGCCCATTTCCATCGTGACCTCAGGACTCTTTTTCAAAAGCAGGACAGCTTCAGCCAGTTCAACGGGCGATTCCGGTTTCACGCATAGGCCACACTGAGCGTTATTAATGATCCTGGCCGTTTCCGAATCATCATCAACAGAACCGATGACCGGCCGACCGGCACACATCGCCGCAAACAGCTTGGAGGGCAGCGAAAAACCCGCCAATCCCCGACGGTATGTGATCACTCCCACGGAGGCAGAGGCCCAGATCTGAGGCACGAGATCTTCCGGCTGAGGCGGCAACAAGATCACGTTCTTTAAACCCTTTATCCTAGCCAACCTCTCGATATCGGCCCTTCTTTCCCCCCTCGCGACAAAACAGAAAATGAGTTTCGGTTCGTCTCGCAAGATTTCCGCAGCGTGGACCAGAACCTCTACGCCATGAGGAACTCCTATATTGCCCGCGTACATAACCACAAAAGAACCATCGAGGCCGAGAACCCGGGAGAATTCGTTCGTCCCGCTATTCGGACGAAAAAAGTATGGATCAATACAATTCTCGATGACTTCTATTTTCTCATCGGGCACCCCTTTTCCACGAATTATATCTCGCATCCCTTCAGAAATGGTCAGTATTTTATTCGAGAGGCGATACACCGCCTTCTCCAAAAATCTCAACCCCAACAGGAGCAAACGATTCCTGACCAACCCGAGATTCACTGCAATATCCGGATAGATATCTTGAACATTATAGACAAATGGACAACGTTTGAAACGGCTGACCAGGTAGGCAACGATTCCGTTCGTTAAAGGAGGTGAGGAGGGGGCGAAGATGATATCTGCTTTACCTGCCAGGAAGATGGCAGCGAAGGCACTCGAGACATTGAAAGAGAGAAAATTCAAAGCGCGGTAGAGAAGGCTCAAATTCTCGCTTCTGAAGGAGGGTGCAAACACCCACGAACGAATCAGCTTGGCCTTTTCCCAGCGCATCACTTCATAAGGCTGGTAAGGAATCCTTGACCTCGATTCGGGGCTTCCCCTATGGTAGTGCGGGAGCGATGAGATGATGGTAATCTCATCGCCCATGCTCAGCAGTTGCCTGAAAACCGACCCGTAGATAGGCATCAGGGGACCACAATATGGGTACCAATTCAGCATAATAACCAGGATTTTCATGTCGTCCTAAACTAACATCCCGATGCAAATCATGAACACAAAAGTCCTTTTTATAAATCTATAGGGAGAAATTACAGACCAGTTTCTTGTCAGGAGTGGCCTCCCATCACCTTTTTCTCCAACGACATCCGCAAAATATTGTTGATATTTATCCATCTGTAGGCCACTGGAGGAATCACTTGACTACCTGAAGATGCTCTGGAAATCAGACATTTTATTAAACGAACAATATTGGACTCAGACGAAACAGGCATTAACTCCCCGGCGCCAAAGTCATTGACAATCTGTTCCGTTATGGGTGTTTGAATGGTGATGGTCGGTGCCCCAACGGTCAGATATTCCAACAGTTTGATGGGGTATGCCGTTTTATAATCATCTCGGCCTTCCGTCTTATACGGGCAAATACAGAAGCCGGATCTTTTCATGAAAACATACGAAAGCGGCTGCTCCACCACTCCAAGATAATGTACATGCCCGGATAAGTGCATTCTTTCAACGACGGTTTCCAACCAAGCGCGCTCCCTAGGCTTACAAAACCCGGCTAACACTAAATGATAAGGAAACCCTTCTTGAAGAAGAACACGCAATGCCTTCAACACATCCGATACGCCAGAAACATCTGAATTGATGTGGCCGACAAGGTATATGTATTCTTTCTCTTCGATTCCATTATCCTTCAGCACTTTACTTGCACTTTCATTGAGCTTTCGGTCATTCAAACAGGATGCGATATAGTGTTCATGAACTCCACCTGGAACGGTAATCATCTTGTCTGCTTCGACCTTGAACTGTCTTACTAGAATGGCCGCCAGGCCTGTTTCGGAATCCGGTGAATTACATATAACAAGATCCGCTTTTTTTAAGAAATATCGGGATATTCGTAATAAATATTTTTCACATAATATCCTAAACCTAGCGGCTTTACGCATGGATGCATTATAATAACCCCTCCTCGGGTCATCGAAAAAATCTGCCACCCACTTCATACCTAATACTTGCTTTGACCATATTCCAATCAATATTGAATATTCAAAGTTAGTATAAACTATGTCCTCACGGCTAATGTAGCCACAAAGTCTTTTAAATGAAAGGGTCCATACTAATGAAACTATATAAGTTATGATCGAAATGTACTCGTTTACCCTGGAACTCATCCCATATGCAAATATACTAATATTCACGTCTAAATTAATAGGAAGGCATTTTGAGTTTCTAACCAATACATTAAGCACTCCCAAGGAATCAAGCATTATTAGCCGTTGCCCGAGGACATTATTTTTCCACCTGAAATCATGAGGCCATATGTAGAAAATGTTCTTCATCTATATTATTCAGATTCCGTATATTCCATATATAGTGAGATCTTTTTCAATAAAATGGTACTTTGCCAATATTTTTTCCTTGCCCATGTCAAGCTTCACGATGCAGGTCGGATTGCGCTCCTGGCTCCTTCCCTGGAGAATCCACTTTCCCATCTCTTTGGTAAGGCTCGGTCGAAACTGAGTGAAGGCAATAAAAGCGAGGTCGCCTTCGATCGCCAGACCTCTGCACCAGCCAAGCTGATCCGCACCGCTTATCCTGTTCAAATCCCAACTTCGAAACTTGACCTTGGTGCTTGAATAGCTTACGAGATGACCATTGGTGGTGGTAAAGAAGACCTCATCATCCTGAACACAGCCGTCGTGAGGGTTACCCCATGGGGAGAGGTCGATTCGTCTCCCGGAATTAAGACCCAGCGCATCTTGCTGGCAAAACCTCGTGACCCATAGCTCGCTGTCAAAGTAGAAGCAATGGTTGGCATGCACCAGATGAGGTTGCGTCGACCAAACATGCCGATAATCCAAAGACCAGTCAAATTCCTTGGATTCATTAATATGATCAAGCAGGTTGATCCAGGAGTGGTTGGTGTGGTCTGCCACATTGATAATCTCAATGCGCTCCAGCCCCGTGTTAACAACAAACATCCTGTCGCTGAAGCAACCGACAAAATGGAGGTCATTGAGAAATGGAGCAGTCCACAACGTCTCACAGGTTTCCGTCTGAAGATGCACCCGCAGAACCTGCCCAAAAGTAGTAACACAAAAGTCCCGTTTAACAAAGCTCCCCCCATTTACCTTCTGATGACCTGCCATGACGACTTCCGGCGATTCTTCTATCCTGATCCATCGGCCGTGTACCCCTTCAATCAGGGTCGCATCACGGTCGGGAAACTCGACGATGCGCAGTTCGCCATGGCTGTGGCAGGTTCTTGAATCCATCAGCTTTTGCTTACATTTTAGACTGCTGGTAACAAGATATCGCATTGCCTAATTTAGGGGTGCAGTATCGAGCAACACCAAGTCAAGGTCAGCGGGAGACAACACTCGGCTCCGCTCAGTCCCACGTTATTCCGCGGATAATCTTGTGTTCCTGGATGTTTCCTTTGAATCGACTCACGGTTTCAAGCATGTCCGCCAGCACCTCATCGGTCAGGTAATGAGGCTGCAGTCCCAGTTCCAACAATCCCTGATGAACCGGGTTGTAGTAATGCTCTTCGGCCTCCTTGCGCGGGTTGCGCACTGACCCGATCTGAACACTCAGACCCAGTCTGTTGCCAACACGCTGAACCATCTCCGCGAGCTGATTTACGGAAAAGAGTTCGACAAACTGGTTCAGGATGCGCAGCTCTCCCTTTTGTGGGGGGTTCTCCAGCGAGAGTCGAACGCATTGCATCGTGTCCTTGATATCCAAATAACCACGGGTTTGGCCGCCCTTGCCGTAGACAGTAAGAGGATAACCGGCGACGGCCTGAACCATGAAACGATTGAGCACCGTTCCAAAAATCTCATCGTAATTAAAAAACGGGAACAGCTTTTCATCGGTTCCAGTCTCGTCGGTCGTCATCCCGTAAACCGGCCCCTGCATCAAGTCCGTCACGCGAAGGTTCCATGTGCGCACGTAGAACCACAATAGGTCAGTGTCCATGATCTTCGTTGTGTGATACAGACTGCCCGCCTGGCGAGGATAAAGAAAACGCCCCTTTCTCCCCTTGTGCTCGATGTCTATCCATCCCTCCTCGATGGCGATGTTCGGGGTGCCATATTCGCCCATCGTTCCGAGTTTGATGATGTGAGCATCCGGAACAAACTCGCGCACCGCAAAAATCACATTGGCTGTGACCAGCAGGTTATTTTGCAGGGTGAGTGTTCCCGCCCGACGACCGAGCATGGAATAGGGCCCGGAGGGTTGTTCAGCATAATGAATAACAGCATCGGGTGTGAATTTCCGGAAAACCTCGGCGGCAAATTCCCAGCACGTCAGATCGCCAACATAAACCTCAACGCTGCACCCTGATTTCCTGTTCCACAGGCGGGCCCGTTCGCACAAATTGGGCGGCTCGAACAGGGTTTCTACGTCTTCATCCCGGCTCAGACGCCGGCGCAGGTAATTATCCGCTACCGCTACTTCGTGGCCGTTCGCCGTGAGATGCATGGCAGTGGGCCAACCGAGATAACCATCGCCTCCAAGAATCAGTACGCGCATATGAGCTCCTCAAAGCTACCGGTCGAATTATCATCACCAGCGGGCAGGCTATCGGCCACCGCAGAATCTACATTCTTACCATGTGAAGGGGCTCTATGCAACCGCCATTTGGCCAATAGCGTTCGGCAGGGTGGTCTCGGTGGGACATGTCTTGATATATCAGATTATTGCTTTTGAGAAATGTAAGCAATTCTGATTTGGAAAGTGGTGTTTCACTCCCTGAATGGTAGGGGTTGGTAATCGTCCTCGATAAAATCGTCGAATAGGTATAGGTCGCCTCCCGATAGCGTGAAGTAAACGCTGGCAGCACCACGAAGTAACGGCCAATCTCCCATGCCCGACGCGTCTCTTCGGCGCTCATCAACTCTTCATACATCTTCTCGCCAGGCTTGGTGCCGATAATCTCGACCTGAATGCTCTCCGGTGAATGCCCATAGGATGGCGCCAAGGCTTCGATCATGACGTCTGCCAAATCTTCGATGCGAATGGAGGGCATCTTGGTGATGAAGACCTCCCCTCCCCGAGCCAGTGAAGCCGAGTCGATCACCAACTGGGCGGATTGCTCCACCGTCATGATAAAACGGGTCATTTCGGGATGCGTGAGGGTAACCGGACCGCCACGGCGGATTTGTTCCCGAAAGATCGGCATGACCGATCCTCGCGATCCAAGGACATTACCGAACCGAGTGGAGGCAAATATCGGTCCATTACCACGGAAATCTTCGTTGGCCGCAGTGATGAGACGCTCTCCCATGAGTTTGGAGGTTCCCATCACATTGGTGGGATTCACGGCTTTATCCGAACTCGTAAAAATGACTTTTTCCACGCTGTTTTCAGCGGCGGCAAGAATCACATTTTGAACGCCGAGGATGTTGGTCTGCACTGCTTCGAAGGGTGAACGCTCACACAGAATAACGTGTTTAAACGCTGCGGTGTGGAAGACCGCATAAATGCCTTTCATTTTCCGGTTCAATTTGTCTCTGTCCCGAATATCGGCGAGAAAAAAACGCACTCGGTCTCGAGCACAAAACTCCTGTTCCAGGAAAAAGAGCTCACTCTCATTATTGTCAAGGGCAATGATCTCCTCTACCCTAGATCCTTCTAAGAGCTGTCGCACCAGTTCCCTGCCTACGGTTCCACAAGCGCCGGTCACCAGGACCCGTTTGTGGTCGAGAGGGGTTTCCATGTATCCTCCATACTTGCATCAGCCGAAACATCAATATAATGTACAAAGCCTCGCAAGATCTGTTGCGAAGCTCGGGCGAGGGTCCAGTCTCCACCAGGGTTCCAATTAGAAGACATTCCGCCTCATTTAGCAAGAGGCTGATCACCGGGTATCACCGTGAAAACGGAAAACCTCCACGGAACAGTCCTCCTGCTTTTCCAAGAACCCGTGATGAACCTGAACGGGCTGTCTGTGATTATACACACAAGTCACCTGACAAGTCACATTAAAAGACGATCATGGCAACAACCCTCAAGGTGGGCATAGTCAACCCGGCGCGGCTTCTGCTCGGTGCCAAAGCCAGCGTGGCGGCTGTGCCCATCGTTATGGTTTCTCCACAGAGGGTGGAGGTTCAAGCCTTGCACCAGGTTTCGGCCGATGGTTGACTTCAATAATCCCATGTGCTAAGAGACGGCGGGATTTGAGAAGTCTGAGAGGAAGAGCATCGTTGGAAGCCGTTTTAGAAAAGATCGAGGTTTTGGAGCAGGAATTCATTGTCGCCAATAGGTTGGGGATTCACGCACGAGTTGCTGCTCAGATAGTCAAGGTAGCCGGCCAGTTCGAATCGGAAATTTGGATCGCAAAAGGCGGTAGCAAAGTCAGCGGAAAAAGCATCCTCGACGTGATGACTCTAGTGTGTCCCCTCGGCAGCAAGGTCCAGATCTCTGCATATGGCCCGGATGCATCCGAAGCCGTGAATGCTCTGGCCGTCTTATTTCAGACGAAGTTTGGTGAACCGTAAGTTCCTCAAGACCTACTTTGTCACCATGAGTGCTTACCGATAAAGCCGCAAAGTTAAGGCGATCCCTGGTGATGCTCCCGCCTCCGGCGTCCGGTCATCAAAAACCATGTCGGATCTCTCGCTTTGCCTTTCCACCCGACTATTTCAGAGCCTCGATTCCTTTTCGATTGACTTTTTCGTAGCAGTTGACTGCAAAGGGCGTAGAGATGAAGATAGCCGCGCATGGATTGATACCTTGATGAGAACAACTGCGTTTTTTGGATTTGAGTCAACATTGAGGCGACCTTGACGGAGCAATGCTCAAAAATCATCCGAGGAATTGGGGTTTCACCGGGAATCGCAATTGGCAAGGCTTATCTTCTTGAACGCCGACGCATTTCGATCTCCCAGCACACCCTGGAAGACGAGAAGGCCGTTGCCGAAGAGTGCAAACGTTTTGAGGCAGCAGTCTCCAAGACCGAAATGGAGCTGGAAGACATTAAACGCAGGATCCACCCTGGTTTCACAGAGCACGCCCAGGTTCTAGAAGTATATCAACTGATCCTGCGGGACCCTCCGATCCACAATGAAACCTTGCGTTTGATCCTGGAAGAAAAACTCAACGCTCAACTGGCATTAGTTCGCTCAATCAGAAAGGCCGGCGAGCGCTTCAGTGCTCTTGACGATGAGTACATCCAGAGCCGTATAGCTGATCTGGAAGCGGTGGGAGAACGCGTGCTGCGAAACCTCGCAGGCCTTGAACACAATCTCCTGGACGAGATTAAAGAGCGCGTCATCATCGTAGCGCACGACCTCTCCCCGGCTGACACCGCACAACTACGACTGGAACGTACTCTTGGGCTGGTCACCGACATGGGAGGGCGCACTTCCCACACCTCGATTATCGCGCGCTCGTTAAATATTCCCGCCGTAGTGGGGACCGAAGTAGCCACCAAGTCTGTTCCCCACGGCGCCATCATTATTGTCGACGGAGCATCAGGCAAAGTCATCGCAAACCCCACCGATGAAGAAGTAAACCTTTATCATGAACGCAAGGAGGAGTTCGAAAACTACCTTCGCGCTATCAGCAGAACGGCTCATTTCAAAGCCCGTACTCAGGACGGTCATCTGATCGATGTGGAAGCCAACATCGAACTGCAGGAAGAGGTGGTTGCTGCAAAAGACAACGGCGCCGAGGGAATCGGGCTGTATCGCACCGAGTTCTTCTTCATGAACCGGGTCGATTTTCCGGACGAAGAAGCCCTTTACAACGATTATCGAGAACTTGCCGAACTTATGGCCCCCAAGTGGGTCACCATGCGCACCCTTGATCTCGGCGCCGAAAAGCTCGCAACCTGGTATCCCCAAATCGAGGAGGCTAATCCGGCATTGGGCCTGCGTTCAATCCGCCTTTGCCTGCATTATCCGGATCTCTTCAGAACCCAGTTGCGTGCCATTCTCAGGGCCAGCGATCATGCGCATAACATCCGCCTCATGTTCCCTCTTGTTTCAGGTGTGGGAGAACTGCTGAGCGCCAAGAAGATTCTGCGCGAAGTCAAAGAAGAGCTGACGCGCACCAGAATCCCCTTTGACGAAAAGATGCCTCTTGGGGTTATGATTGAAGTGCCATCAGCCGTCGCGGTGGCTGATATGCTCGCCAGGGAGGTCGACTTTTTCAGCATCGGCACAAACGATCTCATTCAGTACAGTATCGGTATTGATCGCGCCAACGAGCATGTGGCCTATCTCTATGAACCACTGCACCCGGCCGTTTTGCGCTTCATCAGGCACACTGTAGCGATTGGGCGGAGGGCGAACATTCAAGTGAGTCTATGCGGGGAAATGGCCGGAGAATCGCTCTATACGCCTATTCTGTTGGGCCTCCAACTGACCAGCCTGAGCATGAATCCTCAAGCCATTCCAAGGGTGAAGAACCTGATCTGTCGCTCGCGCGCCGAAGACTGTCGTCGTTTTGTTGCAAAAGTGCTGCGGCTGCGAACGGCTGATGAAATCGGCAGGCGGCTTCACACCATGATGCTTGAAAAATTCCCTGAAGAATTGCGAGTCTTCAACCCGGGTATTTTGCCGAACGAAGAACCTCCGAGAGAAGACAGGAGTCGCACCAAAAGGAAGCTCTATTCATAATGTCTAAAGCGAAAACAACGCCAAAAGACGGGATTCGGATCGTCTGTCAAAACAGGAAAGCTTTCCACGACTACGAAATCCTGGAGACCTTTGAGGCGGGCATGGTCCTGTTGGGTACGGAAGTCAAGTCTTTGCGCCAGGGGAGGGCCAACCTGAAGGACAGTTACGCCAAAATCAGGCACGATGAAGCCTATCTATATGGGTTTCACATCAGTGCCTATACTCATGCTTCGTATGACAACCATGAGCCTGAAAGGGTTCGAAAACTGCTGCTTCACAAATACGAGATCGAGCGCCTTTGGCGCAAGACTCAAGAGAAGGGGTTTGCTCTCATTCCTCTGAAAATCTACTTCAACAAGGGTAGAGCCAAGGTGGAACTGGGCCTTGCTCGAGGGAAGAGGATGTACGACAAACGCGAAAGTCTTAAGAGAAAGGAAGAAACCCGCGAAATGGAGCGACTTCGCAAACGCTCCAGGGATTCTTAATTCAGTGAGATGATCATTCTATGAAATCACTGCTGCTCGAATGAGAGAAGTTCAGAGGGCGGTCTAATTTTTTCTCCACAAAGCCAATCCACGAAGGCACACGAAGATTCTTGAAGACACACGAAGACAATTCAACAGAAGCAGGTGTCCATCATCCACCCTGTCATGCCGGCGTACGCCGGCCTCTATTGCATCCTTCATATTCGTGTGTCTTCGTAGATTTTCTTCGTGTGTTTTCGTGGATAGCTTTTGGAGGTTGCTGACCCAAGTCACCTGACTAACTCGATGATCGTCACCTCTGGGGGGGAGAGGACCCGCATGGGTGGACCCCAGGTTCCGGAGCCGCGGCTGGCATAAAGCATAGACCCATTTCCCAGATCATAAAGTCCATTCTGCATGGGATAGACCATTCCCGTAAGATATCGGAACGGAAAGATTTGCCCTCGATGCGTGTGCCCGGAGAGCTGTAGATCGAAAAGTCCCCTGCTTTCTTCAGGAACTTCCGGGCGATGCTTGAGAAAGAGGGTGAAAAGCCCGTTTTGTGAGGAAGCAAGGAGCGCTGCTTCGTTGGTCGCAGACCCTCCGGTGGGATCATCAATTCCCACAATGTTTAAGATCCCTTCTACGCTAACACCCTCCCCTCGCAAAACTTTGAATCCGGAACGCTCTATCGTTTCAAGAGCTTGAGCCAGCCCGGCATAGAATTCGTGATTGCCCGTCACCGCATATTTTCCGAATCGCGGTCGGATTTGCTTCATCAGGTCATGGATTTCCCCATTCCCCGCCATATCCCCATCCACGATATCACCGGTAGCGACGAGAATATCGGGTTGTTCGGCACGAATCAGGTCAACAATCCTTTGGAGGTGTTCTTTCCCGTTAATGAGTCCCAAGTGCACGTCCGAGATTTGAGCGATCTTAAGACGATCCATACCCTGAGGGAGTTTTCCGGTCTTGATCTCGGTGTGCTCCACCATTATCGACTGGGCCTCCCTGTAACCGTAGATGCAGGTCAGCAGCACCGCAGTAAAAACAATCGCCGTCCCGCCCTTCCCTGTCAACGAAGGAAGATTGGTTCCCATAACCGCATCCAGCAGCTTGAAGATAAGTCCGATAACCCCGGCGGCCAGGAACCCCCAGAGCGAGAGAAAAACGAAACCCATCCAATTGTAGCCGAGATAGGCTAACAGCCTCGCCGGCCCTTCATAGCCATTCTTTTCGAAGAAACGGACGCCCATAGGGGCAGCGACCATCAGTACAAGAAACAAGAGGAGAAAATAGTGCAGACCCCAGCGGTCCGGCAATAGCGCCTTCGCCTTGAAATAAACCAGGCCGTTCATGAGGGTGTATACGGAGATGAAAATGAGAAGGAATCGCAGCATTACATAATGCTCACTTGATCATTCGTGCGAAAATTATCTTATGGTCCCCATTGTCGTAAAAATCATTCACGACCGCCGCTTCCTCAAAACCATGGCTTCTGTAAAACGACCGCGTCGGTTCATACTGAGCGCGAGAAGAGGTTTCAATGTAGATGCCGACACCACCGAGCCTTTCCATAACCCGCAGGCTTTCTGAGAGCAACTCCCGGCCGATTCCCAAGCCTCTGAATTGATTGTGTACGGCTATCCAGTAAAGATCGTAGCTTGCCTTCGTGCAGGCGATTGGTCCGAAGCAGGTGTAACCGATCGAGGCGCCTTCGTGTTCCGCAAACAGGAAGTGGTAGCCGCTCGTCAGCCCCTTGCCTAAGCGGTCCTCAACGAGTTCAACGGCTACCCGGACCTCCGCCGGAGAAAAAAAACCGGAAGATTCAATGATGGAACGAACATTCTCACAATCTTCGAGCTTCACCTCCTCCCGAAAGACTATCGGAAGCTTAAGTCCCGGAAGACCCGACGCACTATTACCTGGCCAAACGACTTCGTGACCTTCGTGTTGTTCGTGGTTTGACATCGGTTGGACCTTGATGGAACGCCGGCCATCGTCGACGGGCCATGAATCCGCGACAATCCTTGCAATCACTTGCCCAAAATTCAAACCCGCCTGTTCCGTAGCGGCAACAAATCCCGCATCGGGAGAAAGACATGGGTTGGTATTGATCTCCAGCACCCATGGCCGACGGGATGCATCAACCCGAAAATCAACCCTGGCATAGCCGCGCAAGGCGAAAAGGTCCCAGCAGCTTCGTGCGATCCTCTCGAGTTCACAAAGTAATGATGCATCCTCTTCCGCAAAGTCAAAGCGTCTCGGAGTATGCTGATATTCAAAAGAATCGGGTTCCCACTTGGCAGAGTATCCCACCACTTTCACTTTTTCCGGAGGATAATTGTGAAAGCGGATCTCGGCTGGTGGAAGAACTTCCAGACCCTTGCCTGCCGCCAGAAGAGAAAGGTTAAATTCCCTGCCCTCGATAAACGCTTCCGCAAAACATTCCCCGCCGAGCTTTGCCTTGCGCCTTTGCAACTCAAAAAGCAACTCGTCCGAACTGCCTGCCAAAACTGTCGCGTTGTCATCAAGCCCAATGGACGCGTGTTCCCAGACCGACTTGATGATATAAGTCCCGTCGATGACCGGAAAACCCCTTTGAAGAGCTGCCTCGGAGAGCCAGTGCGGAGTTTGTATGCCTGATCCGGCTAGAATTTGTTTCGCAACAATTTTGTTGGACGTCTGGAAAACCCCATTGGTGGTCGCTCCAGTGTAAGCGATTCCAACCAGATCAAGCACCGCCGGCGCCAGGTAAATGAGCCGGCCCCTCCCCTCCACCGTTTCCACCAGGTTGAATACAAAAGCCGGGGCCAAGGCTCTAAGTTTGTTCGCCATGAATCCGAAATCTGCCGCGAAAGACATGAGGGCGGGTTCATACCCAAGGTTCGAGAGGGCCCGACATACGACCTCTGCCTGGACCAGAACGTCATCCTCGTCTTTGCACCTTCCTGCGCATACCTCACTGTGCAAAACCGCAACTTTCATCCAACCCCAGTCAACTGAGCACCAATCACTAGCCACTAATCACTGATCACTAGCCACTAACCCGCTCCACGGCTGATTCCATGATCCCTGCAATGAGTTCTCGATAGGAAATGCCGTACATGGTGCAAAGGATCGGCAGGTCGGAATGTTCGGGCTGCAGACCAGGCAGTGGGTTGGCCTCCAGGAAATTGATCCGGCCTTCGGCATCAGCCCGCAAATCGAGGCGCCCGCCATCTCGGCACTCAAGGACCCGCCAGGCAGCAAGAGCGATTTCCCTGGCCTGCTCCGCCTTACCACCATCCACCGGACGGTACTCCACGAATTCTTCACACCTTTCTTTGTTAAGATAGGAGTAGGCATGCTGCTCCGCGTGGTCTTTCAGGATCACCTCCGTGACCCCGACAGCCCGGGCCTGCCTGCCTGTTCCAACGATCCCCACGGTGAATTCCCGTCCTGGGAGGAAAGTCTCGATGATGACTGGCTGCTTATATTCCGACAGCAGCTTCGTGCACTGAGTTACCAGTTCACGGTGGCAGGAAACTTTCGACGCGGCGGTAATACCCTTCCCTGTGCCTTCAGCAACGGGCTTGGCAAAAAGTGGGAACGGCAGGTCGACCTCCGCGATCTCGCCCTCCGATTTGACGACAATGAAATCCGGCGTAGGAATGCCAAAGCCTCGAACGACATGCTTCGCCATTCCCTTATGCAAGGTCATGGTAAGCGACAGCGGATCGGAGAAGGTATAAGGGATTTGGTAGGCATCCAAAAGCGCTGGGATCTGGGCCTCTCGCCCATATCCCTGGAGACCCTCGGCGATGTTAAAAACGAGATCCCAGCGGTCGCCGCGTGCCAGGCGCCCAACCAAGCTTCTCACATGGCCGATGCGGTCGGTGGTATATCCTAACTCCTGGAGCGTAAGATCGATAGCATCGATGGTTTCCAGTCGGTCAAATTCGGCAGTTTCTTCCTCACCAAGCCCCAACGAAAGATAGTCATCACGAAGGTCATATGTGATCCCGACCCTCATCGTCCGACTCTCCCATCAGGATCAGGATAGCGATAGATTGTGCCTTGATAGTTGCGCAGTAGAAGGTCATCACCATCTCTGCCCACCACGTGTTCCGGCAGCAGAACAATCTTGCCGCCGCCGCCCGGTGAGTCGATGACATAGTTGGGAACCGCGTAACCAGTCGTAAAACCGCGAAGGGCCTGGATAATTTCCAATCCTTTCTCGACCGGAGTACGGAAATGGGATGAGCCCGGAATGGGATCACACTGGTAGAGATAGTAAGGCCGAACCCTCATCCGGAGCAACCCGTGAACAAGCCTTCGCATGGTCACGACATCATCGTTCACCCCGGCGAGCAAGACCGTCTGGCTGCCCAGGGGGATGCCGGCATCCGCCAGCCGACTGCAAGCCTGCACCACCTCTGGTGTCAGTTCGTCGGGGTGGGTGATATGGATACTCACCCACAGCGGATGATAACGTTTTAGCATGCGGGTCAGGGTCAGGGATATGCGCTGGGGTAAGACCACGGGGACCTTTGTCCCGATGCGCAAAAATTCAACGTGAGGAATCCGCCTTAGCCGCGATAAGATCCACTCCAGTTTCCTGTCCGAGAGGGTCAAGGGATCGCCGCCTGAGAGAAGCACATCGCGCACGGCAGGTGTCTTCTCGATGTAGGCAATCGCTTGCTCGAGGCAATCCTCATTGAAGCAGTTTCCGTTGTGGTTACCAACCATTCGGGAACGCGTGCAGTACCGGCAGTAAGTGGAACAGAACCCGGTGACTAAAACGAGCGCACGGTCCGGATAGCGATGCACCACTCCGGCGACGGGAGTGTCATTTTCCTCTCCCAGGGGGTCTTCCGCTTCACCATTGGTGCGGCAGTATTCGGCGTTTACCGGGACCACCGTACGGCGAAGCGGTTGCAGGGGATTCTTCTCCTCAAGCAGGCTGGCATAATAAGGGGTAATCGCCAGAGGAAGGTGGCCCGTGTGATTGACGATGGCAGTGCGTTCGTCGTCTGAAAGTTCGATAATCCGCGCCAGCTCATCGAGTTCCTGAATACGGTGGTGCAATTGCCAATGCCAGTCGTTCCACTCACTTTTCGTCGCTTTGGAATAGACTCTTTTGCGGAAACTGTCCGCGATGGGACTGACCGAAAAATGGTCCACACCACCATGCGGTTTCGACCGCAAATCCGTGCTGTCCAGGGATTCTACAGAAATCTTGGAGGCCAATGGTGAAGACTGCGGAACGAGATTAAGCCTGGGAATCGAGGTGAGGCAAACTGGCTCGCTTGGAGGTTCAACTTCTTCATCTGAAGTTCCGATACCCTTTTCAAGGAAGAAGCTATCTTCCATGCTCTTGGCTCCCTGTCAGGTGGGTGGGTGCAATCTTCAAGGTTTCACGTCATACGAAACCGGCGGCTGATGGCGCAATCATCTTTCCCTTCCATTTCTGCCAATTTTCATGGCGGCGCGGCGCACATGCCACGTTGACAGCAAACCATAGACTGTGGTTCCTCATACCCGGTCATTATCAAAACGTCATTCCCGCGCAGCCTGAACCCCGGAAATCACATCTTTCCGATTTCCCGTTTTCAACTGCTCTAATCCTTTTTCCGACTCCCGACTTCCGGATTCCGTCGTCGGCAAAAGCCACAGGCACGCGCCGGCGACAGCAAGGAGAAAGTCTGTCACCGCGCGAACCTGTGTCAAAGCGTTCATTTTCGTAGCGGAACCAGCTACTCCTGGATTTCCTCAAACGACTTCACGTCAATCACGTCGCCCTTGTCACTCTCGGTTATCTTCCCGGTGGCCTCGATCATCTTACCGACCATTTTAGAGAGGTCCTGACCCTTTACGATATAGTCCCCATCTTCAGCTTCAATGACAAGGCCCTTGTCCGTCTTGACAACCGTCCCGGCGATGGTCTCTTGTTCATCTGCCGCTGAGGACGACTTGACGCATATGGCAAAGGCAAAGGCAAAAACGAAAGCAACAACCAACGCATAGATCAGCTTCTTGTTCTGTCTCATCATTCTCCTCCTGTGACTCTATATGTTTCGGTTATCGACCCTTTCAAACACGCAACTTAATCTGCCCTTTTCCCTTAGCTCACAATACTTTATCACCCCTTTCTCTGACCCGATCTTGGCGTATGTTGATAACAGAATCACTCACCAAAGTACAACAAGAATTTATCATAAAAAATGACCGTCAAGAGCTAAGCGCCACCCGCTAGCAATTAGCACCTGACCGCCAAGAACCAAGATCCAAGGGCCAACAGCCAACAGCTAAGAGCTAAGCGCCACCCGCCACCAGCGCTCGCCAGTCGAGAGCAAGGCAGCCTGAATCCAAAACGCGGACAGGATTCAAGTCGAGCTCCTGGATCTCCGGAAAATCGGTCAACAGCCACGAAACGCGGACCATTACATCAAGCAGCGCCTGCTGGTCAAGAGGCAACTGTCCGCGGACACCGCGAAGCAGCGCCGATCCCTTGCATTCCGTCACCATACGGTGCGCCTCTTCATAGGCAATGGGGGCGATACGAATCGCGGTCTCCCTGAAAACCTCCACATAAATGCCACCCAGGCCAACCACAAGAACCGGACCGAAGGCGCCGTCCTGCCGCCCTCCAACCAACCATTCCAGACCATGCCGGGACATCTTTTCGACCAGAACGCGAGGCCCAAAGCGTGTCAGACTCCGGTACGCCTGGCTTGCGGCACGCTCGTCGGCAAGGTCGAGCACCACCCCCCCGGCATCACTTTTGTGGATCACTTCCGGATGGGCGGTTTTCAGGACTAGCGGGAAACCCAGGTTGCATGCCACGCGCAGGGCCTCGGCTTCGGTTTCCACCAGATGCCAGGGAACCAGGGGAATTCCGTAAGCCGAGAGGATCGCCGCCAGTTTTTCGGGAGGCATGGGACCCGGCATGGCGGTGGTGAGTTCGAACCGGGCGCGAGCCGAGTCGATCCGGTCGGGACGGGTTGTTGAAAAGGGCAGGAACTGCTTTTGACCGTAATCTCGAGTCCGGGCAAGGGAGCGGACTGCTTCTTTTGGATCAGTGAAGATGGGAACGGTGGTGGCTTTCCGGTTGAGAAGAAGTTCATCGTCGGTCGTGAACACGCAGACACCGATCGGTTTTTGGACTTTCGTTAACAACTCTCCAAGGCTTACGATGAGACTCCGGGAATTTTCTACATCCATATCCCCCTGATAATTGTGGATGAAGACCATGCCATCGAGGTCCTCTCTCGCCAGGGACATTTCTGCAAGCCTCCGATAGAGTGAGAGGTCGAAAAGATCGCCAAGATCCAGAGGATTGTGAAAGTCGATTACCCCGGCCCGCGAATGTTCCCGCACCTCGGCGATCACTTCCGGGGGAAAGGGAGGCAATTGAAAACCAAACTCCTCTGCTGCATCCGCGGCGAGAACGGCGTGCCCACCCGAGCGGGAGATGATCGCCAGGCGGTTCCCTCGCATCGGCGGCAGGGAAAAAGCCTTCACTATTTCCACCGTTTCACGCTGCTCACGGGTGCGCACGACGCCGCATTGGCGAAAGGCCGCATCCACAACCTGATCGTCGCTCGAGAGCGAGGCGGAGTGCGAGCGGGCAATCATCGCTGCCGACTGCCCCAGATTGGACTTATGAATGACAATAGGTTTGGGGGAGCGGCGGGCAATCTCCATCAGCCGGCGCCCTTGGGCTATTCCCTCCAGATAACAATAGATGACATCGGTTTCGTGATCCCCGATCAGGTATTCCAAAAGCTCGGTTTCGTTCACATCGAGCTTATTGCCGATGCTGGCGAATTTGCTGAAGCCCAGGTTTTCGGCGGCGAGCATGTTGATCATCATCGCTCCGATGCCGCCACTTTGCGCGATCACGGCCACCCTGCCCGGAGGGGCTTCCGCCTTGAACGGCATAAAAGGCACCGCGAGCCCATTCCGCCGATTGATAATGCCGAGGCCGTTGGGGCCAATCATCCGCGTGCCATAGCGCTTCAAGACATCCCGAACCTCCTCTTCCAGCTCGAAACGATCCGGACCAAGTTCCCGGAACCCCGCAGACTCCAATACCACTCTCGGGATCCCTTTCTCTCCGCACTGCCGCAGGACATCGGGAACGGCAGTGGCCGGGACCAAAATGGCGGCCAGGTCGACCGGTTCCGGAATATCCTTTACCTGGCGATGGATCTTATGCCCCATGAACGAGCCGCCCTTTGGCCCGACCACGAAGATAATTCCTGTATAACGAAATTCCAGGAGATTAAGCACCATGCTCCGTCCCAAATTCAGCGGAGAATCCGAAACTCCAACCACAACAACGCTTTTTGCATCGAAGAAACGGTCCATGCGATCAAGTTCTCCTGATAGAAGGCGTTACTTTTGCTTAGAGAGCGGGATGGCCTTCCCCCGATCACCACCAAGAACACGTGGGCCACACTGGAGGGCGGTCTGGAAAGACCGCCCAATACAAACATTGGGCTTAACCTATCAACTCACCGGATGCCGCCACCGCCTAACGTTGAATTCTTCGCTCATTGCCCACCGGATAGGGGTATTCCATTTGCCCTGCTTGTAGCTCGGGCAAAGGAAACACCAGAGGAGTATCTACGAAACTGCTGCAAGGGGGTAGCATGAAATGTGCGAGTCAGAAGCCGATCACACATACTGGACTTTGAGAGCCTTAACACCATCTCTGATAATCTCAAAGCGATCTTTGTCTTCGGTGTACAGCAGCGCCCCGATGGATAGTGCTGCGAAGGCGACCTGAACATCGTTCGCAAACTTGTTGACCGCTTCCTTATCCGTCCTCACTCTGAAGATCATGCGTAACTTGTCAATGAAGTCCTGATCCAATTCAATTGTCTTCTTGACCATCCGACTCATCATGCTCTCCTCTCTCAACCCATATATATTCAAAGAATTGTATGGGTTCCGTCCTCGAAGATCAATAAGAAAACAACTATTAAGACCATCTACCTTGGCTTCGTCATGTTCAATTCAAGAGAAGGTCGGACTCCCGGCCACCCTTGTTGGCCTCTATCATGATTCCTGTTTTGCGCGCGTCAAGACGGTGTTCTGTCTTTTCGCGTTGCTGGGTATCGCCTAGGCAAGGGCTTCGGTTTCGGCTTCCCCCAAAAGCATGGTGACGAGGGCTGAAGTGTCAATGGCGACGCAAACGTCAGAAAAGCTTATGCACAGGAATAGAGCCTCAGCGATTTCTTCGCCGAGGTAGAGCTTCCCTTCGTTCTGCCTGATTAGCCCCTACAGCCTCGAGATAGAGAGGTCCCGGTTCTCCAGAAAAAGAACCTGAAGGGTTCGCATTTCGACCGGAAGTATGGCATAATTTGCCAACGGAATAGGGGGAGAACCCATGGACAGAAGATCACGTTTCCCTGTCAGGAAATTCGAAAGCCTGGAAGCCATGAAGGCTGAAGAGTATGAATACTGGCAGCACCGGCCCGATTATGAGAGGATCGGCGCGGTTTCCGAGTTGACGACCGAAGCTTATCGTTTGAAAGATCCGGCATTCAATGTACCAAGACTTCAAAGAACTCTTGTCCATCTTCAACGAACACAGGGTTAAATATCTTGTGGTCGGTGGTTATGCT
>JADGQM010000468.1 GCA_017881795.1 Syntrophobacteraceae bacterium
AAGGCTTCGAAGCGGAAGCTTTTGACGTCACTGAACTGGTATTGTATAAGAGTGAGCTGAGACCGGAAGGCGCCCGTTATACTCCTCTCTTTCGGAAAACCTTTAACCCCGAATCACCGGCGAAGACTCCTTAGTGCTCGCCGGAAGAGATTGGAAACCAAGCCATGGCATCTGTAGATGAACGTCAAAAGGCCATTGATGTAGCGGTATCACAGATTGAGCGATTGTGCGGAAAAGGCGCCATCATGCGTCTGGGAGAGGGGGCGCAGCCTGTTGAAATCGCGGTAATTTCGACAGGATGTTTGTCACTGGATCTGGCGTTAGGGATCGGGGGGGTGGCGCGAGGGCGCATTGTCGAGATTTTTGGACCGGAGTCCTCGGGTAAGACCACTCTCGCCTTGCATATCATCGCGGAAGCGCAAAAGCTTGGAGGCCTGGCGGCCTTTGTGGATGCGGAGCACGCTCTTGATCTGAATTACGCTCGCAAAGTGGGCGTGCTCGCGGAAGACCTGCTGATCAGCCAGCCGGATTATGGAGAACAAGCCCTCGAGATTGCCGAAATCTTGGTGCGCAGCAACGCGATTGACGTCATCGTGATCGATTCGGTGGCCGCCTTGGTCCCGAAGGCGGAAATTGAAGGAGAAATGGGGGATCCCCATGTGGGTTTGCAGGCGAGGCTGATGAGCCAGGCCTTGCGTAAGCTCGTTTCCGCCATCTCCAAGTCCAAAACCTGCGTCGTCTTCATCAATCAAATCCGGATGAAGATAGGGGTAATGTACGGCTCACCGGAAACCACGACCGGAGGCAATGCGCTCAAATTCTATGCCACCATGCGTCTGGACATTCGCCGCATCGGCCCGATTAAGGAAGGGCAAGATATCATCGGCAATCGAACCCGCGTGAAAGTGGTTAAGAATAAGATTGCTCCCCCGTTTAGGGAAGTAGAGTTTGATATTGTCTACGGTCGCGGCATTTCCAAGGAGGGCGACGTCCTGGATTTGGCTGTAGATGCCAGCATGGTGGATAAGGCCGGAACCTGGTATTCTTACAATGGTGAAAGACTGGGCCAGGGGCGTGAAAATGCGAAAGCTTTCATGCGGGAGCATCCTGAAATCCTAAACGAAATTGAGCAAAAGATCCGCCAGGTTCACAACCTGAAAACGACCGGAGCTCCAGGGGAAGCGGTTAAGGTCGAGTCATGACTTCCAGAAAATCGAGGAGACCTGCTTGATGAAAGCCAGAGAAATCCGCAAAGCCTTTTTAGACTTCTTTCAGGACCGCGGTCACACTATTGTGAAGAGCTCCTCCGTCATTCCTCATGATGATCCCAGCCTGCTCTTCACCAATGCCGGGATGGTCCAGTTCAAGCGCACCTTTCTCGGAGAAGAACGGCGGCCTTACCATCGCGCTACGACCAGTCAGAAATGCATGCGGGCCGGCGGCAAGCACAATGATCTTGAAAATGTGGGGCGCACCGCCAGGCACCACACTTTCTTTGAAATGCTGGGGAATTTCTCCTTTGGCGATTACTTCAAGAAGGAAGCGGTCGAGTACGCCTGGGATTTTCTCACCGGGGTTATGGGTTTTCCCAAGGATAAACTCTATGCCACGATCCATGAGGGGGACGTGGGCATGAATCTCGGGCCGGACGATGAGGCGGGAGGGTATTGGGCCCGCTATCTGCCCGCGGACCGAATCCTGCACTTCCCCACGAAGGACAATTTCTGGGCCATGGGCGACACCGGCCCCTGTGGGCCTTGCTCTGAAATCCTTATCGATCAGGGGCCCGAGATGGGCTGTGGCCGGCCGGATTGCCGGCCGGGCTGTGACTGCGACCGCTATCTGGAGCTCTGGAACCTGGTGTTCATGCAGTTTAATCGGCAGGCGAGCGGGGTTTTGGAACCGCTTCCCAAACCCAGCATCGATACCGGAATGGGGCTGGAAAGGACGGCCGCGGTCATCCAAAAGGTCCCGTCCAATTACGATACGGACCTGTTTGCGCCGATGATGGCCAAGATTGCGGAAGTGAGCGGCTACCATTACGGCGGCAACGGCGAGAAAGACGTTTCGGTCAAAGTGATTGCCGACCACAGCCGGGCGGCGGCCTTTCTGATTGGCGACGGCGCCCTGCCCAGCAACGAAGGGCGGGGCTATGTGCTGCGGCGAGTGATTCGCCGTGCGTTGCGCCATGGACGTTTCCTGGGATTGCATCGTCCCTTCCTCAACGAAATTGCCGTGGCGGTGATGCACGCCATGGAAGATGCCTATCCGGAGCTCTTGGAGAACAGGAATTACATCACCCGTGTTATCCTGCATGAGGAAGAACGCTTCAATGACACGCTCGATTTTGGATTGAAGCTCCTTCAAAACGAAATCAAGCGCTTGCAGGACGATGGTTCAAAAACCATCCCCGGAAGCCTCATTTTCAAGCTCTATGACACCTTCGGCTTCCCCATCGATATCGTCACCGATATGGCCAGAGACCTTGCTCTTATGGTCGATGAACCCGGTTTCAACGAATTGATGGACAGGCAAAGAGAGCAATCCCGCATGTTCTGGAAGGGCAGCGGTGAGCGAGAAATTTCGGAAGCTTACCGACAGTTGTCAGCGCAGGGGGTTGCCACCGTCTTTCGAGGATATGAAAGCCTGGAGGTGGATTCTTCCATCATCCAGGCATTTCCACCGGTAAGGTAGACCAGGTTGCCAGGGATGGAAATGGGCGCAAAAGGGGCCTGCACGCCAACCATGACGATCTCGGGGAGGGCCTGCTGGAGTACGGTTTCGGAAACCACTGAATTGCCGGTTTCCACATTATTCTCGAAAACATGCCGGATGGTAATTTCATTCAAGCCATTCTGACCAGCCTGAACCAGG
>JADGQM010000160.1 GCA_017881795.1 Syntrophobacteraceae bacterium
GAAATGGCGGTGCGGGTCCCGGCATCCCGGACATACCGGCCGCCCAGGTAAGCCGGCTCACCGGCAAGGCGTCGGAGCAGGGGAGGGAGAAAGATGCCGATGACCTGCAGGAACCACGGAGCGATAAGCGAAAAGCCTGCAAATAACAAAAACGTTGCCGCATAGCCGGCAAGAGGTACGCCGTCGGTCCCGGGGAGGCAGGAGAGGGGCCAGACGAGGCTGATCAGCGCCAAACCGCACCACGCAAGATTCCTTCTCAGATTATTGTGCTCGGGGATGACATCAAGCGTTTGCAAAACCTCGCGAGGGGCCACCCGCATGGCTTCGTGGGCGGGTTGCCAGGCGGCCAGGAGCGACACGCAGAGGGTGATCGTGAAGGAAAGGAGAATCTCCTGCGGTTCCAGAAAGAGTCGGTCCACTTGCACCCGCACAAAGAGATGCGAAATGGTGTTGCTGACATAACCGAGCAGATGCTTCACCATAAACGACCCAAGGGGGAGGGCCAGGAGCCACCCGACGCAGCCGAAAAAGGCGCCTTCCGTAAGAAAAAGAAGAAAGATGAGCCGGGATGACGCTCCAACCGAGCGGAGGATAGCCAGCTCATGCCGGCGCGAGGTGGCGTGGAGGGAGATCAGGCTGTAGACAAGAAACATGCCGACAAAAAGGGACACGAAGCTCAGCACGGAAAGGTTGAGCTGATAAGAGCGCACCATGAGTCGGCCGCTTTCCTTGAGATCGGAGGGCTGTTCGAGGGTGACGCCGGCGGGGAGTAACGCGCGAATGGAGTCTGGCGAATTTCTCGGAGCCGATGGTTTCAGAACGAGATCAATGCGGTCGACCGTGCCGTACGTTCCCGTGAATTCCTGAAAAGTGGCCAGGTCCGTCAGGGCGATCTCACTGCCCTCCAGCAATGCGAGACCCTGCGGCGCCAATTTTCCCAACACCCGAAAAGCCCTCCTTCCCTCGGGATGGTCAAGGACCAAAAAGTGTCCGGTTTGCAGGCGTAATCTCGAATACAATCTTTCACCGGCAATCAGGGTGAAGGGTTCCCGGATGAGATCGAGCCAGAGGGATTTCGGATTTCGGATTTTCGATGTCGGATTTTCGATGTCGGATTTTCGATTGTGGATTTCGGATTTCGGATTTGCCGATGGGTGATCGGCATTGGAGGAACCGGGTTCCCAGCTTCGCAGGGAGCGATCAAGGATGGGATCCAGGCCGATGAGCAGAAGAGGCCCCGCGGTTTCGTCTTCAGGCTCAACATAGGTCGTGGACAGGGGGGATGCCGCTTGCACCGCAGGATGTTTGAGTAAAGCGGGGATGAGCTGCTCCGGCACCCGCCCGCCGGGGCGAAGCACTGTCCACTCCGACTTGCCGGAAAGGGTGTCGACGCTCCTTGTGAATGAATCCAAAGAAGCGTTGACCGCCAGCCGAACACTGGTAAACACCGCGGCGCCAAGCCCGATCCCCACCAGCACGGCAATGGTGCGCCAGAAATGGTGGCGCAGCTGACGGAAGCTGAACCATGTCCAGAATCGGAAAAAGGTGGTTAAGCGGTTCATGACCATGCGGTAATAGCGCCGTCCGTCAAATAGATACTGGTGGTCGCAATGGGATCGGCAAGGTTGCTGTGCGTCGCGATGATAACCGTTGTTCCGAGCCTCCGGTTCAAGCTTCCCAGCAGTTCGATTACGGCCCTGCCATTGTGACTGTCAAGGTTTCCTGTAGGTTCGTCGGCAAGAATAATTGCCGGGTCGTTGATCAGAGCGCGGGCGATGGCGGTTCGTTGCATCTCCCCTCCGGAAAGTTGCGCCGGCAGGTGATGGAGGCGCGGCGTGAGGTCCAGCGATGCGAGCAGTTGCAGGGCTTTGGCTTTGACCTCTGGATGCCGATGGCCGGCCAACAGAGCGGGGAGAGAGACGTTCTCCAGCACCGTGAGGGTGGGTAGCAGATTAAAGGACTGAAAGACCACGCCGACAATTTCCCTTCGGTATTGGGTGAGTTGCCTCGGTGTCGCCTTCTTGAGATTCTGGTCGGCCACGATGAGGTCCCCGGCTGTTGGTTGGTCGAGCCCCGCCAGCAGCGCCAGGAGGGTGCTCTTTCCGGAACCGCTGTTGCCTTTTAAGACCACCAGCTCCCCTGCGGACAAATGGAGATCGATGTTGTTGAGGCCAACCACTTCACTTGCCCCCAGCCGGTAACTCTTGCTTAGCCCCCGGGCCTGGATCAGAGGTCGTTTAGCATCATCCGGCATGGTCAGCCCCTTGTTTTCACTGTGCACATATTGGTTCGTTTCCATCCTGGAACCCCGCAGATCTGAATTTAGGCCGTAGGGGAGGGGTTTATCCCCTCCCGAAATGCACCGAAATCGTTGCCAATTGCGGGCGGACATAAAGTCCGCCCCCTACGCTCGTCCAATTCGAGCAATGCGTTCCCGGATGAACCCTGGCTCGTCACTCCTGACGGGTGTACCATTTGTACGTTTTGTGGTAAGGAAACGCGGAAACAATAATATCTTATTCGTGTCAAACCTTACCAACACCTGGAGGTCATATGGACTTGGAGTTATTGCAGCAGATGGACGAAGGGGAGGTCCGCAAGTATCTCGAGTTTTTATTGTGGCATTATCGGGTTGCCGATGCATTTTGGTTCCTCTACACGGAAGAACGATTCGACCTGGTCACTGCGGAAAGCATCAACCAGAAGGTTTGGGGAAGGGTGGCCAAGATGGCCGCTAAAGACCTGAAGAAACGGTTTGACATCAAAGAAAAAGGGTTGAAAGGCTTCGTTCAGGCTCAAAAGCTCTTTCCCTGGGCGTTGCTCATCGGCTATCGGTTTGAGGAAAGGGACGATGAGGTGATCATCACCGTGCCGCGTTGTGCTACTCAGGAAGCCAGGCTCAAGCATGGTCTCACGGAATATGCGTGCAAGGAGATGCATCGGGATGAATTCACCACCTTTGCTCAGGAAATCGATCCTGCTATTAGAGTAGAATGTATCTATGCGCCACCCGACCCCCATCCCCAAGATCATTACTGCAAATGGCGATTTACCATTGACAAGACAAATATTCAAGGCGCTTGAGAAGGGGGTCCGTAAACGACACCCCTGGTGAAAGGATAGGAAATGTCGATCAGGATGTTGTTGATCATTGCCTTGCTGCTTCTCGGTCCCTCCTGGGGATATTCGGCTGAAGAAAAAAAAGTCCAAGAACCCCCTTCGGCGTCCTCAGCCGCCCCCACAAGAGCCGGCGAGAAACCATCCCCGGCTGAAAAGCTCGCGATAACTCATCATGCCCTCCAGAAGGGCGAACAGGTATTGAACTATACCGCCACGGCGGGGTGCCTGCAGTTGAAAGACGAATCCGGTAAGCCCAAAGCCGACATGTTCTTCGTCGCTTATGTCAAAGAGCCCCAACAGGATGGTTCCCAGCGCCCGATTACTTTTCTTTTCAACGGCGGCCCGGGAGCATCCTCCGTCTGGCTGCATCTTGGCGCGGTAGGCCCGAAGCGGGTGCCCATCGATGACTTCGAAAAGCCTCAACCAC
This sequence comes from Syntrophobacteraceae bacterium, assembly GCA_017881795.1. Taxonomy (GTDB): domain Bacteria; phylum Desulfobacterota; class Syntrophobacteria; order Syntrophobacterales; family Syntrophobacteraceae; genus JADGQM01. The sequence goes on from JADGQM010000160.1 coordinate 3,548, forward strand.
CACCCTACAAAGCCATCGACAACGAATTCACATGGCTCTGGGACACCGACCTGGTTTTCATCGATCCGGTCGGCTCCGGCTTCAGTCGGGCGGCGCCCGGGGAAACGCCCAAGCAGTTTTATGGCATAAAGGAGGATATTCAGTCGGTTGGGGACTTCATTCGCCTTTACACCTCGCGAGCCGGACGCTGGTCTTCCCCAAAGTTCCTTGCCGGGGAGAGCTATGGCACGCTGCGGGCGGTGGGCCTGGCCAATTACCTGTACGACTCCTATGGGATGAGCGTCAACGGTCTGATTCTTATCTCCTCGGCAATCGATTTCCAGAGCTTTTCCTTTGATTCGGGCAACGACCTCCCCTACGCTCTGTTTCTGCCGGCGTACACGGCTGCAGCCTGGTATCACAAGAAGCTTGCTCCCGAGCTCCAACAGGATTTTGGCAAGACGCTCGCTGAGGTCGAAAAGTGGGCCCTCCAGGACTATCTGGTAGCGCTGGCTAAAGGGGATAGCCTATCCGGCGGGGAACGGGAGAAGACCGCCGAGATGCTGGCAAAGTATACCGGGCTTTCCAAGGCCTTTGTCGAGGACAACGACCTGCGCATCACCCGATCGGCCTTCATGAATGAACTGCTGCGAGCAGAGCATTTGAGTGTGGGTCTGGTTGACAGCAGGACGACCAGCTCCGACCATACCGGCGACTTCTTGAGTGATCCCGGAGTGGTCATGACGGTCGCTCCCTACACGGCTGCTTTGAATGAGTATGTGCGCGATGAGCTTAAATTCGAAAGCGATCTCCCCTACGTGTTTCTTTCCGAGGAGGCAAATAGCCAATGGAATTGGGGGTCGGCTATTCACGGCTACGTAAGCATCCTTGACACTTTCCACAAGGTTATCAACAGGAGCCCGTATGCAAGGGTGTTTGCGGCTTGCGGCTACTATGATCTGGATACGCCCTATCTGGGGACTCAGTATTCTTTGAACCATGTCGGTCTCGATCCTAAATTGCAGAATAATATCCAGGTGCAGTTTTACGAGGGCGGCCATATGCTCTACACGCACCGGCCATCTTTGCAGCGCCTGACCGAGGATGTGAAGGCTTTTCTAAAAAGCGCAATCCCCGCCGGGTCTTGATTCTTAGTAACCGCTCACCGCCGGGCTGCTCAATTCACCGCAAAGACGCGAAGACCGCCAGGTTTCGCAAAGGATCAATCCATTTGGAAAAGCATTCCTGTGTCTTCGCGTCCTTTGCGCCTTCGCGGTGAGCGGTTCCAAAATCACGACCACCGTATTATAATTGCATGTGTTAAGAGTCTTCCTTTCTGAAAAGTGGCAGCCCACGACCAGAGCCGCTGAGAGCGCAGAGAATAAGAGCTTCATCTTCTCTGCGGTCTCAGCGATCTCTGCGGTTGAAGGGAAAGATTTCGAACTTAACGAGTATCCGTGCGAAGGGGTGAGTGTCAGATCATGCAAAATAGCGATGCAGAACAGAACCCTGAAGATCAAGCTCATCGTAAACGCTCCCGGCGCAGTCACACCTGTCCGTCCTGCGGTCGTCGTTCTTTGGCCGTAATCCACCGCCGTCCCGTCGATCGTTTAATAAATCGATTTTATTCTATTCGTCGCTATCGATGCCGCAATCACGAGTGTCGCTGGGAGGGCAATCTCCCCAGCTCAAAGGGCAAGAAAGCGGCGCGCAGGTTTTGGCTATCGGTCCTCCTATGGGGGATCATCCTCCTGCTGGCAGGCGCGGCATTTTACTATGTCGTGTGGCATACCGCCCAAGAGGGCGGATAGGCATGGGTTGAGGGGCAATGCTGTCCCTGCATTGTCTCGGCAAAGGGTTTCACTGTCAAAGCACTACCTGGACTTCAATTCCTCGATGGATGAGGAGGGTTGGATGTACGGGACCAGCAGGAACCCAAGCGCCGAAAGCACGGCCGCGACGACGTAAAGTCCCGTAATGCCAAACCATTGCAAAGCCGGCGCCATGATCCAGGCACCTATTCCAAGCCCTAAGTCGAACGCCAGGTAAAAGTCCGAGACTGCGCGGCCCCGCTCCGTGGGCAACGCATCCACATGAACCGCAATGAGGGCGGGGTGAAGAATGCCGCTCCCCACTCCCACCAGCACCACGCCGCAAAGCAGCGTCGTGAGGCTTCCGGCGCAAGCAAATCCCGCCAGCCCGGCAGCAAGCGAGATGAAGCCGGCAGCCATGATGCGGTTGCGATTGGCGAAATCAAAGAGACGTCCCGAGGCGATACGGGTGAGGATGATGCTCACGCCATAGGTGGTATAGGCCAGCCCAACGGGGCCCAGGCTCCGCCGTTCGGCGAGCAGCGGCAGAAATTGAAGGAATGCGCCATAACCGGCTCCGAACAACCATGAGATCAGCATGGGGAGGATCAGTTCGCGTTCCACTCTGAAGACCATCCGCCATGCGTGAGGACGCTTGTGCGCAAGCACTTTCGTTTTGATAAATCCGGCCAGAAGCCCACTCCCGGCCGCCAGGGCGCCGGCAAGCCAGAATGCGCCCTTGAGCGTGACGAGGCCGAGAATGGCATTGGTCGCAGCAGGAATGAGGCTCATGGAGAGGTTCGCGGCGATGCCGAAAATGGCCAGAGCCGAAAGTCTCTGCTCGATGGGGGCAAGGTCGGCGACGAGGGCGAAGGCTGCGGTGGTAAACGCCACATGGCCCGAGGCTTGGAGAATCCGGAAAATAAAGAGCAGCGCAGGTTGAGTGGTCAAGCTGACGCAGGTGGCGCCAATCAGGAGCGATCCCGCTCCCACGAAAAGCATCTGCCGCCGCCCCCAGGTATCCGTGAGTACTCCGGCGATAGGGCGTCCGATAAGCGACGCGATAGCGAAGGCGCCGAGGATGACGCTCACCTGCCAGTCGGGAAGGCCGATTCCCGTAAGGTAGAGGGGCATGGGTATGAGGAGAGCGTAATACGCTGCGTAGAACAACAGGGTGGCAACCCAGACAAGCCGGTAGCTATGGGTTGCCGAAGGGGTGTGGGTCACTTTATTTGGCTGTAAGGATTCCTGAACTATCGTCCGTGTCCCGCATGCTGTGAGCATCAAAATCAATTTTTCCGCAGTCTTTGTAATGCGGTCGCAGCATGAGGTCAAGCGTTCAAATTCAGGGGCTCCGTATCCACGTTGGAGGAAACGGAATGGCAAAGAATTTAGCCGTCCGGTGAGTGTTGCTCCATAGAAATAGGTGACCATAAGCTAAGAACGTCATTCCCGCATGTTTTTGGCAGGAATCCAGAAGAAAAGTCTGGATGCCCGCCTTCGTGGGCATGACGGGTGATACCGGACACTCATTTGTGTGGAGTTACACCTAAAGGCGCGCTTTCAGGACAGCTCCCGTTGATGCCGATGTAGCCAGGAGGCCATAGCGGGCCAAATAACCTCTGGTAACCTTCGGAGCGGGTGCTTGCCAGATGCTGAATCGTTTGTCTGCCTCAGCCGGGCCAACCTCAAGGTTGAGCCTCCTCTGCTCGACATCGATCTCGATAATGTCGCCGTCCCTGACGACGGCAATGAGCCCGCCCTCCATGGCCTCAGGCGAGACATGTCCCACCGCAAGACCTCTGGTTGCCCCGGAAAAGCGACCGTCGGTAACTAGGGCCACGGAGCGATCCAGCCCGATGCCAACGAGAGTTGAGGTTGCAAGAAGCATCTCCCTCATGCCGGGTCCCCCTTTCGGACCTTCATAACGGATAACGATGACTTCTCCTTCCTGAACAACTCGTCTCAGCATAGCTTCCACGGCGTCTTCTTCGCTCCCGAAGACCCGGGCCGGGCCGCGATGGAACCGCCGGCTGCGGGCAACAGCAGACTGTTTGACGATGGCTCCTTCCGGGGCGAGATTTCCATAAAGGACAGCGATTCCCCCTTCGCGATCCCAAGGATTCAAAACTGGCCGAATGATTTCCCCATCTCCCCGATTAACGCTCTGGAGCAGTTCTCCCAGGGTGCCTCCTGCTACAGTCTTCGTATCCAGATGGATCAGGTTGCCCGCTTCCAATTCCTTCATCACGGCGGGAATGCCTCCAGCCCGCCACAGGTCCTCCATGAAATCAGGGCCATTGGGCCTGAGGTTGCAGAGGCGCGGGACCGTGCGACTCATGCGGTCGAAGAGCTCCAGGCCGACCGGAATGCCGGCTTCGTAGGCCATCGCCATAAGGTGCAGCACCGAGTTGGTGGAGCCACCGATGGCCATATCGACCGCTACGGCATTCTCGAGGTTTTTAATGGTGAAAATGCGGTCCGGCCTGAAGTCCTCCTGGATCAGGGCAACGATCCGTTTCCCGGTCTCCCTGGCGAGCACAATCCGTTCTGCCGAGACCGCGGGAATCGCGCCGTTCCCGGGCAGGGCCAACCCCAGGGCCTCGGCGAGGCAGTTCATGGTGTTCGCCGTAGCAATGGAGGGACAACAGCCAACGCCAGGGCTCGCCGCTCTTTCGATCTCATGAAGTTCGGCGAGGGATACCTCGCCTCGCTCCACCTTTGGCATCATCTCGAAAATGGTGATGTCGTCGATCCGGTTGCCGCGCCAAAAACCCGACAGCATGGTTCCTCCGCTGATCAGGATGGCTGGCGCGTTCAAGCGGGCTGCGGCCATCATCATCCCCGGAGTAATCTTGTCGCAGTTCGTAACCAGGACCAGCCCGTCGAAGGCGTGGGCCAACTGCGTGAGCTCGACCGAATCGGCGATGAGCTCACGGCTTGGCAGCGGGCAGCGCATCCCCTCGTGGCCCATGCAAATCCCATCACAAAGGGCAATGGTATGAAACTCGAAGGGGAGGCCACCGGCCGCGAAAACGCCTTCCCGGACGGCCTGAGAGATCCGGTTCAGATGGGCGTGACCGGGAAAGATGTCATTGTGGGAATTCGCGATCCCGATGAGAGGTTTTTCCATGATATCTTCGTGGGAGAAACCGACAGCCTTGAGAAAGGACCGGTGGGGACCCCGCTTCGGTCCCTTCAAAATTCGATCGCTGGTGCGGGCCTTCATTGTCTTCGTTTTTCCTTCAGCATCAATGCGAGCAGTCAAAAACCTGGAAACATCAGTTGGTTCCCATCTCACAACTTTGAAGTTGCAAACATTAACTTGTTTTTTGCCGATTTGACCATCATGAATTTAACCATTTGCGAGTGCTAAAATCGTTGGAAATGCTATTCTCGTATCAACTCCTAATGATTACTCTTTCTTTAGTCCCTTGCACAATCAACATTTCAGGAGCATCATCAAGGGTGATCGGCGATGTGAGAGAGGCAGAGGCGAGTAGGACGAAGTATGACTTAGGACTTGAGGTTCATCAGAGATGTTCGGTCACGGAGATTCCCATAAAGGCAGCCAACCGCCTGACCACCATCGTCACATTCACGGTGCCGTGGATCCCGCTGTGCTTTCGGACCAGCAAGGCAATTGGGCGATCAAGTGGTCACTTCTTGGGTTGCTGGCTACTGCCGTTTTTCAGGTGGTTGTGGTGCTGTTTTCAGGAAGCATGGCACTTCTTGCCGACACGATTCATAATTTCGGCGATGCGGTCACGGCGATCCCATTGTGGATTGCTTTCACCATGGCGCGATGGCAGCCGAGCAGGCGGTTCCCCTACGGCTATGGCCGCGTGGAAGACCTGGCAGGGGTGGTCATTGTCTTGACGATATTGTTGAGCGCCATCGTCGCCGGCTATCAATCTTTCAATCGCCTGTTCAACCCCCAGCCGGTCGGGTATTTGTGGGCGGTGGCTATGGCCTCAATCATCGGCTTCGTTGGCAATGAAGCGGTGGCGATCCTGCGCATCAGGATTGGCAAGGAAATCGGCAGCGCGGCTCTCGTTGCCGATGGCTACCACGCACGTGCGGACGGCTTGACCAGTTTGGCCGTACTGTTCGGCGCCTTCGGCGTCTGGCTGGGCTACCCCTTGGCAGATCCTCTTGTCGGTCTTCTTATCACTGCCGCCATC
>JADGQM010000161.1 GCA_017881795.1 Syntrophobacteraceae bacterium
GGGGGAAAGCTGCTCCTGGCAACTGCTCAGGAAGCCCCGCACATGCTGCTTTCCGAAACTACATTTGATTTCAAGGAAGTCATGCAAGGGAGTGTCGTCTCCCATGATTTCGTCGTCTGGAACACCGGCAACGCCGTCCTGAGGATCGATCAAGTGGGTCCAACATGTGGCTGTTTGAAGACCGACTTTGACGAGTCCATCCCACCAGGAGGAGCGGGCCGGATCACCCTGACCGTGGACTTTGCCGACCATGAAGGGCCTCTGGAAAGAACGGTTGGGGTTTTTACGAACGATCCCGACAGTGATGACGCCACGCTGAGCGTCAAAGGCACCGCCAAACCATTGCTTCAAGTGCGCCCCGGCAACACCATCTCCTTTGGGAGCGGCGGCAAGCAACTCAAGAAGGCCTCCATCGAAGTTGTCAGCGCCGGGGAGCCATTCCACATTCGTAACGTCGAAACCGATCTGAAAGGGAAGGTGGACTACCAGCTGGAAACCGTACAAAAAGGCCGGCATTATCGATTGAACGTCACCAATACGGCAAAGGAAGGAACCTACAGTGGGTTCGTCAAACTGAACACCGATCTTCCCGGCAAAAGTACGATCACGATTCGCGTGACTGGCAACATGGAAAATGAAATCGCGGTGCAGCCGAAATCGATTGCCCTCGGCAAACTCCCCTCCCAGAAGCCGGTCTTTTCGAAAATAATCACTGTAGTGAACAACCCGCACAAAGTCTTCAAGATCACCAAGCTCACTTATGACAAGAAATTGCTCGTGGTCACCAACAAGCCGCTTCCTAAGAAAGCCGGGTTCAGCCTTGAAGTCCGCCCCAATATGGCAAACCTCCGACCAGGCCCGCATCTGGTGACTGTCCTGAGCATTCAAACGGACGTAGCTCCAAAAGCAACCAGCAAGGTCGAGGTCCGATTATACAACAGCAAACAACAGACCTTGGCCACTGGCTCGAATTAGCCCAATCAGCCTGCAATCGAGTGCCCGATCAACAAGATCGAAATTGCAGCGATCAAAAGAATTGGACTTGTATGGAACTTGAAGACCTTTTGCCTCATCGATGCCGGTGACAGTTTGAATTTCATCATTATCCCAAGCAGGGCAGTCAGCACCATGATTCCCAAGCCCCATTCCGGCAATGTGGTTGACCTGCACATGGACAACAAAAAGTGGGTCAGAGCAATGCCAAGGGCAATAGGGTTCAACCAGTAATGCAATTTAATGAGGTGCTTTTTCTGTTGCCGATTGAATCTTATTACCGGATCTCTGAGATTCAGTCTGGCTGGCACCATGTCCGCAAAGGCTTTGAGAATAATACTCAATGCCACGGGGAAATTGGCTACCCCGAACATCCAGGCTGCAATCTCTCCGGTGGTTTCATTGCCGTGGTCTTTGTTTTTAAAGGCATGCCCGACGCCTTTGTCAGATTGGTGCTTCAGTGCCTTGCGGTCATCAGACAGGACGGGAGCGACGACAACAAAGACGAAACAAAGCACCATCCAGGTCACCAGATGCGAGGTCCTTTTTTGAAAATTGTTCATTTCTATTTCTCCCTTTGCCCGAAATGCATCACTCCGCACGCCAAGCGAGGACGTTGAAGAAGAACTTCAACTTATGGGAAAACAAGAGTGGTTGAGCGAAATAGACTGGAGTGATAAGAAGGTTTCTGCGGTGGAGGGTGATGAGCTGGAGATCACCCTCCATCTGATTCGAAGTCCTACTGATTCGTTCCTTTGCCCTGACCTTGACCCATTCCTCTACCCATTCCCATTCCTTTGCCTGAGCAGAAGTCATCTTTGGTTAGGTAACCACGTCCGTTGACATCCATCGTCTTGAACATCTGTTCGGCATTACCCCTATGATGTGGAGCAGCCAGGAATTCGTCTTTGGTGACCTGTCCATCTTTGTTGGTATCCATGGATTCAAAACGTTCCTGGCAACCCAACATTGGAGCACCTTGACCGCCCTTACCCTGACCGCCACCCTGGGCAAATGCCATACCTGCAATAAAGAACACTGTTACCAATCCAGCCAGAACAACAAGTTTCAAATGTTTCATGATTTTCCCTTTCTTGTTTCAATCGTTTCGACCAGCTAACGTCCAAATCCCCATCAGTTCGGCTTCAATTCTACTTGATTTTTCTTGAACGGGAAACGGTGGGCACCCTTTTCACGGTCAATACAAACCCTTCCACCCTTTCAATGAGCGCTTTTTCGCCCTGGAACAGCGGTATATCGCTTCTTGCGTTCCAAATTTCCCCATTGATAAAAATCTTCCCTCCAAGATCCTGCCATTGTTTTACTTCACCCACTTTTCCTATCATGCTGGAAACGTCACAGAGCGACCCTTTCCTTATGGAAAGGAAGGACAATTTTTCGATGAAAATCCTCGTCGTTGATGATGATCCCATTCAACGGGAAATGCTTGCCGGCTTTCTGGTCAACCAGGGATACCGGGTTATCGCCGTTGCGAACGGTGAGGAAGCTTTGGATGTTTTCCAAAAGCAGGCGGTCCATCTTTCGCTGCTCGATCATCACATGCCAGGAGCTACAGGCGGCGAGGTCCTGGCAAAGATGAAAGCGATCAACCCGCTGGCCCACGTTATCCTGATCACCGCTTACGGCGACGTGCAAACCGCAGTCACGGTCCTGAAGCTCGGGGCCGACGAATTTCTGGAAAAACCCGTAGATCTTGCTCTCCTCCTGAACAAAATCAGAGAGATCGAACGGGAGATCACCGTTGAGGAAGATGTTGCCGTCGTGAAAGAAGCGGTGGAAGACGGGCCTTTGCCGTTACGGATCATCGCCGGAAGCCCGGCGATGAAAGAGGTCATCTCCCTGGTCCGCAGAACGGCGGACAGCCCCTGGCCCGTGCTCATCCTGGGAGAGACCGGAACGGGCAAAGAGCTCATTGCCCGCCTCCTGCACCTGTTGAGCCCCAGGAAGGATCAGCCTTTCATTGAAGTCAATTGCGCTGCGATACCGGAGAATCTGTTCGAGAGCGAGCTCTTCGGCCACGAAAAGGGGGCCTTCACGGGAGCCGTGAGCCGGCGACGTGGACGCATGGAACTGGCCGACCGGGGAACGCTCTTCCTGGATGAAATCGGTGAAATGCCCCTCAACCTCCAGCCAAAGCTGCTGCGCTCTCTGCAGGAGAACAAGATCAGCCGCGTGGGCAGCGAAAGCGAAATCCATCTCGACCTGCGCCTGGTTTCGGCATCAAACCGGGATATCAAGCACATGATCGATGAAGGGCAATTCCGGGAGGACCTCTATTATCGCATCAAGGTCCTGGAGATCGAAATCCCTCCGTTGCGCGAACGCCGGGAAGACATTCCCGTGCTGGTGGCCTTCTTTCTCGAACGCTATGCCCACAAAGCGTTGCGCGTCAGTCATGAAGCCCTCGACACTCTTATCAAGTATCCCTTTCCCGGCAACGTTCGTGAGATCGAGCATGCCATCCAGCGGACCATTACGCTTGCCCGGGGTTCCGTTGTGCATCCCTCCGACCTCCCCGGAGAAATTCGCCGCCACGAGGCTACTACCGAGGGTAAGTTGATCGAGCGCCTCAACGCCATGGAACGGGAAATGATCCTCTCCGCCCTGGAGCAAAAAGACTGGGTTCAGACTCAGGCGGCTGAAGTTCTTGGCATAAGCGAGCGGGTGTTGCGATACAAAATGAAGAAGCATGGGATCATCGGTGAGGATTCCTGAGAGGTGATATGATAGGCTTGATCGCCGCGCACTGGATATCCAGTTACGGGTATTGGGGGCTGACCGCTCTGCTCATGCTCGGTATTGCCGGCCTTCCTGTACCGGACGAAACCCTTCTGACCTTTGCCGGTTTCCTGGTTTATAGGGGGGAATTGCACCTGGCGCCCACTTTGTTGTCAGCGTTTGGTGGAAGTTGCCTCGGTATTACCCTCAGCTACACGATTGGCCGTTTCCCCGGCCTCTATGTGGTGCGCAAAATGGGCAGCCGAATATTCAGATTCTCTGAGGATCATCAGGCAAAAGCAGAGGTGTGGTTCCGGAGATACGGGAAATGGCTCTTGCCGTTTGCCTATTTTGTTCCGGGCTCGCGCCATCTGATAATGCGGCACGTTGCGGCTCCTGTCCCATTCATTCTGTCCGTGTATCTTACGCGGTTAAAGACACCTGTTTGAGTTGACCATGCAACAGGAAAGTAATAGAAATGTCAGGGGGAAAAAGAAGGTGGATTGCCTATTCTATCAAAGGAAGGATTCGAACCTCAACGAGCCTACCTCAAAGGGAATGAGCGCTTCTGCTCGTGCTCCGATACCTCTCAAGAAACGGGTAAGTGCTGTTTTTATTTGCACCTTGCGACGCTAAAGCGGGGTTCCTTTTGCTCGGTACGAACGGGAGGTAAAATCTCCTGTTTTCGATCATCTAATTATGAAGGCGTAACCCAGGAAACCGGAGAAAATGTTGGCAGGCTCTGGAATCAGAGTGCACCCAGGGGAAAGAAACTGACTATGTTGAAGATGAGCACAAAATCAAGAGTCCTCCTCCTCGTATTTCTCGTTGTGAGCATCGCTATCCCTCACTATTTTACAGAGATGAGTGAACGTAAGTATCATATCCTCTATCAGGGGCTCTTCTTTTTGCCGGTGATCCTTGCGGGATTTTGGTTCGGCCTGCGGGGCGGTCTTTCGACTTCCATCGGGATCAGTGTTATCCTGATCCCGTTCACAGCCGTGCACTGGAACGCTTTTTCCTCTGGTGATTTCAACAACATCATGGAGCTGGTTCTCTACAATGCTGTAGGAGCCATACTGGGAATACTGCGTGACAGGGAACTGGTGCACCAGCAGCGCCTGCGGGAAGCCGAGAACCTGGCAGCCATGGGAAGAGCCTTATCAAGCGTTGCCCATGACATGAAGACCCCGCTTATTGCCATTGGCGGCTTCACTCTGTGGGTGAAGAGGCACATCGACGCGAACCATCCTTGCCATGAGAAACTGGACATTGTGGTTAAAGAAACCGCCCGGCTGGAAAATATGGTCAAAGATATGCTGGATTTTTCGAAGCCTCTGGAATTACACTTGGCGGATGAGAGCATCGACCGGCTTATTCAGGAAAGCCTTGCCGTTGTTGAGACTGTGGCCAAAGACAGACAAGTGAGGATTCAAAGTCAGTTCTTGGGCAAGATCGCTCCGGCGCCTCTGGATGGCATGCGCATCAAGCAGGCCTTCATCAATCTTGTCGTGAACGCCGTTCAGGCCTCGCCCGAAGCAGAAACCGTCACGGTTATCTGTCACCAGGAGCGGAGGAGGATTATCATCGACGTGAGAGATCTGGGTTCCGGTATTGCTAAGGATCGAAGAGATCTGATCTTTTCGCCGTTCTTCACCACCAAGAAAGAGGGAACAGGTCTCGGCCTTCCCATTGTGAAGAAGATCGCGGAAGCTCATGACGGGTCCCTGAAAATACTGGACAACCCCGATCGGGGAGTCACTTTCAGACTGATTCTGCCTTTCCTGCACAAGTGAGCCAGGCTTGAAACAAGACAATTATAGTAGCGACCTATCCATTGCACACGGCCGCCGAAGCGGCTATCAAGGAACCACAACAATCCGGTTTCGATATGAAGAAACAGTCGATTGTTGCACGCGACCATCACGCAGAGGAGCATGTGGCGTCGGTGGCCAGTTTCTTTCTAAGCGGCATTGATGCGCTGGTGGATCCGCTGCTGGATAAACCTATCGCGCAAGGCGGCAAGGAGGCAGACCTCGCGAAAAAGGTGCGCGGGCAAGTTGCCATCGCCAGCGCGAAGATGGCCTATCAAATCTACAAAGAGATCTTCGGCAGCAACCGGTTTGGGAAGCTGGCTGCTCAGGGCGCTCGTGTCCAGCGGCTGCTCTGGGCCAGCACCAGCACCAAGAACCCGGACTACAGTGACGTGAAATACGTCGAGGCCCTCATCGGACCGGATACGGTCAACACGGCCCCGCTGGAAACTCTTGACGCTTACCGCGACCACGGAGAGCCGAAAGCCCGGCTCGAACAAGATCTCAAGGAAGCCTGCTGGGTGTTGGAGCGACTGCCGGAACTGGGCATCAGCATCGACAAGGTGACGCGGCAACTTGAGGACGAAGGAGTCGAGAAATTCAACAAGCCGTTCGACAAGCTGATGGAGACCTTGGCGCAAAGGTGACCACGGCATTATGAGGGGAACCCCAGTTGATGCGTTCGGGGATCAAGTCCGAAACAAATGTGAGGGAGAGATCATGAGCAAACGAACCCGTGTCAGCCACCCCGTATACAATCTTCTACCCACGGAAATCGAGGGATTCGATTCCCTGGCGGAGCTGGCCTTGGATATGCGCTGGTCGTGGGATCATGCTACCGACAAAGTGTGGCGGCAGCTTGATCCCAAACTGTGGGAAATCACCCATAACCCCTGGGTTGTCCTCCAGACGGTCTCGCGCGACCAGCTCGATCGCGAGTTGGCCGATCCCGTTTTTCGCAAAAACGTTGATGGCCTGGTGCAGACCACGCGGCAAGCGGCGGAGGCGCCCGCGTGGTTTCAGCAGAATCATTCGCAGGGTTCCCTGACCTGCGCCGCTTATTTCAGCATGGAATTTATGTTGAGCGAAGCGCTGCCCATCTACTCGGGCGGGCTTGGCAATGTAGCCGGCGATCAACTCAAAGCCACCAGCGATCTGGGCGTGCCGGTGGTCGGCGTGGGGCTGCTGTACCAGCAAGGCTATTTTCGCCAGGTGATCGACAAGGGAGGAGCGCAACAGGCCCTCTTCCCGTATAACGACCCCGGACAGTTGCCGATCACGCCTCTGCGCCAAGCGAACGGGGAGTGGTTGCGGTTGGAGATCGCGTTACCCGGTTACTCAGTCTGGCTGCGTGCATGGCAGGTCCAAGTCGGTCGAGTCAAGCTTTACCTGTTGGACAGCAATGACGCGGCGAACTTCCCTGCTCATCGAGGGATTACCAGCGAGTTGTATGGCGGCGGGCCGGAGCTGCGCCTCAAGCAAGAACTGCTCCTCGGGATCGGCGGCTGGCGGCTGCTCACTGCACTCGGCATCCAACCGGAAGTCTGTCATCTGAATGAAGGGCATGCGGCCTTCGCTGTGTTGGAGCGTGCCAGAAGTTTCATGGAAGAAACCGGGCAGCCCTTCGAAGTCGCCCTGGCCGTCACGCGAGCGGGGAACCTCTTCACCACCCACACGGCAGTGACCGCCGGCTTTGATCGTTTCGCTCCGGCCCTCATCGAGCAATACCTCGGTGGTTATGCTCAGCAAAAGCTCGGCATAACACTCCACGATTTGCTGGCCCTGGGCCGCCAGAATCCGAGCGACTCGTCGGAGAGTTTCAACATGGCCTATCTGGCAATCCGGGGGAGCGGAGCAGTCAATGGCGTGAGTCGCTTGCACGGGGAGGTGAGCCGGCACATCTTTCTGCCTCTCTTTCCGCACTGGCCGCAGGACGAAATCCCGGTCGGACATGTGACTAACGGAGTCCACATGCCGACCTGGGACTCGGCCCCGGCCGATGATCTTTGGACGGAAGCCTGTGGAAAAGGCCGCTGGTTGGGGACAGTTGATACCCTGGAGCAGGACATTCGCCGCGTCTCCGACGCCAGCCTTTGGCAACTTCGCATCGCCGCCGGCAAGGCTCTTATTGAATACGCTCGCGAGCGATTGTCCGGGCAACTGGCGGTCTCCGGTGCGTCGCCCGAGGCGATTGACGGCGCGAAACATCTATTTGATCCCAACGCATTGACACTGGGGTTTGCGCGGCGCTTCGCGACTTACAAGAGGCCGAACCTGCTGCTGCACGACCCAGAGCGACTGCTTCGTCTGTTATCCAATCCTGAGCGCCCGGTGCAACTCATCATCGCCGGCAAGGCCCATCCGGCAGACCAGGCGGGGCAGGCCCTGATTCAGGAGTGGACGCGTTTCATCCGCCATCCTGAGGCCCGCCCCCATGTGATCTTCCTCAGTGACTACGATATGCTGTTAACGGAGCACCTGGTGCAGGGGGTGGACGTCTGGATCAACACGCCACGGCGACCCTGGGAGGCATGTGGAACGAGCGGCATGAAGGTGCTCGTCAATGGAGGCATCAATCTCTCGGTGTTGGACGGCTGGTGGGCGGAAGCCTACGTGCCTGAAGTGGGGTGGGCGTTGGGGGACGGCCGGGAGCATGGCGACGATCCGGCCTGGGATGCCGCCGAAGCCGACGCGCTCTACGACCTTCTCGAGCGCGAGGTGATCCCGGAGTTTTATGCCCGAGACGAGAGTGGCATTCCCTCCGCATGGGTCAAGCGGATGCGTGAAAGCATGGCGCAATTGACACCGCAGTTTTCCGCGAACCGCACCGTGCGCGAATACACCGAGCAACACTACCTTCCGGCTGCGTCAGCCTACCGTGAGCGCGCTGCTGGTAAGGGCGCAGTAGGCAGGCAGATAGTTAATTGGCACCAAGCACTGGAGCAGAAATGGGCCACGCTGCACTTCGGCGAAGTGAAGGTCGAGACCAAAGAGAAGCAGCATGCATTCGAGGTTCAGGTCTATCTCAATGACCTCGACCCGAAGGCGGTGCGGGTAGAGCTTTATGCCGACGGCGTCAACGGCGGCGGTCCTGTGCGGCAGGAGATGAAGCTCGCCCGACAACCGGCGGGCGCGTCGGGTGGCACCATTTACAGCGCGGTTGTGTCTGCGGCCCGTCCAGCAGCGGACTATACGGTGCGAGTGATCCCGCACTGCGACGGCGTTGCGATTCCACTGGAAGACGCACGAATCCTGTGGCAGCGATGATCCGATCGACGGAAGAAAAGACAACGAAGGAGTCATCCATGAAACCAGCTAACCCCGGCATCCTGACGATCAATGGCGGCTCATCGAGCATCAAGTTCGCACTGTTCGAGGCCGGTGGCTCGCTCCGACGGATTCTGGAGGGCGGGATTGAGCGGATTGGACTGCCGGAGGCCACCTTCATACGGACGAAGAATTCATGCTCGCCGAGACGGTTTGCGGCGTTCTCGACCTTGGCGGAAAAAGGGAGAATTGAATCATGGAAGCAAAAACTCTTTCCCCGGAACTGCTCCACAAGATGGATGCCTACTGGCGCGCCGCGAACTATCTGTCGGTCGGCCAGATTTATCTTTACGACAATCCGCTGCTGAAGCGGCCGCTGGCGCTCGCGGATGTGAAGCACATGCTGCTGGGACATTGGGGCACGACCCCCGGGCAGAACTTCATTTACGTGCATTTGAACCGGGTCATCAAAAAATACGACCTCGACATGATTTACGTCTCCGGCCCCGGGCACGGCGGCCCGGCCGTCGTAGGCAACACTTACCTCGAGGGTACGTACAGCGAGGTCTATCCCAACATCAGCCAGGATGATGCCGGGCTGCGGAAGCTCTTTGTCCAGTTTTCGTTTCCCGGAGGCATTCCCAGCCACGCATCGCCGGAGTGCCCGGGCTCGATCCACGAGGGCGG
>JADGQM010000162.1 GCA_017881795.1 Syntrophobacteraceae bacterium
AGTCACGTACTCTGCCTTGGTGTTAAATAGAAAGGGTTTGGACCGGGCGGTTTCGGCGGGCCTCAATCATGTTTCGATTTTTGTTTCCGCCAGCGAAACTCACAGCCGGGAAAACAGCAACTGTTCCGTTGAAGAGGCCACCATCGCCGCTCGCACACTCATCGAGCAGGCGAAGTTCTTTGGCCTGACCGTTCAGGCAGGGGTTATGAATGCTTTCGGCTGTCGCTTTGACGGGCAGATTCCACCCCAGTTGGTGTTGAAGCTCATCAAGGTGCTTTCGGAAAGCGGAACAGACGAGGTTAACCTTGCGGATACCGCGGGGCTTGCTCATCCAAAACAGATGGAAGAGATGATTGAAAGGGTCAAAGATACTTGCGAGCTGCCCTTATCACTACACCTTCACGATACGTATGGTTTTGGGCTGGCCAATGTGTACGCGGCATGGCGGGCGGGGGTCAGCAGGTTCGATGCCTGCTGCGGAGGACTGGGAGGATGCCCCTTTATACCAGGAGCGGCTGGTAATGTGGCAACCGAAGATGTGGTCCACCTCTTTGAATCAATGGGGGTTCCAACGGGGATCTCCCGGGAGCGGTTGGCCGAGGTCGTGCGTGGTCTGGAAAAGAAAATGCAGCGGTCCTTGCCCGGTCGATACGCCAGATCGTGCGAATTGGGTTGACGACTGTGCTGAGGACGATTTAACCTAAAGATACAAATAGAGCCGCTCTAGATGATCCTTAATGCGAGTGAGCACCGGGCAGACGCCCGTTTCGGGGGAGGGGGCATGAAAGTGAGAGCTATCCTGGCATCGGTTTTGATCGGGGGGATCGTGTCAGTACTATTTTCCTCGTGCACGTTGATGCAGTTGGTCAATCCACCGCAGGGCGAATTGCGTTTGCTTCGTCTGATGCTGCCGGAAATCACCGGGGAAGATCTTCCCTATGACATCACGGTGACCTTTGAAGCAGATGGGAAGCCGACCATAAAAAGGGCCTGCTTCCAGTGGTTGACGGAAAGAGCATCGTTCTCGTCACCACCACTCTACTGCTACGCTACCGAAGCTCAGGATAACCAGCCGATTGGTTCCGTTTGTTCCCGCTGGGCAACGGAAGGGCCTTATGCGCAGATTTCGCCCCTGTTCTGCTCAAACATCGAGCGCGTAGAGTACGGTAGTCCGGGGAGGTTCACGGTCAAGATTCAGACCCGCAATGTTGCCACTTTCTATAGCAAGCTGGAATGTTATGCGGAATACATTGCGAACGGGCAAGTAAAGCAGAGCAACAAAATCAGGGCCCAAATCAGGGTCGAGGAGTAGGGGCGACCAGCCGGTCGCCCCTACCGGCAGAAACCGGCTACCGACTTCCGCCGAGGTGTAATAGATTTTTTGCACCATTTCCGCACATTCGGTTCCAGCTCTGCCAACGTTGGAAGAACAAAGCGGCGAGCACGGTAAATGTGAACGTCTTGCTTTTTTGGCCTGGAAGGGAGGAAAGTCATGAGTGTCTACAAGATCATCGAATTAGTCGGGACCAGTGAAGTATCCTGGGAGGATGCAGCCATGAAGGCTGTCACGATGGCGAGCAAAAGTTTGAGAGAATTGAGGATTGCCGAAATCACGAAACTGGATTTAAAAATTGAGGAGGGTCAGCCCGTTGCTTACCGGGTAAGAGTCAATGTCTCTTTCAAGTATGAGGGAAAAGAGTAATCACTCAGGGAGCCTGTTTCCTATTCCGTGCGCTGACAATAAGACCTGCTGGTCAGACTGTCCACCTGATGCAATCAAGACTTCGAGCGGTGCATGACCCAAAGCCGACCCACCTGATGATTCGTTTCAACCCTTTAGATGGTTTTTCGTGCTGGTACGCCGTTTTGTTCTTCGCTCCACAGTAAAGTTCCACGCGATAGAGAGGCCGATAACCTTTAGAACTTGTTGAAGTGGACAAATTCATCGGCCTCTCTTCGTTTTGGAGCTCCGGGTTCTTTTGCAGGATGGCCGAGAGGGATGAGTACCACGACTTCGTAGCCTGGGGGGACGGCCAGTACCTCTTTCGCTTTATTGTGGTCAAAGAGCCCTACAATCACTGTGCCAAGGCCCAGATTGCAAGCGGCAAGGCAAAGGTTCTGGGTGGCCAGGCCAAGGTCAAACATGAACCAGTCTCCGAACTTGGTGGTCACCTGGCCGTAGTAATAACCCGCACGTTCAAGCCTGCCGCACAGAGCGAGGACCACCGGAGCGTTGACCATGGCTTTAGTGGCGGGATTTCCCTTGCTGATCGTTCCTTGGAGCTTTTCCTTGGTCTCCTGATCTTTGACAACGATCAATTCCCAGCATTGAGTGTTAGCCCACGAAGGGGTCCACATGACCGCCTCATAAAGCTGGTTCAACATTTCATCCGACACATCCTGTTCCTGGTATCTCCGGATACTCCGCCGACCTTTGATGACGTCCATGAGCTCCGCCAATTCATTTCTCCTTGTTTTGAAGGCTTTTGCCGGAAGTTGAGTCTCAATAATCAGCCTCAAACCCCAGGCCGCCCTGGCGCCTGGGGCAAAGGTGACTCTATTCTTTCATAATCTCGCAGAATGAACAAGAATTTGGTCACCCGCCGGTGGAAGAAGCGCGCCTCGGCAGTGATCTCACCGGCTTGGCCATGCCGTAGAACACCACCATGCCCTGGCCGCCACGACGGGTCGAAAGGCCCTCCTCGGGCTGGCCGCAGCAAGAAGTGGCATCCTGCCAGTTGTTGGACACCCGGACGTTGCCGGCCGGATCGATGGAGACATTGACCAGCATCTGCATGCCACCTCCCTTGTAGCCGCCGGGCGGGGAAATCGGATCGCCGGTCTTCATTTTTATTTAAAAGGCCGCTTGGGTTACGTTTTCGTGTGTTTCCCGGCAGCAAATTAACCCGATGATCACTTCGGGAACAGCAACTGGACTTGGAAGCGGAGCTGCCAATCCGGGCCGTTGTCCGGTGTGGCCACGTTGTAGAACGCCTGGAGTTGGGTTGTTGATCGGCAGCTTGCCGACGTGGAATATTTTGCCCACGCCGCCGCCGAGGGGCACGGTCCAGCGATTGCCGCCGTCGGCCTCCCAGTTGCATGTGATGATGGGTGAACTGACCAAGTACAGGCCCTTCTCGAAGTTGTAGTTGACAAAGGGCTGAACGAGCGTCTGGGTGACGTACTTGTCACTCCACCCGGCGAAGGACCACTGGGTGTTGGCCGGGACGCCGACCACCCACGGCTGCTGCATGGTCAGGGCGACAGCCGCCGGCCCGGCGCTCCACTTGCCGCTCCCGAGCATGGAGTCGGTTGCGGTCGGCAAGGTAAAAGTCGGCCCAACGCCCCAAATGAATTCACTTGAACCGGCGGGCGACAGGAACAGCGTCGGGTTGATGTCCCCTAGGCCGAACGCACTGTGAATGCCCGGTGCGGGCGAAGGCTGGTTGATGATCGGAATGATCGTCCGGGTGATCAGGTTCCAGTCGGGTCCCAAACTGATGGGGATGACCGGCTGAACATTGAGCACCCACTGGGTGACGTTGTTGGGGCCGATGCCGAAATTGAAGTTGTTCTGAAAGGGCACGCTTATGAGTTTTGCCACGGGGTTCTGAGTCTGCTCTGCAAGATTCGTTTCAGCCTCCTTCTGGTCGCTTTCGGCAAGAACCCGCAGAGGGCAAAACATTATTGCCACCGCCGCCAACACGAAGAAGGCAACCAAACCATTCTTTCTCATCATTCTCTCCTCTTTACGTGTTTTCCGGCCCCATAGATTACTCAGCGTTTTACTTCACTTTCTCGAAGTCGCCAGGCTTCCAGCTTTTGTCGATGGCGGCTTCGGTGGGGCCGTAGAGCCTGAGGATGGCGAAATACCCCCTGCCTGGCACAGTGGCGAGCCAGTTCCCCTCTTTGCCCGCAGGCGCTTTCGGCCCGAGGTAGAGGTCCGTTGCAGCATAGCTCCTTGTGGGCGTTCTACGAGGGTCCAAAGAATCCAGCCTTTGCTCCTTGCTCTTATGCCCTGAAGGGGCTTTGTATATCAGCCCAGGGTCAGCGAGAGCGCCACCCTGGGGAGCTGGAAACAACAAGAATCTTACCCTGAATGGGTTACATAGAACATGCCGACATAAGATTTTATGTAACCCATTCAGGGTAAAAGAAAAAAGGGTGGGACTCCAATCCCAGGGTGACGCTGTCGCTGACCCTGGGCTGTTTTATGAAGCCCTTTCAGGGCATGAAAAGCAAAAGAAATTGCCATACCCTTCGGGTCCTGTTTATGGCCATTTTTCATCATCCCAACTACCAAACACTCGCAGGCATTACTTTTTGAAAAACCCTTTAGCTTGATGCATAGGGTGACCTGCCCCCCATAAACCTCTCCAACACCACGCGGCGTTTTCCCCGCCAACACCGTCTCCGCGAAACCTCTTTTTCGGCCCCAAAATGCCAGTTGTTTGCACGGGGTTTACATTCCGTTCGGACTTCGGGCCGGTTGCCACGCCCTCGACCGGTTTACCGACGCGGACCATCTTGGCATTGTCGAATCCGCATTTTCTTTGTTGTCGGCAAGAGGCGGCGGATCACTCCGGCCGCCGTCCGAAATAGGCACTCAAAATGTTTGCTGATGCTCCGATGATCCTCCGAGCTCCGTGGTGCATCGCGCCCGCCGCCTTGCGATGGCAGGCGCGGACACCCCGTCATTTCGCCGCTTCGATGACGGCTTTGTTTTCGTCCAGCTTCCGCTGGTCCGCCGCCGTCAAGGGTTCGGGTTTTAGGAAAACCGTGACCGTCTTGAGCTCGCCGGTGAACTTGAATGGCACCTGGTAGTCCTCGCTGACCGGCGTGCCGGTGTCCTCGCCGCAATCCAGCGTTTCGTCGAGCGAAAGGCGGAACGGCAAGGTGCGTTCGATGCGGCCGGTGGCCACGGTCTTGCCGTCCACCTGCAAGGCGCCGTCGCCGCCCTTGCCGAGGCCGCCGCCGTCATATTTGAAGTCGAATACGATGGTGTGCTTGCCCGGTTTGAGCGTTTCCTCGCCGGCCACGCTGTAGCGCGCCACGCCTGCAAGGTTGTAGAGGAACACCGGCTTGCCTTTGAGCAGGTAGAGCCCGTAACCGGCGAAGCGTCCGCCATGCGTGAGCAGCATCCCTTCCGCTCCGCTCTCGGGAATCACCACGTCGGCCTTGATCTGAAAGGATTTGTTTTTCACGTCCGGCGCCGCACCTTCGGGGATGCGCACCAGGCCGGGGAAGTAGGTGAACTCGTCGCGGCCCGTGGTCAGGCTCGGCCGATTGTTCACGTCGAAGCGGTCGATCCGACTGTTTTCAATCGGCAAGACATTGTATTTCTCCGCCTCCGTCCAGAAGAGATCCTGCAGCTCTTTGAGCTTGGCCGGTTCTTTGGACGCCAGGTCGTTCGCTTCGGAAAAGTCTTCGCTGACCTTGTAGAGCTCCCACTGGTAGTCGAGGACGGCAGGCAGTCGGCCCTCCGTTTCCGCCGACGTGTCCCACGGAGCAACCCCCGGTGTCGTGGCGGCCACCCAGCCGTCATGGTAGATGGCGCGGTTGCCGAACATCTCGAAATACTGCGTCGTATGCTTCGACGGAGCTTTTGCATCATCGAATGTATAGACGAGGCTCGCACCCTCGATGGGTTTCTGCGGGACGCCATTGATGCTTGTGGGCGCGGGCACGCCGACGGCTTCGAGCAGCGTTGGCATGATGTCAATGACCGAGGAGAACTGCGTGCGGAGGCCGCCCTTGTCCTTGATGCGCGCAGGCCAGGAGATGACCATGCCGTTGCGCGTGCCGCCGAAGTGCGAGGCGATCTGCTTCGTCCACTGGAACGGCGTGTCCATGGCATGCGCCCAGCCGACCGGGTAGTGATTGAACGTCGTCGGCCCGCCGAGCTCGTCCATGCGGCGAATGACTTCCTTCATGTCTTCGGGGATGGCGTTGAAGACCGTCATCTCGTTGAGCAAGCCCTGCATGCCGCCTTCGCCGCTCGCGCCGTTGTCGCCCTGGATGTAAATGACCAGTGTGTTGTTCAGTTCACCCAGCTCTTCGATGGTGTCGAGGATGCGGCCCATCTGGTAATCGCAGTGGGCGAGCGCCGCAGCATAGACTTCCATCATGTGGGCGAAGACCTTCTTCTGGTCGGCGTTCAAGCTGTCCCATGAGGGAATGCTGGCGGGGCGCGCGGTCAGCTTCGCGTCCGCAGGAATGACGCCTGCCGCCTTCTGCCGCGCGAAGGTTTCCTCTCGCACTTTGTCCCAGCCCTGATCGAACTTGCCCTTGAATTTCGCGATCCAATCCTTGGGCGCGTGATGCGGGGCGTGGGCCGTGCCCGGCGCGTAATAGGCGAGGAACGGCTTGTTTGGTGCGGTCGCGTGCTGCATCCGGATCCAGTCGATGGTGTGATCGGCCATGTCCTTGTCGAAGAAGTAGTCCTTGGCCTCGGTCGGTGGCTCGACGGGCTTCGTGCCCTCGAACAAAGCCGGGTTCCACTGGCTCGTGTCGCCGCCGATGAAACCGTAGAAGTATTCAAAGCCCAGCCCGGTCGGCCACAGGTCGAACGGCCCGGCCTGGCTGCTCTGCCAGTCGGGGACATTGTGGTTCTTGCCATACCATGACGTGTTGTAGCCGTTTTGCTTGAGGATTTCGGCGAAGGTCCCGTTGCTCTTGGACATCAGTGAATTGTAGCCGGGAAAGCCCGTGGCCAGTTCCATGATGACGCCGGTGTTGGCGCTGTGATGATTGCGTCCGCTGAGCAGCGCAGCGCGCGTGGGCGAGCAAAGCGCCGTGGTGTGGAAATTGTTGTAGCGCAGGCCCGCGTTCGCCAGCCGGTCCATCGTCACCGTCGGAATCGGTCCGCCGAAAGTGGACGAGGCGCCGAAGCCTACGTCATCGGTGAGTATAATGAGGATATTCGGCGCTCCCTTGGGCGCTTCGACCATCTTTGGGAAGTCCTTTACGGACTCCTTTGTCGTGCGGCCAATCTTGCCGCCGAAGGGTTGTTCGGGCCTGGGCAGGACTTCTTGCGCCCCTGCTGTTGACACGAATACGACGCACAGCGCAAAGCTGAGGGCCGCGATAATGAGATTGTATCGGTTTTTGGTTTTCATAGTTGTGTTCTTTCTGTGGTTGATTGGTCTGTATAAGTCGATATCATCTTGGGATTTACTCTCCGCGCTTCACCGGAGGCAGCTTGTACTTGCCGTCCATTATTGCTTGCTGGGGTCCGTAGAATCTGCACATCAGGTTGAACTCGCCGGCCGGACTGGGCAGCCAGTTGGATTCCTTGTCCTTGCCCGGAGAATCCTTCTGGATGTAGATGGTCAATGAGCCATCGTCGGCGAACTTGAGCCCGGGTGTGCGGTCGCCGATCGAGTATCGCTTTATCGGGTTCTCGGCCAACGTCAGCGTGTCGCCGCGATACATGGTGATGGACCAGAAGTCGCTGACTGGAGGCAGTTGCCCCTTCTCGAAACGAAGTGTGTAGCGTTGGCTGCCGTCGAGCGGGTCACCAATCTGATCAACGTGGATTTCGGGATACATCGACGACGCGGCCCGGTTGGCATATATGGCGTAGTCCGCAACGGCGGCGCGATCGAGATACTTGCTGCCCCATTCTCCGGCCTTGATGGTGACCCAGCCGTTTTCGCCGCGTTTGGAGGATCGGACACGCTCGTCGATCAGCCGGCGGGCATCGTGCAGGCCACGAGTCATCGCGGCAGCCGTCGATTGATCGGCCTGCGAGGATTCGAATTCCTGGAGCGCCTTGTTCAGATATTTCTCGAAACGCGCGAGCAGCGTCCGATCTGCGGCGTCAAGCGGGGTGGTTGGATCCTTTACGGCATCCCGGATCAAAGCCAGAAGCGTAAGTGGCCGGCGCTCAGCCATCCCCGCCGTGATGGCACGCAATGACGTCGGCGGTTGGGGCGCGTCCTCGGAATTCGGCGCGCGGTCGGGAATGGAGCCAGGCGAGAACTTCGACAGCGGCGTCACCACGAAGCCATGCAAGGTCTCCACGGCCTTTTGCAGGTCGGCATCCGTGTCGACCTGATTTTCGAAGCTGGAGTAGCCAACCCGTAAAACGATCTGGTAGTGGCCTTCACCGAGACGCACCTCGGTCGCTCCATCGGGCAGTTTGCCCTTCCACTTTGGACCGACGATCGCGTACAGGCCGGGCTTGCTGCCCGACCGCGAGCCGATCCCCGGCGCGATATTCGTCCAGGGATCCGCCAATTGGATGCTCCAAAAGCGCTTGCCGGCGTCCGGGACGCGAACGAGGATTGGTTCGGCGGATGGGTCAATGTAACCGGCCCCGTAAATCGTGTCGTTGTTGGGACGCACGATGAACAGCAGGTCCGGTGTGACCAGAGAGCGGCGATAGCCGACCTGGTTGAGCGGCGCCGCCGGCCGCGTCAGCGGCTTGGGCACTTGCGTCATGAGCTTCTCAAACCCGAAGGTGTAGAAGCGCGGCAAGAACCGAATGTAGGCCTCGACCGCCGTGGCATAGGCGGATTGATCGGCGGCGGCTGGAGCCGCCTTCTCACTGGCCGCGGATTGCGCATGGGCGGCGGTCCCCGCCAGCGCGCAAACGAGCGCGGCGGCGATGAGGATTTGTGAGTATTTCATTTTCATAGTTGTGTCCTTTCAGTTGTCTGTTTGATTACTTCACCTTCTCGAGGTCCAGAAGCTTGGATGTTTTATTGATGCTGCCTCCATTGTAACCATTCAGCTTACCTTGATCGCCCGAACCTCTGCGGCGCGCGCATCGACCGGGATCACCGGCAGTTCGCCCTTGTTCTTGACCGGCAGATTGCGCAGGAAATCCATGATCGCCTGCCATTCCTTGATCTCGCGACCGGCGTTCTTCCCCGTTCCGGTGGCGACGCTCGTCTTGTCCATCGTCGTGCCCGGCGGCGGCAGCAGGTAACCCGAATTTTCGCGAGGCGCAGCGAGTGCCTCAACTTTGGACTTGAGGGGCTGCCCCTCCTTGTTCTTGGGGACAAGAGCCAGCTTGCCCTTGCTGTACTTCGGGATGGCCACAATAATCGGGGCGAGCATCAGGGGGCAGGTGAGGCTGTACAGGCGCTTCTCCTTCCCGCTGATGTCGATCGGCTTGTAGCCACGGTCGAGGTCCCCCATCTCGATGGCCGTCACGACGTCGTACTTCGGGCGGGACGGGTCGTAGCGAAACCTCATGCCGGAGGTGCGGGGGAAATACTCACCGGGGTGGGCTGGGTTGTCCACAAGCAGAAACTCGAGCAGATTCTTCAGCTCCTGGCCGGTGAAGTAGCCGGTCACGAGTGCGCTGCCGGCCGTGGTATCCACGACACCGGCGCCAAGGGGCGCCACGGCGAACACATCGTAAACTGTCTGCACGCCCGACTTCCCCCGGGTAAGGCCGGCACGCATCAGTCCGTTGGCACTGAAGCCGATGTCAGCTTTCGTGGCCTTTCTGAAGGCGTCGGTACAGAGGTTAGCGAGGAGG
>JADGQM010000163.1 GCA_017881795.1 Syntrophobacteraceae bacterium
TGAAGGCTAAGGTATCATACCAAGCCAACCCCGTCCCGCCAAGTTGCCATTCCTCCCTGAAAGCGCCGGGGATTGGACTTCAGGATAGTGACGAGGGCTTTCGCGGCTTCCTCAGGTGAAAGCAGCTCGCCCCGTTCTTTGAAACCCCAGAAGCTCCGCCGCACTTCCTGGGACGCGCCGCCTTCCGAGGTTCGGCCCTGCTGCTGCATGCGGGTTTCAACCACGCCGGGCCGGTAGATAAAGGTGGTAATTTGAGGAGCTTCGGCGGCAAGCTGCCGGACCAGGTGCTCCTCGGCAGCCTTGGCGGCACAATAGGCGGCCATGCCGGGAAGGCTTTTCTCCGCCGCCCCCGAACCGAAGAACACCGCCAGCCCGTCGCCCCGCTTCAACAATTCGGGCACGGCAAAGCGAATCATCTGATAGCTCGCCATGACATTCGCCGCAAAAATCTCGCGGAAATGAGCCTCGGAGAGCTCCCAGAGAAACGGCCCCGGATGGAGCACTCCGGCGACCTGAATGAAGCCGTAAAAATGGCCGAGATCGCGGGCGGCATTTACCAGTTTGGACGCCGTCGCACCCTCGGCGGCACTGCCGGACACAGCAATCCCTCTCGTTCCCAGATTCTTGCAGTCCGAAGCTACTTCATTCAGCAAAGCCTCATCCCGCGCATTCAAGACCAAATTCACCCCAGCCTCGGCCAGTTCCAGGGCCAAAGCCCGGCCAATGCCCCGGGACGCTCCGGTGAGGATCAACGTTTTGTTGCGCAATTCATCCATGGCTTTTTATCCAGTTTTCAGTGGTCAGTGGCCACCGGCCACTATCCAATAATAGTCACCTCCACGCGACGCTCGCGTGCACGGTTATCGTGGTTGATGATTACGGCTTGCTGCCAGGTTCCAAGGGCGAGCTTCCCACTGCGGATCGGAACCGAAAGCGAAGGCCCCAGCAGCGCCGCCTGCACGTGGCTGTGACCGTTCCCGTCATGCCATGCCCGTTCATGCTCATAGTCCAGCCCCGGAGGCGCCAACCGCATGATCGCCCGCTTCAGGTCTTCGATGACCCCTCGTTCAAACTCGATCGTCGTGAGCGACGTGGTCGAGCCGATTACTGTGGCATGGAGGACGCCGTTCTTGACTCCGGACTCTTGCACCGCAGCGTCCAGATCGCCGGTGATATCCTCCAGGGCCGGCCCAACCGGCATGGACTTTATTAGTGTTGCACAATGAATGATTGCTGAACCCATTTCCCAGTTCCTCCCTTACACAAACATCTATACTTATTTAGCTTGAGAAGTTACCGCTCTTGATTCACGCGGAGGCGCGGAGAGCGCGGAGAAAAACCTTTGACATAAGGCTCTGCGTCCTCTGCGGCTCCGCGTGAAAATGAAACTTTTAAACCTTCGTAAGTATAGTACACAAGGGCATAATTTCGTGCATGTTTCCGGTGGGCAAAGTAAAACTGCCCACCCTACGGACCGGGAACACTGTAGGGTGGGCAGAGCTTCACCGTGCCCACCGGAGAACTGGCTACCGATTTCCACCCGAGTGAACCAGGTTCTCGACCCATATGATGGACATTTTACGACAACCAATCAAGCATCTCGATGAAGGTTTCCCGGCAATGCGAAAAACATTTATTCACCCCTCAGTCTGTCAAAGTGTTACATATACGAAGATCACGCGGCAAGGATCAAATAACGTACGAGTCCTACACTTTTTCGTGAACATGGATTGCGCTTCCTCTCCTTTTCCAGGGAATAAGCTCGAATGCGTGTTCTCCAGCGGAGCTCAGGTTTGGACTGCATTCTTCTTGGAACCGGCGGCATGATGCCTTTGCCCGATCGCCTGCTGACAGCGCTGGCGGTGAGGCTCGATGGTCGGATCTATCTTTTTGATGCTGGCGAGGGGGCCCAGCTCGGGTGGAAAAGAGCACAACTCGGGCTGCGCGGGTTCAAGCTGCTGGCCGTGACTCACCTCCATGCCGATCACTGCCTCGGGATTCCCGGACTCCTCATGCTGCGGGCACAGATGGCTGATCCTGATCCCTTTATGATCATCGGTCCGCCGGGAATCAAAGGATTCGTGCAGGAAACTCAGAAAGCCCTCGGCTTCTATCTCAACTATCCTTTGCAGTTTATTGAATGGTCAGACACCGCAGAAAGTCTCGCCTACCAGGACGAACGCATACGCATCTTCTGGGAACCTCTCAAGCACACTCAATTCTGTCTCGGGTATCGACTCGAAGAACGCGACCGCCCCGGCAAGTTCAATCCCGGCCGTGCCGTCCAATTGGGGATACCGAAGGGTCTCTTGTGGGGAATGCTGCAGACCGGGCAGGAAGTTGTCCTGGAAGGTGGCAAAACCATCAGGCCGGATCAGGTGCTGGGTCCCCCAAGGAGCGGCAGACATTTGGCCTATGTAGTCGACACCCGGCCGGCGAAGGCCCTCTATAAGCTTTGCCAAAACGTGGACATTGCCTTTATCGAAGGGATGTTTTTGCCGGAAGATGCCGAGCACGCCATTGCCAAGGGCCATCTGACCGTGGTTGAGGCGGCAAAAATAGCCAGGCGGGCGGGAGCAAGGCAGGCGGTCCTGGTGCATATCAGTCCCCGATATGGGGACGAAGATCTTGCTCGCCTCGAGGGCATGGCGCAAGAAGTCTTCGAGAAGGCCGTAATGGGCCGGGACTTGGCGATCTATTCCGTGCCGTATGGGGACGACTGATAAAGCCGTGAACGATGCCCCAGGATAAATTTCCGATCATGTTTGCGAAAAATCGGCAGCGTCGAAGCTTTCCGCGCGACGTCCCTTGGAACCTGCCCAAAAATAACCTGCTCTCGTTTTGATCCCATTTCAAACCACGAAGAGCACGAAGAAATCTCTTCGTGCTCTTCGTGCTCTTCGTGGTAAAAGAATGTGCTTATGCTTGAACAATTCCTTACCGTGAGATGGCTTCAGGTACTGCCCCGTCCGTATCCCAGAGAATATATCCTGTCTGGTCGAACCCAATCCCAATCGGCATGATTCCGTAAACGGCCTTGTTCCTGTGAGCCTCGATCACGCCGAGGATTGGCGCATTCTGCGTAGTGCCGGAAGGTTTCTTATACAGTTTGTCACAGACCGTGCTTGCAATTCCCTGCACTTTGAAGCTGCCGAGTACTGCCCGGGGAATTGACGTCTGAACCCAGTTCTCGATACATTGCGTGCCGGAAGTGTTGCCCTTGCTATAATTGAATTTCGCCTTCGAATAGTTATTATCCCGATCCTGCCTCAAATCCTGCTTGCCGACAATAAGAGTAAGGTTCGCCTGGGTTAGGGTCTTGGGAAGGCTGAAGGAAAGATATTTTGGCATGGCATCATATTCGCCCGGCTTCCCTGAGAGCTCAATCGTCCCGGGCACGCCAACCGATACGCCGCGCGGTTGGTCTGCAGCAAAGTTCCACGAACTGTAGCCCCAAGTCAGACCGTCCGGCCCCAAATCTGTGATCTCAGCAAACCCATCCAGATAATTCCAAGAAATCTGCTCACTTCCGGAAGGATCCACGGCCCAGCATTTCAGCTCTCCCTTTTCACCAACCGCTATTCCACCCGAGATGGAACCTTCACCGGTTTTCATGCTAAACCAGCCAGTCTCATTCGGTTCAAGGAAAATGGTGAAGCCCGCAGTATCATCCGAGACGCTTCGGTAACGGCAGGTAACGTTGACTCCGAGATAAATCCCGTTGGTGATCTCGATCACGGTGTCCATGTCGCCGGACACATCGATGAGAGGGAAGATCAACAGACTGCCTGATTTGTAAGGGCTGCCAACAGACAGCGCAAAGCTTCCGGCAGGCAGAGCCCAAAACACGAACAGCGCAAGGCAAAGAGCAATCCATACTTTCTTCATCGCGTATCCTCCTTAGGCAGATGACAAAAGGTTTTGGAAGACTTCTTAACGGATATCATATCATTTCTTCGACAATTTGTGCGGCATCTTTTACCAATCCGGAGCAGACCGTGGCAGCAAGCTTCTTTTCCTTTGCAAGCTGGGAACCTTCGGAAGTGCTGATGTCGCACCCCAGCAACTCCCTGCAAATCAGAGAGTCATGGCGAGATATGAACCGTTTTGCAAATTCCCTTACCGCCTCGTGGGTTCTCGCTTTTGCCTGCCGATCTTCCGAAGTCGTTCCACCATGCTTCAGGCCGATGAGCATGAACGCGCCCGTGACCGCGCCGCACGTTCCGGCCATACGCCCCATGCCGCCGCCAAATCCGGCAGCGATGCGCAGAGCCACTTCGCGCTCGAGGCCGAAGCGATCACCATAAGCGGCAAGCAACGCCTGCGAACACGAAAAGCCCTTCTGAAAAAGAGAAACCGCAAGTTCCACTCGATCCATTGCCCATTCCCGACTTCACTCTGATTGAAAAAGAGCATGTTGCCCGTATGGATTCGGCTCTTTCCAAAGATCCTGAAAGCCTGTGGTGAATCACCACCGACCTTCGATAATGATCCCGGAAAAACACCGCGATACGTCTCATGTAGATAACCTATTACACTTTGTACAACCAGGTCAAATCAAAGTTGTAGAAAATGACAAACGACCACGACCATCGGCAGTGTGCAACTGACCTGCTGTTCCATTGCTTTGACATCAGAGCGGGTCGGCACAAACCCGAAGGCATCCTCGAGACCTATTTCCGTCAGCTCCAGGTCATGAGGCTGACGCCACTCGCGCTCGATTTTCCATGAACAACGCGGTGGTTCATGGAGCTGGAATCGGAAGCGCTCCTCCGGCCGCAGCTTTTCATACACCGTTGAAGGGCCGTATACGGCAGGCCTGGCGCCCAGCTTTCGGAGCACTTTACGCCTCACCGCGAGCCCGTATGGTTCAAACGTCCAGCGAATAAGCGCCGGATTCCATCGACGCATGGCGCTGAGCTCGTGAGGCGGTCTTGAGGTCCATGAAATGACCGCCTGATCTCCTCGGACAATCCTCGAACCGGCCCTGATGCGCCCCTCGACCAGCATGCGAACAAGAGTCTCCAGGGCCGTGTGTCCCGCGAGAGATTCATCATCGAGAAGGCCCCCGAGATAGTCCCGATAGGACTGGCCCGGCCAGGGACCGGAGCAGGACCGGACATAGTGATAGAGATATTCCTGCCAGTTGATTCCATGAGGGTCGAGCAACCGGAGGGGAGGGTGTAATGCTTTCTTTTGGGTGCAAGATCCTTTCACACGAACAAAATCCGCTTTCGAAAAGCTTACCGCTGATTCGGAAAAACGCTGCAGCAATTTCAGGTTTCCCTCATTTTCAGAAGTACTGACCTCAGGGCGGTAGATCCACAGAAGCCGCGGTTGCTTTTTTTGTTGCTCTTCAAGAATGCTCGACAGGTTGCCGCTTCTGCGCACTTCCAGGACGCAGTGAAGATCCGAAATGAGAGCGAGGAGACGGTCTCGGCAAACCATGCGGATCGGCTTCGGGCAGCTCACCGCTTCAGTCAGGCAGGTCAACACCAATTTCGGGAAGGATGCTGCCTCAAGGAGGAGCGAGTATTTCGATGCGCCCAAGCTCTCCAGGGGTGTGGGAACGAGAAGGAGGAGGCTGGCCCCGACCCGCTCGGCGCCGGTGGCGACCAGATCATAGGTGATGGTCCCAACACTGCTCGCAAGGCCCAGATGGTGGGCGGCCAGGAAGGGCAGCAAACCTCGCAGAATCTCAAGCCATTCCGCCCGAGGAGAAGTGATCTTCGACTTCCTTGAGTTGAAAAATGCTGCCCAGGCTTGCCCGGGTTCGATATTGCCTGTTCCGAAAAGGACTTGGGGACAACGCGAGAGACCATCGCCGGGTGAAAAAGCAGATTGACTCCATGATGCCGCCCATTTCCCTTCTCGAAGCCAAAGGTCGGCTTGCTTTCGAGCCATATCAAAAGCTTTCACACCGACGGGGACATCCGCAAGATTCTCCTCGAACCACGCTTGCAGATCATCTACCCGGTGAACGTCGCGATGCAGCAAACCGGCCATTTGAGAATGATAAGAAGGCCCGTCAAGCTTTTGCTTCCTCCCCAGGAGAGCGTCGAGAACGAATACGGCATAGGACTGCGTTGCTGACAGACGGCGCAGGATGCGCGGCAGCACTGGGTCCTTTGGAAACGTAAGGTTCACACTATTGGCCATGTTCGGCATATCCCATCAATTAACCGGATTCGGGGATCTTCGCTGGTACACCGCGGCGAAGGTTTCTTACCAGTTCGACCACCATTTAACCCAACTGTGTAAGGGCGACCGGCCGGTCGCCCCTACCGGCCGAAACCGGCGACAGATTTCCGCCGAGGTATTCCAGAGCTCCCTGAGTTTGGAAAAGTTACCGGTTGCATGCGGAGAATGTCAAGTGTACATAGAAGCAAGTGCTGAGTCCTGAGTGTGGCGTGCCTGGTGGCACAAAGTCCTCACGACCGGAAAGGCCTTACGGAAACTGAAGGAGACCCTCATGAAACTCGGAATTATCGGCCTGGCTCGGTCGGGCAAAACCACCATCTTCAATGCTCTGACGCAGAGGACCGGTGAATCGACGACGCCGGGTGGACATGCCGCTCCGGTTTTGGGCGCCGTTTCCGTTGCCGATTCCAGGCTGGACTGGTTGAGCCAACACTACAAGCCAAAGAAAACCACGCACGCACAGGTGACTTACCTGGATCTCCAGGGCCTTCCCGGCGTTCTGGAAAGCCACCAGGAATATATGTCTCTTTTGTTGACCCACATGCGTCAGGTCGAGGCGTTTCTCCTGGTGGTTCGAAATTTTTCCGACCCCTCTTTGGGAGAGCCGGACGTCAAGCATGATTTCAGGGAACTGGAAGACGAATTCATCATCGCCGATCTCGGGACCGCTGAAAAGCGTCTGGAAAAAATCTCCGCAGAACAGAAAAAGGGGAAAAAGGTCTTCGGCTCGGAAAAGGACCTTCTCGAATCCTGCCTGGAAATTCTCAACGCAGAAAAACCCCTGAGAGTGAAACCCGACTTGGCGGCAGCCCCTGAAACCCGTGGCTTTACTTTCCTCTCCGCAAAACCGATTCTCGTCGTGGTCAATAATACCGACGACGACGACCGGCTTCCGGAAGCCGCTTTCGAATATGCTGAAGCAATGGTCGTCCGCGGAAAACTTGAAATGGAGATGGCCCAGCTTTCCGAAGCGGAAGCGACCGCTTTCAGGCAGGACTTCGGGCTTGCCGACAGCGCCCTGGATCGCGTGGTTGCGCGTTCTTACGCCTTGCTTCAGCTAGCCACCTTCTTCACGGTCGGTGACGATGAAGTCCGAGCATGGACTATCCCTAGGGACTTGCCCGCCCAGGAGGCCGCAGGCGTGGTGCACACGGACATGCAGAAGGGTTTCATCAGGGCGGAAGTGGTGGCTTACGAAGATCTGCACCGGGCCGGCGACTTTGCATCCGCACGGAAACTGGGCCTCGTCCGGCTGGAGGGAAAGACTTACCCGGTTCGAGACGGCGATATCATTAATTTTCGATTCAACGTGTGAATTTGGCTCTTGGCTGGTGGCTGTTATTCGTTATTCGCTATTCGTTATTCGTTATCTGTTATCTGTTATCTGTTAAGCGTTAAACGTTAGATCATGTCAGCCATTCCCCTTTTCACACAACAAGGAATACCAATTCAACACTCAAAACTCACCACACACCACTGATAACAGACAACGGATAACGGACAGCTCACCACTCACCACGCTTCACCCTTCACTTTTCACTTTTCACTTTTCATCACCCAACTCCCAGCGGAGCACTATAAGTAAGAATTGGTCCAGTTCGTCGAAAAGCTCCCGGCACAGCCCGCTGTGATTCATTTTGTTGCCGAACAGTTGCCCCCGCAACTGGTCGACCGTCGCGTTCACCTTCCCCAGCTTGGTTAAATTGGTTGTTTGTGTGGCAAGTTTTTCTTCGAGAAGAAGATTCCTGGCAAGCCGGCAGAAACGGATGACCTCTTCTTCTATTCTTTCGGCCGTCCCGACCCAGCGATCGACCGGTTCCTCGCCTTCGGTGCTCGTCTTCTCGATGCAGTTGAGAAGATGAGTCATGACAACCGCGAGCGTGCCATATTCCAGGCCGCGAATTCCGCGGCGCCAGTTCAACAACCAGGGAAGTCGCCACGTCCAGAGAAGATGACGTTCCCCAAAGGCGATAAGGGCATCCACTGCTTCCTTGGCATGTCTGAACCGTTCAAGGGTTTCCTTTCCGGGGACCGCTGAAGGCCGGACGGACCTTTTATCTCCGAGGCTCCGCAAAGGAAGACAGCGACTTGCCTCGGCATCCAGGTATTGCAGGCATCTCAGGAAAAGACGGTTCGCCATCGCTTCACCCGGAGTGTCCAGATGCGGATAAGAGAGGATCAACCTCCCCTTCCCTGCCCGGATCTCCATGATCGCAGGATGACCCAGCAACCGCCTCGGATCGAGATTGATGCCGTAAATTTTCTCCCATTCCTCCCAGGGAATCGCCTCGTCCTTCAGGTCGGAAAGAGGCAGATCGGCGACCCAGAAACCCGCTCCCGGCGACACGTAAGTTGCCAGACAAAAAGACTCCGGCGCCGGTTCAAGCATAAATTGCGAGGGCCACCAGATGGATACCGGCAGGCTTGGCGGCAGGCCCTCCCAGAGCGGGTGATCGTTCGCCCGTTTGATCCAGATTTCACCGCTGGCGTTGGGGAGGCGCTCGGAGAGGGGCATTCGTTTAAGCGGAACGAGTCCGAGAGACGGCGGACTGGAAAGGGCTGCGCCTGCTCCGCCACAAAAGCCCAGGTAGCTCCCGCCGCTTTGCACGAACTGCCTTATTCGGGTTTTTCCTGCTTCCCCGAGAGCACGCACCTTGTGCGACGCCCATCCGCCCGGAACCACGAGGACTCTGTAACGATCGAGACATCCACCTGCTATTTCCTTGGCGCATACCAAATGGAAAGGCACACCGAGCTGCCTCAGAGTCTCGATGCAAATCAGACCCCAGACCAGTGATTGATCCCACAGGACGGCAACCGGGGGCGCGGTCCAACTCTCCGCACTTTCCGCAGAGGTCCCCGCAAGCCCGTTAACTGTTTTTCTCGTGTTTCTCGTCACCGACATCCAGTATACCCGCCTTCTTGAGGGCCGCGACCCCGCCCTGCAGATTGACCGCTTCGCAAACGCCGGCGTTTTCCAACTGGCGCAGGGCCTCATAGGAACGCGCCCCGGAATTGCAGACCACGACCAACCGCTTGTCTTTCGGGACTTCCTCAAGGCGATCTTTCAGGGTTTCCTGCGGGATATTCAACCAGCGGTCACCAAAATGAGCCACATAAGGAGCCGCATTGGCCGGGCCTCGAACATCCAGGCAGATCGTGTCGTCGGTCTTGTTATCCAGGAAACATTGCTCAAACTGATCCGCATCCAGAGGTTTGTTGTAGCCATCGAGGATGTTTTCGGCGGTGTTGCCCGCGGCGTTCACGATATCAAGCGCCGAAGCAAA
>JADGQM010000469.1 GCA_017881795.1 Syntrophobacteraceae bacterium
CAGGGAAGGAACCGCAGAAATGATAACCACCTTTCCCCGATAGCTGGCCAGGCTTACGGGCGCCAAACCATTGTCCAGGGCTTCAAATTCCGGGGCCTTCTCTCCCACCTTCACTTCCTTGCCGACCAATGTAAGAGGGTTACCTTGAAACGTCACTGCACCGGGTCGTTCTGCCATACTGCCTCCTTCTTGATTGAAATGAACCATCAAAAACTGTTGCGGTTAGTCAGGCGAAACGCCTGAATCTTGCTTGTTATCTCTCACGCTGAAATATTGGACACGACATGGTGAGTGTCAACCTTTCATGACAAAAGAAATGAAAACGGTGTAAAAGTTGTTAAGTCCACAGGCAAAAAATACTCATCCGTGGCATCCAGACCGACTCGGTTTTTGAAACCGAGTCGGTCTCCCATATTGGACGATTATTTCTTGCCGTGCACCTTAACGGATTATAATGATCGGTGAACACAATGCATCGTCTCTCTGCTGCCACGTGGTGGATGCTGCCCAAAAAACTGTGGTGAACCGTTCCAAAACAAGATAAGAAATAATTGCAGCGTGTAAATCCGAAAATATCTCTTTGCCGATTCGCTCTTTATCCCAGGCTCTTTTCGCTCTTGGCAGTGGGGGTGTCGGCCGCGAAACGTAAAGAAACAGGGCGAGCGCTCCCCTGCATTCTGCCAGGGACCGACACTCAAAACCAGGCATTCGGCGCGATTTTCGATAAAAGCTCAGGAGGCAAAATGAGAAAGCTGTCTGCATCCATTCTCTCAGCCAAATTCGGGAAGCTTGCAGAAGAAGTCAGGGCAGTGGAAGCCGGGGGCACTGACTGGATTCATGTCGATGTCATGGACGGCCATTTCGTCCCCAACATAACTATTGGCCCGGACGTAGTTCGAGCCATTAACGAAGCCACAGCCCTTCCCCTTGATGTTCACCTGATGATTGAAAAGCCGGAGCGCTACCTCGAAGCCTTTGTCAAGGCCGGAGCGGACTGGCTGGGGGTGCATGTGGAAGTTTGTCCGCATCTCCATCGCACGGTCCAGCATATTAAAGAACTTGGCGCGCGAGCGACGGTCGTAATCAATCCGGGAACACCCCTGGTGAGCATCGAGCCCATCCTGAGTGATGTCGATATGATTCTTCTTATGACGGTGAATCCGGGCTTTGGCGGTCAGCAATTCATTCGCAGTATGCTGTCCAAGGTTCGGCAATGCCGCCGGATGATCGATGCCCTGCAGGCGCAAGCGCTGCTCGAAGTGGATGGCGGGGTCAATCTCGATACGATTGACGATTTGGTGGCGGCAGGCGTAGATGTTTTTGTGGCAGGTTCCGCGGTTTTCAAGGGGGATAATTATGCTGCCAATATCCGAGGTCTGAAAGCGCGGATGCGGTGAGATCTCTCACTTCAGAGGGAACCCGAGGAACGCAATCCTAAGAGCCTGTCTAAAAATTCCGCTTAAAGCTGGTTCCCAAGCTCTGGCTTGGGAACGAGCGAAACGAGCGAACGAGCGAAATAGATGTCCGAATTCAGCTTGTCATACCGGCGAAAGCCGGTATCCAGGCACTCTTTATGGATTCCGGTTGTCACCGGAATGACGCGTCAGGATTGTGGTCACTTTGTTGTGCGGAGCTGTACTAAGATTCATCTTAGAGCCGCAAATCTTGTCAGCCCAACTTTACGAGTGTGGCAAGAATACCCACAGGCTTCCATTCCACCGCCTGCGTGATGGATAGCCGGGCAGCATCCAGGGCTGCTCTAAGGTGACTGCTGGTGAAGCGGTCTTCTTCGGGATGGAGGAGGATATGCCGGGTAATAAAGTTCTGGTAAAGAGTGGGGTAGAGCTCCTCCAGATAGTAGCTGCCGCCCGTCTTGAGGACCCTCGCCAGTTCCGCCAGCCCTTGTCGCCAGTCGGGAAGGTGATGCAACACGCCAAAGCCGAAAACGGCATCGAACACTCCGTCACCATAGGGGAGCTGCGCCAAATCCGCAGTGTGCATGAAGATGCGCTCTTTCTGATGGGGCGAGAGATATTTCTCGGCTCTCGCAATCATTTTGCAATCCAGGTCCATGGCATGAATTGCTCGCGGCTGGAATGCTTCAAGAATCAGGCCGGCTCCCGCACCGCGACCGCATCCCACCTCCAGAACGAGCGCCCCCGGTTGTAACGGCATTCGCTTCCGCAGCCAGCGGATCTCCGCCCGTTGCTCGAAGACCCGGCCCGGATTGTTTACCACCAGCCGTTCCGCCCAGTTTAGCTTCATGATCGCATGCTCATGGTTTTATCCCCAGGTGGGCAACCGCAATTCCGTTGGTAAAGCGTCTGTAGATCACCTGGTGAAACCCGATTTTTTCAAGAAGAGATTTGAGCTCTTCCGGCCCTGGAAAGAGGCGTATCGACTCAGGGAGATAGGTGTAGGCGCGGCGTGACCCGACGAGGACTTTGCCGATTGCCGGCATCAGATAAAACGAATAAAAGTCGTAAAGGGAGCGGAACCACGGGGAAACCGGCTGCGAAAACTCAAGGCACATCAGCTTCCCCCCCGGCTTCAGCACCCGGTACATTTCTTCGAACCCCGTTTCCATGTGGGTCAGATTCCTGATGCCGAACCCCACCATGGCGGCATCATATGTGCCGTCCGCCAGAGGTAAATGCTCCGCGTCGCCCTGGATGGTGGTTATGCGCCGGGCATAGGGGGATGCTTCGACTTTTGGCCGGCCGATCTCCATCATTTTCCAGTTGATATCGCACAGGGTTACGAGGCCTGACGGACCGATGTCACGGGCTGCGAACAAGGAAAGGTCGGCGGTGCCGCCACAGAGATCGAGGACGCGGTCTCCCTCG
>JADGQM010000030.1 GCA_017881795.1 Syntrophobacteraceae bacterium
CACATTCTCCACGCGGTGCTGCGCAAGGTCCTGGGAGATCATGTGAAGCAGGCGGGGTCACTGGTGGCTCCGGATCGGATGCGGTTCGATTTCACCCATTTTGTGGGATTGACCCAGGGCGAAATCGCAGAAATCGAGAGCCTGGTCAATGATGAGATTCGCAACAATCACGATCTCACCGTGCGCGTGATGGATCTGGAAGAGGCATTGAGGACCGGCGCGATGGCTCTCTTTGAGGAAAAATACGGCGACCGGGTGCGGTTGGTTGAAATTCCCGGTTTCAGTCGGGAGCTGTGCGGCGGCACCCACACGCATCGGACCGGAGATATCGGCTTGTTTGTACTCGTTCAGGAAGCCAGTGTTGCGGCCGGCGTGCGCAGGATTGAAGCGCTTACGGGCCGCCATGCCTTGAGTTATCTTCGCAAACAACAGGGTGTTCTGCAGCAGACCGCCAACCTGCTCAAAACCGCTCCTTCCGAAGTTGTCGAACGTGTTGAAAAACTGCTGATTCAGCAAAGGGATCATGAACGCGAACGGGAGGCACTCAAGGCTTCCTTGACGACGAAGCGCTCGGCAGACCTTCTGGAGCAGGCTGAAGAAGTGGCGGGCTTCCGCGTGCTCATTGCCCAGGTAGACGCCGATAACCCGAAGATCCTCCGGGAGATGAACGATCAGTTCAAAGAGCGGCTGAAAAGCGGCGTCATCGTTCTTGGCGCCGCTAAAGAAGAAAAAGTATTTCTCCTTGTTGGTGTCACTCCGGACCTGGCGGACCGGGTCCACGCCGGCCGTTTGATTGGCCAAATTGCCAAAGAAGTCGGCGGCAGCGGCGGCGGCCGACCCGATATGGCCCAGGCCGGCGGCGCCCACCCGGAAAAATTGGGGGACGCCCTGAAGCTTGCCAGGGAACTGGTGCAGCAAGGGCTTGAGCACTAGCAGGTCTCTAGGCTCTATGCTCTCGCGGACCACCCGCTGCTCCAAGCGGAGGTTTAATCCCCGTCCGTCAAGGCGTTCGAGCTGAGATCTGCAAAATCATAGTCCATGCCCATCTCAGGAATTGGTGCGGGGCGCTTTTCCTACCCCAAGAGGTCAACCCGGCACTGAGCGAGTAGCTCTTCCATGTCGTCGGTAAGCGTTTCCCACATGTCCTTGAGAGAATACTTGGCGCTGCATGCCCGGCAGTGCCAGTAGACCTCCCGTCAGGTCCGAATCAAACGCAAATCTTCCTCACACTTGGGACACTTCACGGAGCCTTCTCCCTTTGGGTTTTGAAGCGTATTCTTTTTTGAAAATTTTACCCAGTAAAGCCTTATAATTGTTCTGCTGAGAGTTGGCAACGAATCCGATGAATCTCTGTTTCATGAAAGGGATGACCTTGCTTTTGCGCGCTCTTGGCTGCGGGAGAAAGATGGATGCCAGCTAATTTGCCGCCCATGTATTTCGACGCCGAAAAGCGGTTTCGTGAAGCCAAGACTCCTGAGTCCAAGATCGAGGCTCTGGAGGAAATGCTCACCATAATGCCCAAACATAAGGGAACGGATAAGCTGCGGGCGGATCTGCGGCGTCGTATCGCGAAGCTCAAAGAACAGGCCCAACAAAAGAAAGGTGGAGCGCGGCGTGATGACGCCTTCATGATCGAAAAAGAAGGTGCAGCACAAGTCGCCGTGATTGGCGCGCCCAACACCGGCAAATCCGCCCTGGTTGCAGCTCTTACCAATGCCAGCCCGGAGGTGGCCGAGTTCCCTCACACAACCTGGAAGCCCACGCCCGGCATGGCGCCGTATGAGAACATCCAGTTCCAACTGGTGGACACTCCTCCCATTACCAGGGATTATCTCGATCCGTGGATGGCTGACCTGATGCGGCGCGCCGATATGCTTCTGATCATCCTTGATCTCCAGGATGACCCCCTGCAGCAGTTGGAGGAAACTCTGGCAGTTCTTAAGGAATTGCGAATCTTCCCGGAAGGTTCTCCGGTTCCGGGAGATCTAAAGAAAACGCCATTTTTCAAGAAAACCCTCGTGGTGGTGAATAAGGTGGACAGCGAAAACCATATGGAGGACTACCAAGCTTTCCTTGAGCTTGCCGGTCTCAATCTGCCGTCAATCGGGATTTCGTTGCGTGCGGGAAGCAATCTGAAAGGTCTGCTGCGATTGCTTTACGAGCTTTCAGGAGTTATTCGCGTTTATACCA
Source organism: Syntrophobacteraceae bacterium (assembly GCA_017881795.1). Taxonomy (GTDB): domain Bacteria; phylum Desulfobacterota; class Syntrophobacteria; order Syntrophobacterales; family Syntrophobacteraceae; genus JADGQM01. The sequence goes on from JADGQM010000030.1 coordinate 2,191, forward strand.
AAGTCCCCGGCAAAGAACCGAACAAGGCGGCGCCTTTTGTTTTGCCCAAAATGACTACTCTGGGAGAATTGGCCGGCAGGATTCACAAGGACTTTGTGAGTAAACTTAAATTTGCAAAAATCTGGGGAAGGGCCGTCTTTGATGGTCAAATGGTGCAAAAGGATTATTTCCTCCAGGATGGCGATGTGGTGGAAATCCACATGTGATGAAAATTTTCAGAAAAATATCGGGCTGTGGCCGGCGAGCGGCGCTCAGAACAGGTGCTCGCCCCGGCTTCTGAGCATGCGCACTGGTTTTTTCCTGATTTGCGTTGATCGTCTTCGTTCTTAACTTTACCTCGGAGGTGCAGAGAACGCGAGGCAGGCAAAGCCTCTCCGCGGTGGAACAGTAACTTTTTCAACCTCAGCGTGTATAGAATAAGTTGGGTAAACACCGTTGCCGTTGCCCCTTGTGATGAGAGCCCGGGAATGACAGTCTTTTCTAGCGTTTACCTGGGGGGGCTGTGTTTGGGTTATCAGAAGCGATTGACCACGAGCATATATATGTTTAACTTCCTGAAGTAAGTATGATATAAGAATTGTTTTTTAGCAGGCGCTGCACCGAGGACAACAGGCGCGTTGCTGGTGAGAGTACAGATTTTGCGTATGAATCGGCAAGACTGGGTGCTCTGACCGGAGGTAATATCGATGAAATCATATGGATCTGAACAGTGCGTTCCTTTTGACTACTATTTTGGTCGGAAGGATTCACGGGGAAAATACGAGGATTCTCGCGAGGAGGAGGTTTTGGAAGAGGTCTGCACGGAAACGGAACTGGCGCTTGGCAATCCGATGGATGAGGACCAGGAACAAACCGAATTTGAAGATGTGTTAGATCGCCTGAGATCTGCGGCGGAAGAGGGTTTTGAGGTCGATATCCCCCATGGCGAGAGGGCGCCGGCCGAAGATTTCGACGAAGATCACGTCACGTGTTACCTGAGAGAGGTTGCCGGGTATCCCCTTCTGACGCAGGAGCGTGAAGTCGTCCTGGCGCAGACCATTCGCCGCGGTCAGGAACAATTGGTGCAGCTCATCGATGAATTTGCGCCTCATGATGAATTAATTCGAGAGCTGCGGTACAAAGTAAAAAAGCTCGTCAGTCACGAGAAAACGTTTCCCGGAGTGAGGGACAAGATTCTCAAGGTTATTCTGCGCACTCTGGAAAGAGCGGTGCAAGAAAATCCTGACCACTCCTATTATGGGCAGTTGCTGGCTCGCATCAGAGCGATCCTGAGTGCTATCGATGGTGCGAAACAGGAGATGGTCAAGGCCAACTTGCGCCTGGTTTTGAGCATTGCCAAACGCTATCGTGGCCGCGGCATGAGTTTTGATGACCTGATCCAGGAAGGAAACCTGGGGTTGCTCAAGGCCGTAGGGCGTTTTGATCACACGAAAGGAAATCGCTTCAGCACCTATGCGACTTGGTGGGTAAGGCAGAGTATCATCAGGGGGATTTATGACAAAACCCGCACGATCCGCTTGCCGGTGCACTTTATTGAACTGAAGAACCTTTTCTTCAAGGTATTTTACGAGCTTCTGAAAGAGCTTGGGAGGGAAGCTACACCCCAGGAAATTGCCGAGCGAGCCAACCTGCCGTTGGAAAAGGTGCAAATGGTGCTGACCCTGGCGGCTCAACCCATCTCTCTGGAGACTCCCATCGGTGATGATGAGCAGCGATTAGGGGACTTTATCGAGGATGAAAGAGCCGTGTCCCCGTTGGAAGAGTGCTCCGGCAGAGAACTTGCTGAGCTCACTCGCGAACTCTTGTCTACCCTCCAACCGCGGGAAGAGAAGATCTTACGGGCCCGTTTTGGTATCGACGGACAACCGGCTGAAACTCTTGAAAAAATAGGTAGAACCTTTAAGGTTTCCAAAGAGCGCATTCGCCAGATCGAGAAGAAAGCCCTGAGGAAACTGCGGAATCCAAATAGACAGGCCTGCCTGAGGACTTTTATGGAGTGATCGCCAGGGCTCTGCCTCATTGTATCCATTCATGTGGCTCTTTGTGAAAATATTGATCCTGCTGTGGATGATTAATTTCGTCCCACCTCTCCTCGCTTTTTTCTTCGAGGACAAATGGAATACCCCTTTAGATCTGGGATATCGCTTTCCCGACGGCAAGCCCCTCTTCGGATCTCACAAAACCTATCGCGGTTTTTTCGGGGGTGTGGGTGCCGGGGCCCTGGTAGGATGGTGCTTTGGATTTCCCTGGTGGCTAGGTTTGGGAGCAGGTCTTCTGGCTATGATCGGGGATCTGACCTCCAGCTTTATCAAGCGGCGGTTTGAAATCTCCAGCGGCGATATTGTTCCTGTCTTGGACCAGGGATTCGAAGGTCTGTTTCCATTCTTGGTGCTTGCACCATATTTCTTGCTGGGTGTGGGTGAAGTCCTTTTCCTGGTGGTGTTATTTAGCCTCGGTGCGTTTATCGGTTCACTTTTTCTAAACCGGGTCCTTCTGGTCATTCCGTTCCCAAACTATCCACGCCTGCTTCGCTCACGGGTGCGCCTGAAGGAGTATCGAGCCTGTCAGATCACGTCGGAGGCGTTGCGCTACTTCTTGAACTTTGAAGATGCCTTTTATTACCATATACTGATGAAGACCGTTCTGCGTCTGATGGGGGTGTATGAAAAGGGCAAGCGCAATGCGCTGGACCTGAAAACGACACAAATCGCCTGTTATTTTTCCGCCTTGCCCGCTGGTTTTGCGGACTACGTCATTCTGTTCCTCTCGGATCTTCACCTCGACGGCCTGGATGGCCTCACAGAAAGGGTGCAGGCTCTGGTACGAGCGCACTCCGTGGACCTCTGCATCCTCGGTGGCGACTTCAGGATGGAGCATTACGGCCCTTTTGCCGAAGCGCTGGCTCGCCTGCACCGCCTGCTTCCGGACATTAGAGCCAAGGATGGCATTATCGCGGTGATGGGGAATCACGATTGCCTGGAGATGATTGAACCTCTCGAGGCGTCTGGAATCACTGTGCTCCTCAATGATTCCAAGGCAATCGAGCGCAATGGCGAGAAGCTCTGGCTCGTAGGGGTGGATGATCCTCACTATTTCAAATGTCACGACCTGGCCTCCGCTTTTGCGGAAGTGCCGAAAGAATCGTTCAGCATCTTTGTGGCTCATTCCAACGAAGTCTACCGGGAAGCCACCGCCTACCATCCGCAGTTGTATCTCTGCGGACACACTCATGGCGGGCAGATTCACCTCCCTTACCTGGGCGCCGTCTTCACTCACAGTTCGGCTCCTCGAAGCCTGCTTTACGGCCCCTGGAAATATGGCCGGATGCTGGGCTACACCAGTTGTGGTGTGGGCGTATCCGGAGCGCCCGTCCGCTTCTCGACCCAGGGTGAAGTCCTTCTCATAACCCTGAAGAATGACCGGAACACTGGCGCACCGTTTGCTGACGACCAGCGCTGGGTGATAGAAAAATAATTGTGGCAAGGGGTGAGTCGATGCAGCAGTTGTGGAAAAAGATTCCCATTTATTCGGTTGTCTTTGTTGGATGCGTGTTTTGGGCTGTCGTAGCCTGCGCCTTGACTGAAGATGAGAAAAACAACATCGAACTCTACCAGAAACTGGCGCCGGGGGTGGTAAACATCACCAGCACGGCCCTCGAACAGGACTTCTTTTTTAACGTGGTCCCAAGACAGGGAGCCGGGTCCGGGTCTATTATCGACGTACGAGGTTATATCCTGACGAATCATCATGTGATCGAGGATGCTCGCAAGCTCGAAGTGACCCTTGCAAATGGCAAGAAGTACAGCGCCAAGCTGATCGGGTCCGATCCCGACACCGATGTTGCGGTCATCAAGATTGAGGCTCGCCGGGAAGACCTGGCGTTGATCCCGATGGGGTCTTCTGACAACCTCAAAGTGGGACAGAAGGTCATCGCCATCGGGAATCCCTTCGGCCTGGGTCAAACCCTCACCACGGGAGTCATCAGCATGGTCGGGCGGACACTGCGCGCCTCGAGCGGAACCTTGGTTGAAGACATGATTCAAACTGACGCCTCCATTAATCCCGGTAATTCGGGCGGGCCTCTGATCGATTCTTCCGGTAAAATGATCGGCATCAACACGGCCATTTTCAGCCCAACGGGCGCCAGTGTCGGCATTGGGTTCGCCATTCCCATCGATGTCGCTAGGCGAGTCGTTAATGAGTTGATCGACAAGGGCTATTACAGTTACCCTTGGCTTGGGGCCATCTTGCTGACGCTCTCTCCGAATCTCGCCGAGGCCCTCAAGTTGCCGGTGCGAGCAGGCGCCATGGTAATCGAGGCAAACCCCAGAAGCCCGGCCGCCAAAGCCGGTCTTAAGGGGGGGACTTCGCGCGCCCAGGTCGGCAACTACATCGTGCCTGTCGGTGGTGATATCATTGTCAACGTAGATGGCGAGGCCGTTTCCGATGCCGATTCGGTGATCCGCAGGATTCGTAAATCGCGCCCGGGAGATCGCGTGGAAATGGAACTTGTCCATTGGGAAGGCGGGCGTAGCAAGGTTACCGTTGTGCTTGGAGAACAAGCCAGGAGTGGACGAAATCGGTAGGGTGAGAAAATAGGAAGGTAGCTCGATGAGCGATGCGAAAGAGACCCAGGAAACATTGCCCCCTTTTCATGAGAATCCAGCGGACAAGATCTCCTCGCTGATTGCTAAAATTGCCTCCGAATTCGAAGTCGCGATGGGTAGTTCCGGCCGGGTGAAGGAAGTCTGCTCGGAGCTCTCCGAGATTTTGCAGACAGCGCCGGTTTTTCCCGATCGCGCCCAGTTACAGCAACTGGTTTCGGTGGTGGGCAAACGCACGGGAGCGATGGTCGAGCCCCTGTTCGACCTGCTTGTTCAGCTCACCGTGAGAGTCGACGATCCCTGGTTGGTGCTGGAAGGCATGCTCAACGTCCGCGACACGGCGCTGATGCGCAGGGCCCTTGAGCAAACCCTTAAGCTTGCGGAAACCGGGAAGCTCCTCGTTGATCTGGAAGTGCTCCAATTTTTCGCCGAGAACGTCGACAAGGAAGGGAATCCTCTCAGTGTTTTGGAGCATCTCAAGATTCTGGCCAAGATCATCCGCCTGGCCCCGTTACCCCTGTCGGACTTCCATCAGGACGCCGCGGTCTGGCTCTACCTCTCGTCCTCCCAGGTTCAATTGCGCCTCCTGGCAGCGCGCGTCCTCAATGCCGAAGTCAGGCCGATATCTGCGGATCTCATCAGCGCCGTCCTGGGCGCGGAAGCGGTGCAGATTCTGGCCCCGTATCTTGCCTTTACACGGGCTACCCACCTTGATCTGCTCTACCTCATTCCCATTCCTGGCCAGCCGCCGCCATGTCTCAGCGGGGTAAAGGAAGCGGAACAGGTCTGCGGCAGTCAGCTCCTGCGGGAAGTCATCGCGGAACTCGGATGGACGCGCTTTAATTTTGGCTTGAAGGCTGTGAAATGCATCAGCATCAGCATCGGAGGTTCCTTTCCGTTGATCGTCTCGCCGGCGGAAGCAACCCTTTTTGAGGGCATTGAGGAAGCCCGGCGCACCGGCGAGTATTATCTCTTTACCGCTCACGGAGGGCTCCCGGTTGAAAGCAGGAAGACTAGCGGTGAGGACGACGTGGTCTCTCGTTTCCGCTCCTACAATGTCACCCATTCGGAAGTGCTGGCCGACATCCTTGACGTGGCCCCGCTGACCCGAACAAAAGTCGAGGGGATTCTGGAGAAAATGGACCGGATTGTCGGCGACTTCTCGGTGCTGTTCTCCTCTTATGCCGAAGAATGTGCCATTCTGCCGGCACTTTATCAGGAGCTGCGGCAGCGGATTGTGTCCGAACTGGATAAGGAGACCTCCGAGTTGCAGCTTTCCGCTGAGCTCACGCGCCTGGTGCAGATGTTTGAAGATCCGGCGTCCCTTGGTGCGGTGCGGACCCTGCATGGGCTCAAGCGGTATTTGCACCAGCGTGGGCTGCGCCTGGGCTTTCGCCTGGTCGAGTCGGGGCGGGCCACCAACCGCACGGTTACCCTTGCCGTGGCGTCACCCAAACGCATCGTTCATATGACGCAAGATTTTGAGTACGTGAACTTTGGCTCGGAAAGAAACCTCACCGCAATGACCGAAATCCCCTATCCCGTCAGGGTCGTGGTTGATGGTTTCAGTCGCCAGATCCTTCACAGCCAACGACGCCTTCCCGGCGTCCGAATTTTTTGCTACGGCAACGAAATCCACTACTACCTCACTTTCCTCAACCATCCTGCGTTTCTGCGCATCGACTTCTCGCCTCCCCTGCGGGGCGGCATGATCGACCTGGAATACTATGGTGTGAGCAAGAATGAGCTCGATCTGCATCCGAACATCGCGCTCGATGCGATCCAGCAGTTTTTCCTGAAGCTCGAGTATGACGTCAGCGTAGAGAACACTCGTGTCCACGCACGGTTCGACAAAGAGCGGGCCTTGAGTTTGGGCGATATCTGTGAAAAGGCCGAAGCTCTTTTTCGCCTGGCTCCCTACCTCATGGAAATCGACTGGGTGATCGGGTCACTGGAACTTTCAGAGGAAGCGAAGAAGGCTACAGCAGACGCGTGGGCCAGCTTCTTTGTCCACTGGGGGGTGCTCCCCGTAGACCAGATGCTGGCGCAAAACCGGCTTGGAATTTTGATTGGGATTGAGTCCAGTGCCCTCGGGGAACGCGAGATTATTTGGTCGGGGGACCCTCCCTACCGTGATCGCTTCACCAGGATTCCCCCCAAGGGCCTGTTCCCCGCGCTCCGCTCGGTCCTGCACGAGCTGGGGCAGGAAGTGGACCCGCTTTTTGAAGAAGGCGGCGGCCACGAATGGGGGCAGATCTACCTGGAAAACATGGTGCTGCTGCCGTTGCGCAAAGCCGTGATGCGTGGAGAAATCATTGAAACTACGAAGGGATATGAAAAAAGTCGCGAGGAGCTTTTTGAGCGAAAACATGAAACAGAATTTTTTGCGGAAATTCTGATGGCTGAAGACGAAACCTCCTGGGTTTCGCCTCCTCTCGCTGCGATCATGGCGACTCTGGAGGGCGACCACCCGATTCCGCTGGGGGTGCGCCTCTCTTCTTTCGTGCTGGCTCATCTGGTTGCGCCTTTGGAGCGGACGCTGCGCTTCCAGACCAGCGGCAGTCTCAACGGCTACGAGGTGCAGCGGGCCGCCATGGCGCTTTGCGGCAAGGAGCTTGGCCTGTATGTGTTGCGGGATGGGGCCGGCATCATCCGTTTGGCAATGTTTTCTCACGGGGAATCCCTCTATCTGAGGCGCCAGCATCCCACTTCGCGCTGGCAGTCCAACGGCAGCATCGATCCCGCGGAATTTGCGGAGCTCCTTTGGCTGAACAATTATCTCACTGCCGGCATGGAATCGGTGAAAACGGACGTCTGTGTGGGCGCCGAAGACGTTCTCTCGTGTTTTCAAAGAATCAACCCCCAGCAACGGCCCCATCCCATCCTCGGGGACAACCTCATCGAAGGGCTTAAAGCAGCTCCCGGCCGCGCCGTGGCAAAGGTGCTGTTTGGCACGCGGGGCCGCCAGCCCGAGGACTTCCATGACACCATCCTCGTGGCGCCGGCAATCACGCCGGAGGACAATAGCTTCCTGTACCATTCAGCGGGAGTGGTCTCCATTGGCGGCGGGATTCTCAGCCATGCCGGCTTGATCGCGGTGCAGTTCCACAAACCCGCGCTCATTATCTCCGGGCGATGGCAGGAGTCATCGGTTGGCCCCCCATTTCTTCTCTATAGCACCATCGAATATGAGGAAGAAGAAAAGGCAATCAATGACTATCAGGTTACCATCCGACGCGACGTCCATAAGAAGGAACGGCGGCTGCAGGAGGGCGACCTGGTGGTGCTCGATGCCGACGATGGGACCCTGCGCGTCCTCGGCCAGGACCGCGAAGTCTTGAGCCTCCATGAGAGCATTCGTCACTTCGGAGAGACGGGTCAGCGTCTGGCGCGGGCCACCGAGGAAAAGGAGATTCTGGTTCTCCGGGGTCGCAGGCTGCGGGCGCGCCACCAGATTGAAAAGCATCTCACCCAGTTGAAAGATCTTCTCCTGGCCCATCACGTGGTCCATGAGCTGTTTGTGGGAAAAGATCTTGCCGGCGATGGCGGGCCGCAGAACGAAAAGGGCCGGTTCCTCTCCCTGCTTCTGGCTAATCGCCGTGTCGGGGCTCCCTGTCGCGAATTCATTTTCGAAATTTCACGAAACCTTCAGCACCGCTATGCTGACCGGTCTGCAGAGGGCAGGCAGCGGCTCCCTCTTTCCGATAATCCCTACGAGATTCTCTCTTTGCGGCTGCAAGTACTGCGTCTCTGCCATGCCCTTCAGGACACCTCCACGTCCCTGCAGTCCTGCAACTTCGAGCCGGTTTTCTGTGATACCTCGGTGGCTTCTGAAATTACCGAGCTCGCTCGCAACCGACTTCAACATTTGCACGACACGCTGGTGCAAACCGTCAGCGAAACGGTCTCCTCCGGGAAGACGGATTTCCGCCTGCGCCATCTCGTCCGCCAAATTCAGCGCCTCGACACCGTGCTCGAGACACCTCTGGAGCTTCGAAAATCGGTCGATAATATCAGAAACACCATCGTGCAAAATGATCGGCTTGCACGCCGGCGTCTGCAGGACCGTTGGGTCCTCGGGCCCGCCGACGGAGGCTTCGAAATCTACACTGCAATCGGCTGGAAAGCCGCAAACCTGGCCGAGATCGAACGGCTGGGCGGACGCCAGTTGGTCCCGCCATGGTTTGCGGTAACGAACCAGGCGTTCCAGGAAGTCTTGAGCGCACCGTTGGACAAGAGCCTCAGCAGTGCCGAAGGTTTTCCCCCGAATATCGCCACCGTGAATGATGCTGTTGACGCAATCCTTGCCCGAGAGGACTGGAACAATCTGCAAAAATCGCGGCAGATCCGACAACTTTGGGGAAAAATTACGATCCCTCAAGCCATTGCCGACGAGGTCGCCGCTGCCTATGATCGACTTGCCCGAGACATACCCGATGGATCGACGCCCGATGGGAAGGATGCGGAACCGTTTGTCGCCATTCGCTCCTCCGGTCGGGAAGAAGATACGGAGAACTTCACCCGTGCGGGAGAATTCGAGTCCTTTCTTTACATTCGCGGTCGCGAGCAACTGCTGGAATATTTGAAGCGCGCCTGGAGCGGCCTGTGGACGGAACGGGCCATCCACAATCGCGGCGTCCTGGGAACACAATTGGATAAGGTGGTGGGCGGCATTATCATTCAGCGCAATGCCTGGTCGCGTGTTTCCGGAGTGCTCCAGACCGTAAACATCGCCGAAGACAAGCTGCGGGAAATGGTTATCAATGCAGGTCTTGGTCTGGGTGAAGGCATCGTCTCCGGGACCGTTGCCGCCGATCAGATCGTGGTTGCCAAGACCGACAACCTGCAAACCGCTCCTCTTCGGTTTCGCTACATCACTGCTGACAAGCACGAACAGGTGGTGTTCAATGCGCGCGCCGGCTATGGGGTGATCCGTTCGCAGACGCTTTACCACCAGCGCCTCCGCCCCGCCATCGAATACGTCGAACTGGCCGAGTTGGTGGCCATCGCCGACCGGCTCGAAGCGGCTTACGGGCATCCCCTCGATATTGAATTCGGCATCGAAGGCCCCAAGCTCTGGATCCTCCAGGCCCGACCGGTCGGGACTTTCCCGGCGCTGCTCCGGGAAACCGTGCAGCAATACCCGTTTTCGGACAAAAGTTAGGAGATAATGGCATTAACCAATTTTGTGCAAAAACTAAGGAGATACTTACATGATCCGAGCTAAGGACGCGCTCCGCTACCACGAAGGCGATCGCCCCGGAAAAATCGAACTGAGGGCCACCAAACCATGCCTGACTCCTCTGGAAATGCGGTTTGCTTACCTGCCGGGCGCGTTGTTCGCTTCGGCAGCGATAGTCGAGGAGCCTTCGAAGATCTTCCGCTACACCTCCCGTGCAAACCTTGTCGGAGTGATTACCAATGGCACGGCGGTGCCCGATCTGGGCAATGTGGGCCCGGAAGCGGCAAAACCGATTCAGGAGGGCATGGTCGTTCTGTTCAAGCGGCTGGCGGATATCGATGTTTTTGACCTCGAATTGAATACCACTGATCCGGAGCGCTTCATCGAGACCGTGCTCACTCTGGAGCCCACCTTTGGGGGCATCAACCTCAAGGACATTCACTTTCCGGAAGGTCTTTATATTTATGACCGGCTCAATGAGGCCATGAACATTCCCGTATTCCACCAAAACCTCTACAGTTCTGCCGTCGTTGCAGCGGCGGCCCTGATTAACGCCCTTGACCTGGTGGATAAGAATATCGAAGAAGCTCGCGTCGTAATCTGCGGCATCGGCAACATGGGGACCGGTTGCGCCAGGCTTCTTTTGAAGTTGGGGGTGCAGCCGGAAAATCTCCTTTGCTACGATTTTAACGGCCTCGTGCATCCGGACCGGAAGGACCTGCTCGATTACCAGCGGGTTTTTGCGCGGAATCATCCGGCCTTGACCCTGGCTGAAGGCATGCGGGGCGCCGATATCTTCCTTGGAGCATCGGCCGGGGGGGTGGTCACCCAGGAGATGGTGCGCGCCATGAACCCATACCCGATTGTTTTTGCGCTCGCCATTCCCGAACCCGAAATCAGCTACGAAACCGCGCGTGCCAGTCGTCGCGACGTCATTGTGGCGACCGGCCTGGGTCAATACCCCAATGCGATCCTCGATACCCTGAGTTTCCCTTACATTTTCAGGGGCGCCCTGGACGTCCAGGCGACTCAGATCACGGAAGGGATGCTCATCGCGGCCGCGCGCGCCCTGGCCGAACTGGCGCGCGAAGAGATTGTCGAAGAGGTCGAGCGGGCTTACGGCTATGAACACTTTACCTTCGGCCCCGAATACCTCTTACCCAAGCCCATTGATCCGCGCATCCTTCTGCGCGAGTCGGCCGCGGTGGCGCAGCAGGCAATCGACGAAGGAGTGGCGCGCATTTCCGTTGAAACCGAGCCCTATCAGGAGAGCCTGATCGTTCGCTTGGGGACCGAACGGGAGACTCTGCGCGGATTGGTCATGAAGGCCCGTCAGAAGAACCTCAAGGTCGTGTTCTCCAGTGGGTCCAGCGAGCAGATTGTGAGAGCCTGCTCCGTCCTCATCAACGAGGGCATCGCCAGTCCCATTCTGCTTGGGGGTGAAGAGGAAATCAGGGAGCTCGTCGACCGGCTTGATATCGATCTTGGCGGGGTGCAAATCATTGATCCGGTCCGCAGCCCGCTCTTTGAAACCTATGTTCAGGAATACTACCGGATGCGCCGCCGCCGGGGAGTGATCCTGGATGAGGCCCGAGAGCGCCTGCGGCATCGGGACTACTTTGCCTCCCTCATGCTCCACATGGGAGCGGCGGACATGATGATCGGCGGGGTTTCCATTCACTATGCGGACTCCCTCCGGACCATCATGGAAGTCATTGGGCCGGCGCCGGGAATACGGAAAGTCTCCAGCCATCACATGGTCCTCCTGCACAAGAACGTCTATTTTCTGGCCGATTGTGGCGTGAATATCGATCCGAACGCCGAAGATTTGGCAGAAACTGCGCTGCTTGCCGCCAATCGGGCGCGTTCTCTGGGCATTGAACCGCGCGTGGCGATGCTTTCCTTTTCAAGCTTCGGGAGTGTCGATCATCCCTTTACGCGAAAGGTGCGCCGGGCCACGGAAATTGCCAAGGAACTGGCGCCGGACCTGGTCATCGATGGCGAAATCCAATTGCACACAGCCTTGAATAGTATTCGCAGGCAACGGTATTTTCCCTTCTCAGAGCTGAAAAATGACGCCAACGTTCTCATTTTCCCGGACCTTCAGTCCGGCAATATCGCTCTGGATCTCCTGCAATGCATGGTGGGAGAAGCCGTGCTGATCGGCCCTCTGCTCACGGGCACACGGTTACCCGTCCACCCTCGGCCATACGGCTTTTCCGTGGAAGAAGTGGTGAACCTGACCACCCTGGGCGTCGTCGAAGCAGCCGCAGCAACCAGTCGGATTTATTAGGGGTCCGTCCAAAAACAACCGGATCTCCTGTTGACCTTTTTTCAACCACGAAGGACACGAAGATCACGAAGAAATCATTAGCCCCAGGATGGATGCGCGTTTCCGTCAATTCTCCCCTCAGTCTTCAACCCATGCGGTGTGGAAGGTCCCGGCTTCGTCCGTTCTCCGGTATGCGTGAGCGCCAAAGTAGTCGCGTTGCGCCTGGATCAGATTGGCCGGGAGCCAACCGTTGCGGTAGGCGTCAAAATAGGCCAGGGAAGCCATTAAACAGGGTACGGGCAAACCCAGGGCCGCAGCAACTTGAACCATGCTCCGCAAATCCGCCTGTCGACCCTGGACCTCACGGCCCAAGGGGGGGTCCAAGAGGAGATTGGGCAGTCCGGGATGAGACTTGAAAGCGATCCGAAGATCTTCCAGCAAAGCCGCTCGAATAATGCAACCTCCGCGCCAGATTCGGGCTACGGCCTCAAGGTCGAGATGATAGTCATAAGTGGTCGAGGCGCGTTTGATCAAAGCCATGCCCTGAGCGTATGTCATGATCATCCCGGCGTAGAGCGCGTGCTTCAGCTGGTCGATAAGGCTGGCTCGGTCTCCCTTATAAGTTGTATCAGGGCCGGCCAGGGTCTCGCTCGCGGCCTTCCGTTCGGTTTTGTAGCCCGAGAGGTCCCGCATCATGACCGCCATGTCGATGGTTGGGGTTGGCACTTGAAGATCCAGGGCATCCCAGGAGGTCCACTTCCCCGTGCCCTTTTGCCCGGCTTCGTCCAGAATGACGTCGATGAGTGCCGTGCCGGTTTTCTCATCCTTTCGCGAAAAGATATTCGCCGTGATATCAACCAGATATGAACTGATCTCCGTGTACTTCCAGTGGCTGTAGACCTCGTGCAATTCCTCGTTATTGAGCCCGAGCCCGCGTTTCATGATGTCATACGTTTCCGCGAGCAACTGCATCAATCCGTATTCGATCCCGTTGTGGACCATCTTAACGTAGTGCCCGGCCGAGCCCCTCCCGAGGTAAGTCACACAGGGTTCACCCTGAACCTGAGCAGCGACTTTTTCCAGAATCGCTATCACGCGGTCATAGCCTTCCTCCGGACCGCTTGGCATCAAGCTCGGACCATATCGCGCGCCCTGTTCTCCCCCGGAAATACCCATCCCCATAAAAAGCAACCCCTTTCTGATAAGAATTGGGCGCGGCGATCGGTGTCCTTGAAATAGGAATTGCCGCTGTCGATGATAAGATCAGACGGCTCAAGATAGGGGAGCAGTCCTTCAATCACGGCGTCAACGGGAGAACCGGTTGGCACGAGAAGGATGAGTGCGCGCGGCCGCTTGAGAAGCCCAACCAGCTCTTGTTCGCTGGATGCGCCTCGGATGCGTCCGCCGCCTGTGGCTTTACGCATCAGTTCGCCGCTCTTTTCGGCGTTCCCATCATAGCCGGCCACCGAGAATCCGTGATCGACAATATTCAACATCAGGTTCCGGCCCATCACTCCAAGCCCTACCATGCCGATATCACATCCTTGGTTCGTCATTGCGCTTTTATCTCCTTCTCAGGATTCTCAACCAATGATGTCTTTAACTTTCCTCACAATGGATCGGTGCGAGATTTCTTCGTAATCGAGGAGCTCCTCGGGTTTCCCACTCTTGGGTTTCTTACGCACTGCCAGAGCATGGACGGGGACAGGGAAGCCGCTCAGAGCACTGCTGACCGCTTCGCCCATACCTCCTTCGGGATAATGATCCTCGACCGTAATGATTGCCTTGGAGGCCTTGGCCGCCTCGTGAAGAGCAGCCTCATCGAGCGGCTTAATGCTGTATAGATCGATCACGCGGATGTTGATTCCTTGGCCTTTCAGTTCTTCATATGCCTTGAGAGCTTCGTGCAGGGTTACCCCTGCCGCAACAACCGTGGCGAGATCGGTGGCGCTCTGCCGCAGCACCTTGGACCCGCCGATGGTAAAGTCCTCGTCATTGCCGTAAATCACAGGCGTTCCCATGCGCGTGGTGCGCAGGAAGACAATGCCCTGGTGTCTGGCTGCAGCTTCGACCAGCCGTTCCGTCGACACCGCATCACAGGGATAGAGGACCACGCTGTCGAGAATCGCCCGGAAGAGGGCAATGTCTTCGAGGCCCATCTGCGAGGGGCCGTCCTGCCCGATGGATACTCCGGCATGGGACCCGACAAATTTGATGTTGCTGTCCGAATACCGGCTCATTCTGATTTGATCGAAAGCACGGCTCAGAAAGGCTGAGAAAGTGGAAACGAACGGCAGCTTTCCCCGGTTGGAGAGGCCAACCGCGGCCCCCACCATGTTCTGTTCGGCAATATACATTTCAAAAAAGCGTTCAGGGTGCGCGTTTTTGAAGGTCAAAGCCATGGTCGAATTGCTCACTTCGGCATCCAGGCTGACGAGGGTGGGAAACTCCGGAAAAATCCGCACCAGTGCATTACCGAAGGCATTGCGGGTCGCGACCGCGTTGCCAAGCGAGTAGGCAAGCTTTCCGGCGGGCTTCGGCTTGATCCGTTCCGGTTCCAAGTCTTCGGGTTTCTGGATTTCTCCTCTGACCGTTTTATCGACTTCTCCCAGTTCGGGCAGGGCTCGCTCGAGCTCTTCCTTGTTAAGGACTACTCCGTGCCAACCTTCTCGATCTTCAAGAAAGGAAACGCCCTTTCCTTTGATCGTTTTCGCAATGATCATGGTGGGTTTGCCCGAAACCTTCAGGGCCTTTTCGTAAGCCTCCAGAATCTCGTCAAAAGCATGCCCGTCGATGGTGATCGTTTCCCAACCGAAGGCTGAGATGCGCTTTTCATAGGCGGTGAGATCGTGCCCGTACATGGTTTCCCCGCGTTGGCCCAGGCGATTGACATCGAGGATGCCGATGAGGTTGTCCAGGTGATAGTGCGCGGCAATTTGCAGGGACTCCCACTGCGAGCCTTCCGCCATCTCGCTATCCCCCAGCAGCACGTAGGTTCGGTACGGGAGCTTGTCGAGATATTTTCCATTCAGAGCCATTCCGATGCCAATGGAAAGCCCCTGTCCGAGAGAACCCGTGGCTGCTTCGGCGTAGCGAAAAGCAGGTGTAGGGTGACCTTCCAAGGGGCTGCCGAACTTTCGGTAGGTCATGAGATCCGCCTCGGTCAATTTTCCTGCGGCAAGCCACAAAGCATAGAAGAGAGGCGAAGCATGACCCTTCGAAAAGACCAACCGGTCATTGTTGGGACGTTCGGGATGGTCTGCATCGAATTTGAAAACGCCCCCGAACAAGAGCGCGGCCATCAATTCAGTGGCCGATAACGACGAGGTGGGATGGCCGGAGCCGGCATTCGTAGTCATGGCAAGAGTGTAATACCGAATGAGTTTCGCCAGTTTTTCCAGTTGCGCGACATTTTCTTTTCCAGCCATGTTGTTTGTCCTCCTTCATTCAAGATATTCATGAGTTATTGTTTTGGGGTTCAGTGATTGAGCGCCTCGAGTGCTTCCCAGCGCTGGTAGGCCTCATCCAGCTCCCGTTCCAAGGATTCCAGCCTGGTTTTGGCCCCGGCGATCTCGGCGCCGCCTTGCTGGTAAAAGGATGGATCGGAAAGGGCGGCATACAGGCTCGCCTGCTCCGTTTCGAGGGCTTCAATGTGCGGCGGCAGCGCTTCGAGCTCGCGCTGTTCCTTGTAGCTCAATGTTTGGGGCCGTTCGCGTGGGGGGCGTTGCGTTGCTTTCTTGACGGCGGTTTTTGCCATTACGACCAAAGTATCAGGCCGTCTTTGGCGCAACCAATCATCATAGCCTCCCACATATTCACCAACGCGACCCTCACCTTCAAACACAAGGGTGCTGGTCACTACGTTGTTAAGAAAAGTTCGGTCATGGCTCACCAGGAGCAGGGCGCCCGGATAGTCGAGGAGCAGTTCTTCCAGCAGTTCAAGGGTTTCCGTATCGAGGTCGTTGGTCGGCTCATCCAGGACCAGGACGTTGGAGGGTTTGGTGAACATTCGCGCCAGCAACAGCCGATTCCGTTCTCCGCCGGAGAGGATGCGGACCGGGGACCGGGCGCGTTCCGGGGAAAAGAGGAAATCCTGCAGGTAGCCGAAAATGTGCCGAGGTTTGCCATTGAACATAATGGTGTCATTTCCCGCGCTGACATTTTCGAGCACCGATTTATCCTCATCCAGTTGTGTCCGGAGCTGGTCGAAATAAGCCACTTCCAGATGGACCCCATGGCGCACCTTTCCTTTCTGCGGCGGCAGCTCCCCTAACAGGAGGCGCAGCAAGGTGGTCTTGCCGGAGCCGTTTGGGCCAATGATGCCAAGTTTGTCGCTGCGCATGATGAGGGTGGACAGATCGCGAATAACCGGCGCTTCCCCGGTGTAGCCGAAGCTCACCGCTTCCGCCTCGATCACCAGCTTTCCTGAACGGCGGGCTCCCTGCGCACGCATCTGTACGGACCCGGTGCGTTCGCGCCGCGCCCGCCGCGCTTCGCGCATCCTCTCGAGCGCGCGCACTCTCCCCTCGTTGCGCGTGCGCCTGGCTTTGACGCCTTGCCGAATCCAGGCTTCTTCCCGCGCCAATTTCTTGTCAAACTGAAGCCACTGTTCAGCCTCCGCGTCGAGCAGCGCCTGCTTCCGCTTCAGGAAGTTTTCATAATCACAGGACCAGTCGAAAAGGTTCCCACGGTCAAGTTCGACGATGCGCGTCGCAAGCTTTTGCAGGAACATGCGATCATGGGTGACAAAGAGCAATGTGCCGCCGTAACGAAGCAGGAATTCTTCCAGCCAGCCAATGGCTTCAATGTCGAGGTGATTGGTGGGCTCGTCCAGCAGCAGGATATCGGGATCACGCGCGAGGCCTCTGGCGAGCATCACCCGACGTTTGAGCCCTGCGGAAAGCGTGTCGAACTGCGCTTGAGGCTCCAGATTTAAGCGCGAGAAGGTCTTTTCCACCTGCTGATGTTTGCGCCATTCCGCATCGTCATCCGAGGCTGGCAAGGTGGCGGCCGCATTATCCAATCCGCCGGCGACAATCTCGAACGCTGTACCGTGCAGATCCTGCGGAGCCTCCTGGGAGAGCAGTGCGATGCGCAGGCCTTGTTGCCGTGCAATATCCCCTTCATCCGGGATGAGATCGCCATGCATCAGGCGCATTAAGGTAGATTTGCCGACTCCGTTCCGGCCAAGAAGGCACACCCGTTCTCCGCGTTCGATCTGAAGATTTACGTGGTCGAGCAACAGCGCTCCCCCGAAGCCCACGCTCACGTCTCGCATGCTGATTAGCGCCATACTGATTTCAACCCTTCAAAACCCACGGCAGGACTCATCCTGAGGTCGGTAAACCTCAATGTCGCTGAAATAAGGACCTGCACCCTGACCCTATCCGGTTTTCAACCTGAGCTCCGGGGGCGGGCAACACGAGACCTCGAAAGCTAAGCCTGTTGCCGGATGACGCAGACAAAGGCGTTCGGCGTGGAGGAGATAGCCGCAATCTCCGGGGAGCGCCAGTCCCGGCCCCCTGAATCCTCCTCCTGCAGTGTAGAGGGGATCGCCCACGAGCGGATGTCCGGCGGAGGCCAGGTGAATGCGGATCTGGTGGGGCCTCCCGGTCTCGATGGTTACCTCCAGAAGGGAGGCCTCGGTGCGTTGCTCCAGGATCCTGACTCGGCTTCGCGCACGCTTCCCCGTGGGGCAGGCCGCGTGGATCGTTCCCAGGCGTGGATGAGGCACCGGCCCGATGGGCGTCTCGATGGAAAAGTTCGCCAGGGACGGGATGCCACTGGCCAAGGCCCGGTAAACCTTCCTC
Source organism: Syntrophobacteraceae bacterium (assembly GCA_017881795.1). Taxonomy (GTDB): domain Bacteria; phylum Desulfobacterota; class Syntrophobacteria; order Syntrophobacterales; family Syntrophobacteraceae; genus JADGQM01. The sequence continues at coordinate 20,059 of JADGQM010000030.1, forward strand.
ACTTCGTTTCGCCGCATGGCTGCGCCGACAAAGGAACTGGCCCGCGCGGTGCGGGCGAAGAGGACCACTCCCGAGGTGCCCCGCCCGAGGCGATGTGCCGGCGTGGCTTCAGGGTAGCGCTTTCGCACCAGTGAAAGGAGCGTGTGCTCAAGGAATCCTCCGCCGGGCATGGTGGGGAGCCCGGAGGGTTTGGCCACGGCCAGCAGGGCTTCGTCTTCGTGAAGCACGGCGTAGGCGAGCGGTATATCCGGTTCATTCCAGGGCGGGCGCCGCCAAACGAGCAATTGGCCGGGTTTCAAAATGGCATCGGCTTGCACCTCAAAACCATCGAGAGCGATTTCACTCTTCTCCAAACGCTTCTGCCACGCCTCTTTCGAAGAGTGGCGATAGTTTTGGCTCAGATAGGCCAGGACTGTAAGCCCACCACCACGATGGTCGATTTGTTCCCGATACTCGAATCCCTGGTTAAGAGCCACTTCGTTTACCTTCCACCGCTGGTTCTTGTGATGTCCCCGGCGCTGTTGGCTATTCCTCGCCTGGAGCATGCAGCGCATGATGGTCGATGGCTTAGGGCAGACTAACCTGTTTACCTGAGCGAGGGACCCGAAGTCTGGAGCAACCTTTCGATCAGGTTGTCTTTTTCGGCCCAGAGCGTATTCAACCAGTTGTTGAAGTGACGGCGAAATTCCCGGTCCGTAAGATAATCCCCAATCAGTTCCTTCGTGACCGGGAGGTGTCTTACCAGCACCTTGACGGCCATGGACCTGCTGCAGAGGAATGCCCAAATGTCCGGAACGCCTTCCGGATAGACAATGGTCACGTCCAGGATGGAGTGCAACCGTTCCTCCATGGCGTCGAGCACAATCGCAATGCCGGCTGCCTTGGGTTTCAGCAGATGCTTGAAGGGCGAATCCTGCTTTTGCCGTTTTTCGCTGGTGAACCGCGTTCCTTCCAGGAAGTTCATAACGGAGACCGGAACGATTTTGAATTTCTCACAAGCACTGCGGGCCGTTTCAAAGTCTTTCTGAACCGATGACGACCGCCGCATAAATGGAAAATCCAGAGCCCACCAGGCCATTCCAAGAAACGGGACCCAGATCAATTCTTTCTTTAGGAAAAATTTCAACATGGGGGCCTTGCCCCGGAAGATTTTCTGCAAAACCACAATATCGACCCAGGTCTGATGGTTGGCCACCACCAAGTACCATTGATTCGGGCTTAGTGCGTCGGCGCCTTCAACATCCCACTGGATCTTTTTCGTGTAATGCAGGCCCAGATTGTTGATTGCGATCCAGTTCTGACCGAAGGCATTCAATATTTTGCTACAGAAAGCACGCCAACCCTTGATGGGAATGACCAATTTGCAAAGCGCCACCAAAAACAACAGCAAACACCAGAAGACGGTATTCACGGCGAGCACCACCAGCGAGAAAGCACCGCGTACGGGATCTGGCAAAGACTCTAGCATGGTCCTGATGAGCTCCTTTCAACAAAGATGCATGGCTCCTGCATTCATCGAGTTATCCACGAAGTCACACCAAGCCTCTCTTTCATCCATCAATGAACACGAAGTAAAACTAACAACAGACAACTGCAACTATTTCCTCTCCTTTAAGATCTATTTTTGACGGGTGTGGTGAGCTGTTTCTGGTAGAACCTCGAAAACTCCGCCGGAGAAAGGACCTTAACCCCCTGGCACAGCTTGTTGGGAAAATGGCTCTGATTTCCTGTAACCAGGCACACGGCATGACCGGCAATGGCAACCTCCAGGAATGGTTCATCATCAGGGTCAGGCAAAGAATGGGAGAGGGGTGAGGAAGCTGTTGTTTGTCCATGGTGTTCGATATGGTCAAGGAGAGCGACAATCTTGTCTTCTTCAAAGTTGAATTTGGGGCGGCGCAGAACTTCTTCATACTCTGACAGAATACGGGCATCAAACGCGAGTGTCAGCGCCCCCGACGAAACCATGCGGACGATGTTTCCGCACGGGCCGAACGGCGACAAAAGGCCGGCAACAAGAACATTGGTGTCTAGGACAATGTTCATCTTGCTCGCTTGTTACGCACTTCATTGATTTCGGCATTGATTTCTTCTAGCGACATTCTGTCCTTACCTTGTTCGACGGAACGGCGCTGAAGAGCGGCAACCGCCTCAACGGCGCGCGCTTGACGGAATGCCGACACGGCTTCTTCCAGGTTTGATTCGTTCACAGCGGCAAGGATCGCTATGGGCCGTCCGTTGCTGGTAATGACCATCTCACGTTCCCGGGGGAGATCTTTCCAGACCTGTGCCGACTTGCCTCTCAAGTCACGTACGCTCAAAAATTTCACGGCGTTATGCTCCTTTTGAATCCCTCAATAATATACACAAATGTCACCCAAAGTCAATGCCCCGGGTGTAATCAGAAGTGGGGGTAACCTGGCAATGGTTGCCTTTCGAGGGGGAGAGAGCCGAAGGCCACAGGCCCCCCCGGGTAAGGCTTAGTCAGCCGCCCGGTAGTGTAATGTCCGAAGGCGCAAGTCGGAGGATAGATAAGCGAGTATGGCGAGGTGAAGGATGTAGTCCTGAATCTGACACGTAGCCCCGAGAATGTTGAATATTGGGAAAGTGCCGATCCCCTCCCACTGGGCGCAGGCCATGCGGTTAGCACGTAAGAGACGAGAGCGAAGCCGACACCCCGGGGTCTAAGACAGCATCGAGCCATGCAACGAGAGGCAAACAACCAGGCGAGCGACGAACAAGGAGCTCTTGGGGAATCAACCGCAATGGAAGTACCCGAGTATCTTGACCAATTTAGAAAGAGGGCAAGAGATGGCCGCGTCGCGAGTGATGGGGGCCGGAGAGCCGCAATGGCCTAGCGAAGAAGCGGCTAATCCCCGCTGAGCGAAGGCCCCCACGGTACGTCGACCGTGAAAGGAGCAACACTGACACTATGCAAGGAGTGGAAACGCAGTGGCAACGGATCTGACACGGATAGGGGAGAAGGCGCGCAAGGAGCCTGGTCTGGTATTTACCAGTCTGTATCATCACATCAGTGATGTGGATAACCTGCGGGCCTGTTACGACACACTGGAGGCGAGGAAGGCGACCGGGGTGGACGGCGTGACGAAGGAAGAATACGGCAGGAACCTCGAAGCAAACCTTCGGGATCTGTCCGGGCGGCTCAAGGGGATGGGTTATCGACCGCAGCCGAAGAAACGGAGTTACATACCGAAGCCGGGCAGTGAGAAGGGTAGGCCGCTGGGAATCAGTGTACTTGAGGACAAGATCGTTGAGGAAGCGACGAAACGCGCGCTGGAGCCGATCTACGAGGCCGTATTCGAGGACAGCAGCTATGGGTGCCGACCCGGGCGCAGCCAACACGAGTGCTTGGATGCGCTTGGCCGGACGATCCAGCAGGAAAAGGTCAACTTTGTGGTCGAGGCCGATATCCGAGGATTTTTCGACACGGTCAACCATGAATGGATGGTCAAATTTCTGCGGCATCGGATCGGCGACGAACGGGTGATACGGTTGATCGTTCGGATGCTCAAGAGTGGCATCATGGAAGACGGCCTGGTCCAGGCGACGGAGAAGGGAACGCCGCAAGGCTCCATTCTTTCACCGCTGCTGTCGAACATCTACCTGCATTATGTGTTGGACCTGTGGTTCAGCCGGCGGGTGAGCGGGCAATGTCGTGGCGCAGCGCACTATTATCGCTACGCCGATGATTTTGTGGCCTGCTTTCAGTACAAGGAAGAGGCGGAGGGTTTTCGCCAAGCTCTTGGAGCCCGGGTTGAAGGATTCGGGCTGCAATTGGCGGAGGAGAAGACCCGAAGCATCGAATTTGGCAGATTTGCCCGTGAGAGCGCGCGAAGGCGAGGCGAGAAACCGAAGGAATTCACCTTTCTGGGATTCACGCATTACTGCGGGAAGACCAAGGTGGGATACTTCAAGGTGAAACGTCGCACCAGTCGCAAGAAGCTGTCAGCTAGTCTGAGAAAGTTCACGGATTGGGCAAGGAAGGCCCGAC
>JADGQM010000031.1 GCA_017881795.1 Syntrophobacteraceae bacterium
CCGCTCTATCCGGAGATGACTAGGAACGCAGTGCTCTTCGGCGGCACCGATCCGGGGCGGTTCTGCCCGACCTACATGGTCTTTTGCGACAGCTTTATTCCGCACCCATGCCAGCCCAAAGAGGACCAGGGCTTTGACCGCCGCGATGACTTCCCCGGCCGCCCGCTCGTCCCTGGCCGCCAGGTTGTACATGGCCCCGTGCGGTTTCACATGCTGGAGCTTGGCACCGGCCGCCCGCGCGAAGGCATTGAGGGCTCCGATCTGATAGAGAATGTAGTTCCTGATTTCTCCGGGAAAGGTTTCCAGATTGCGGCGCCCGTATCCGAGAAGGTCCGGATAGCCCGGGTGCACACCCACGCCAACGCCATGCTTCTTGGCCAGCTCAAGGGTGCGCTCCATGATCATGGGGTCGCCCGCATGCCAGCCGCAGGCCACGTTGGCCGAGGTGATAAAAGGCATGACCTCTTCGTCCCGGCCGATCCGGTACGACCCAAAGCTTTCGCCCATGTCGCAATTGATGTCCGTTCTCATGGTTTCCTCAATTGGTTGGAAAGCGGTTATCAGTGATCAGTTATCGGTTATCGGTTATCAGAAAAAGGAATCCGCTGCGCTGCATCACAGCGTTGCCAGGGTTTCGTTGAGTACGTCGGTGATGAACATGTGGCCTGGGGCATGAGTGATGCAAAGCTCCGGCTTGGCCGATAACACCGCGAGCGACGATGTCACGCCGCAGGCCCAGAAGACGGGGATTTCGCCGTCCTTAACGGTGACCGGATCGCCGAAATCGGGGTGGTCGAGGTCGCGAATCCCCAGGGTCTTGGGGTCTCCCACCTGGATTGGGGCGCCGTGGGCCAGCGAGTAGCGGGAAGTAATGCGGATCGCGCGCATGACGAGGTCATTGGGAATGGGGCGCATGGTCACCACCAGGGGGGCGGAAAAAGGTCCGGCCGGGGCGCACTTCCGATTGGTGGTGTACATGGAAACGTTCTTGCCTTCCTCGATGTTTCGTACGGGTACGCCGGCTCCCAGCAGCGCGGCTTCGAACGTGAAGCTGCAGCCAAGCAGGAAGGAGACCATGTCGCCGTTGAACCAGGCCGCGATGTCCGACACTTCCTGCTCCAGTTGACCATCCTTCCAGATGCGATAGAGCGGAACGTCGGTGCGGATATCGGCCCCGGGCGCGGTCTCGCGTGGTTCGGTTGCCCCCGGCTCCAACACTTCGAGAACCGGGCAGGGTTTTGCATTTCTGACACAAAATAAAAGGAAATCAAAAGCGTACCGCCGGTCGAGGATGACCAGGTTGGCCTGAGCGTAGGCGGGAGCCAAGCCCGTGGTCGGTTTGGTCCATGCCGCGCCGGCGATCTTTCTTCTGATCTCACGTGGTGTTTCCATGCCGTTCATAGAAGCTCCTGAGCAGGAATTGATTCTTCAAGTAGATCTCTCTTGCCTGCAGCAAATCGATGCTCGCAAAGCGGACCTTCGCTCCCGCCTCGAGTTGGGCGAGCAAGGGCAGGTCCGAGGCGATCACCGTGGCGATTTTGACATATCATCCAACCGTCTGGCAATCGGCCGCCAGGATGGTCGGTTGCTGGTTGCCGTGCACCTGAACACCTCCCGCACAAGTTCCGTCAGAGATAATGTCCGCACCGCGCCGGAGCTCGATGAGCGGTCCCGAGAGGGCAACGCCCATGCGATCCAACCGGCTGGTGACTGCATAGAGACTGGAAAGAAAGGTCTCAATTCCTTCCGCCGTGACATAATCGTCCTGGGGGCCCGGAATCACTCTCAGAGTCGGCTGCTCCGCATAGGGAGGAATCAGTTCGGTGGGAAAGGCGGAGATGGGTTTGCCAAACATCTCGCCAAGGGGAAGGATATCACCCTTCTTCATCGCTCTGCCTTGATATCCGCCGAATCCGCCTCTGAGGTAGGTGGATCGGCTGTCCATAATGTTCGGCACAGCCATCCCGCCTGCCACCGCCAGGTAGGAGCGCAGCCCGAAGCGGGCATAATCCAGGCTGAGGACATCGCCTTCTTTCGCACAGTGGCAGGTCCAGTTCCGGATGGGACCATGGTTCAACCTGGGCGCCTGGGCGGCGCCGGTAGCGGCGAAGTGGACATCGCCCAAAAATTCCGCCTTGAACCCTCCCAGGGTGATCTCGATGCCAGCGGCGCCGACCTCGTTACCCACCAGCAGGTTGCCGACCATCAGAGCCTGCTGGTCCATGGCGCCGGACACGGGAACTCCCCGGTCCCGAAACCCGAACCGGCCCCGGTCCTGGATCGTCGCCAGCGGGCCGACCTCAAGGATGCTGATGGCTCTCAAATGCTTCCCTCGTGATGGGCTTGAACTTCAGGGATTGCCCGGCATGAATGGTGAAGGGGTCCGCCTTTTCGAGGTCAAATATCCTGACTGGCGTCTTCCCAATCAAGTGCCATCCACCCGGGCTGTCGATGGGGTATATCCCGGTCTGACGATCGGCGATGCCGACGCTGCCGGCCGGCACCACCTTGCGCGGCTCTTTTCTCCGGGGGGTGTGGAGACGCTCATCGAGTCCTCCCAGGTAAGGGAAGCCGGGGGTAAAGCCGATCATGTAGACAGTGTAAACGGCGGCGCAATGGAGCCTCACCACCTCGCCAGGAGTCATGCCGTGAAAGGATGCCACGGCGTCCAGATCGGGGCCGTATTCGCCGCCATAGGATACCGGAATTTCGATGAGGGGAGCGGAAGTCACCGTGTCATCGTCCGTTGCTTTCAGGCTTTCTTCAACGGCCAGCAAAAGGTTCTCGAAGGAACATTGCCAGGGATCGTATTGAATGAAGAGGGAACGGTAGGTGGGGTTCAACCCTAGAATGCCCGGGAGTTGTCTCTTTATGAGCTCTCCGAACAACTGCTGGACCTGACGATTGATGGCCGGGTCGATGGCGTTTCCGAATTCCACGCTGATTCCGGTGTCACCGCATAAGAGGAAGCGCGGTTCGGCGTATCTGTTCATGGTTTAAAATCCATTGCCGGACCCGGGAAATGGGAACGAAAAGTGCGAACGTCATTTTCTTATCCGTTTGCCCACAACAAAAACCCTTGTTTCACCACGAAGAACACGAAGGGCACGAAGCACATGGAAAGGCTTCTTCGTGTTCTTCGTGGTTAGAAAAGGGATCGAATTCGCTGGTTCCCAAGCCGGAGCTTGGGAACCAGCTCTAACCAGCTTTAAAATGCCTTCTTTCACCACGGCGTGCCCCTTGTAAACCGTTCATCGTTGGCAACGCGTTCTACGGGGACAACGTTTTTATATAAACATTATCAAACAAAACATTGATATACCCAGTGGGTCTGGGAAGGGACGTACAGTTGGGAACTTCAATGTATGCATCCAACCTCTTGCCGGCATACGTGGAAACGAGAGCATCCGGATATACTTGAGGATCGTAGACAAAGACAACGGCTTTTTGCAAATCTCGTCGGAAGATGAATCTATGATGTGTATTATCCCATTCCATCGAAAGCACCGCCTGCTGTCCTTTCTTGATTGTGCCCAAGTCCTCTGTAAACAATGTGTTCATCAATCGGCATGCATCATCGAGACAATGCTTGACACGAACTTCTACTCTTGCGGTATCTTCAGGATCAAGGGATTCAGACCCTCGTCGGATTCCTATCAAGGCAAAAACATCATTCGCCACACTATCAGGAACTTGGGGGCCAGTGTTAAAGAAATAGCCCATCAGCCGTGAAAAAATTTGTACGGGACTTGTATTATTGTCGCATCCGATAACTTCAAGGTCGACCAGCTTTACCGTGGCCTTAACGCCTCTGATGTTCTGAGGGTTGGTAAAGTATAACATAGTTTTGACAGTAGGGAGACCGGCATCAGAATCTGTATTGCCATAGCCGCGTTCGACTAACTTAAGCTTCTGAGAAGTGATGATACGTGCTGATTCTCTGCCTACATCCCCGATTTCCTGCCCGATCCATTTAAACGGATCAATAACACCTGACTTGAAATCATCATAAAGGACCCAGCCTGCAGCATAAACAGGTGCGGTCACAAACAAACACAATACTAGCAAAAAACCAGTAATCCCTCTCCTCATGGCACACCTCCTTCTTGATTTGGTTTCTGCAAATACTGAACGTCCTTTCTGTAAAAATCTCAATAGTTACCGGCACTCCTCTGTTTGGATACAATCTTTTCTGGAAACTGTCAAGACGGTTAAAAAGGCAGCTTGATTTGAATTCAACTATGGCTCTATTACGCTTTGATCCGGGATGCGGTTCTGATAAATGGTTTAAAATCCATTGCCGGACTCGGGAAATGGAAACGAAAGGCGCGCACGCCCTTTTCTCATGAGTTCGCCAACAACAAAATACCTTCTTTCACCACGAAGGACACGAAGGACACGAAGCACAAGGAAAGGCTTCTTCGTGCTCTTCGTGTTCTTCGTGGTTAATAGAGAGATCGAATTAAGGGCAACATACTATCATGCAATCCCTTAGAGCCCCAGAAATGCCTGTTGGACTTTGTCGCTCCGCAGCAATTCCGCACCGGTGCCTTCCTCGACAATCCTCCCGGTCTGCAGCACATAACCGCGATCGCTCATTTCCAGTGCTTCCCTCACGTTCTGTTCCACCAGCAAAATGGTGAGCCCTTCCTCTTTGAGTTTGAACACTGCACCGAAGAGCTCGTCGACCAGAAGCGGCGATAAACCCAGCGACGGCTCATCCAACATGAGGATCCTGGGATTGGACATGAGCCCCCTGCCGACGGCGACCATCTGCTGTTCCCCGCCCGAAAGCGTGGATGCGGCCTGTTTGCGGCGTTCTCGAAGACGCGGGAAGAGGGCGAAGACAAATTCCAGATTTTTGGCGATTTGTTCCTGATCATTCAGACAATACGCCCCAAGCAGCAGGTTCTCTTCAACCGAGAGCGGCCGAAACAGCATTTTCTCTTCCGGAACATAGACCACGCCGAGATGCACGATGGCTTCGGTTCTCAGATTCCGGATCGCCGCGCCGTTGAACAGGATCTCACCGTCGAAAGCCCTTTGCGATCCCATGACGGCCCGCAGGATGGTCGATTTCCCGGCACCGTTGGAACCCACCACACAGACGGTTTCGCCCGGATACACGACGAGAGAAACGCCATGGATGACGGGAAGGCCGGAGTAGCGGACCTTGATTTGTTTTACCTGGAGCAGCGGTTCTGACATCAGCTCGACTTTGTCACGTAAGGAATCTCACCGCAGAGACGCAGAGAGCGCGGAGAAGAACAAGGAATTCTCTCTGCAATGCCAGCCTGCGATTTGTTGAAATTCTGTCAAGATCTTGCTCTCATTTGTTGTTTTCTCTGCGACCTCTGCGTCTCTGCGGTCATTAACCCCTTGTCGCTTCTCATGGCTTCGGGAATTCCGAGCGAACAGGAGTGCCTGTCGTGTGTTCTCGCGCATAGCGTTCGCCCAGATACGCCTTGATCACACCGGGGTCCTTAACGACTTCCCGGGGCTGACCTTCGGCGATCTTCTCGCCGTAGTCCAGAACGAGCACCCGATGGCACACGTTCATCACCATTTCCATGACATGCTCGATGAGGATCACGGTAACCCCCAAGTCCTTATGGATGAAGCGGATGGTGGCGATGATCCCGTCCACTTCGTGGGGTGTGAGGCCGGCGGCCACTTCATCGAGCAGCAGCAGTTTCGGTTCGGTCCCCATCGCCGTGGCCATGACCACCCGCTTCTGAGCGGCAATGGGAAGTTCACCGACCAGAGATCGCGCCAAATGCTCGATCTCGAACTCCTGCAAGATGCGATCGGCAAGAGCGGCGGCCACGGAACGCGAGCCCGTCTTCATGAAACAGCCCACCATGACGTTTTCTTTTACCGTCAGGTCGCCCGAAGCGGCATAGATCTGAAAGGTCCTGGTCAATCCCAACCGGGCAATCTGGTGGGATTTCAATGCGGTGATGTCGCGGCCATCGAAGATAACCTTGCCGGAATCGATCGGGTGAGCGCCGGCGATGGAGTTGAACAGCGTCGTCTTTCCGGCGCCGTTAGGGCCGATGATGCCGAGGAGCTCCCCTTGGGCCACAACGAAGGAAATATCCTTGTTGGCGACCAATCCGCCGAAGCTTTTGGTGAGGTGCTGAACATCCAGGAGGGTCATCAGGCTCGCTTCCTTCGCCGGACTCTTTGCACTATGCCCCAGACTCCCCGGGGCTCGACTGCGGAGATGAACATGATGATGGCACCGTAAATGACCACATCGATCCCGACCAACCCGGCGCGCGCTCCCAGCCATTCTTTCAGGTAGCTCTTGAGTGGGATCAGGATGCCGGCGCCGATGATGGGCCCCCAGAGGGAGCCGGCTCCTCCGAGCATAGCCATGAGCGCGATCAGGATCGAGAGGTCAAGGCTCATGGTATCTTCCGGTTCGATGTTCTTGACGTAGCAGGCGTGAAACGACCCCACGGCGCTGACAAAGGTGACGGCAACGGCGTAAGTCTTGAGCTTGGCCCATTGCACGTTGATGCCGAGCGACCGGGCGACTTCTTCGTTATCTTTTATGGAGCGAAGTTGAAAACCAAGCCGCGATTTCCGGAACCAGTTGATGTAGAGGAGGCCAATGACGAAAAATGCCAGAATGAGGCAGTAGTAATAGGTGTCGTTGGTGAAGACGAGGTGAAGGAAATCAGGGGAGGTGAACCGCGTGGAAGGAATCTCCAGGCCCCGGGATGCGCCTACAAACTTCCAGACCTCAAAAACATCTTTCAGAACCAGTGACATCGCAATGGTGGCGATAGCGAAATAGTGGCCTTTCAAGCGAAAGACCGAATAACCGACAACGAAGCACCAAATGATCGCGAGCACGACCCCGATGGGCATGGATACCCAGAATGGCGTATTCCAGCGGATCATCGAGACGGCCGTGGTGTAGGCGCCGATGCCAAGATACTGGGCAAGGCCGAGGTCCACCTGGCCGCCGTAGCCCCCGATCGTATTCCAGCCCATGCCGTACAACGCAAACATGAAGAACTGGATCACCGTGCTCATCGCATAAGAAGAATGCGGAAAAATCGGAAAAACGAGGAGCGCCGACAGCACCAGTCCGGCGATGGTGAGATCGAGGCGGGGGAGATCTGAGAAGTCAAAACAGGCTTTTAGTTTTTCCACCCGAACAATCCCCTGGGGCGAAGCAGCATGATCAGGAAATACGCCAAATACACGCAGGTGTACTTAAACGGGGTCATGGAAACCCCGGCCATCCACCGACTGCCTGTGAGATAGGTGAAGAAGTCCCAAAAACCGGGGATCTCTGTGATCAAACCCACAATCAGACCCGCGAAAAATGCTCCGGGGATACTCCCGAAACCGCCCAGAGCCACAATGGCAAAGGCGATCATGGTAAACAGCAAACCGACGTAAGGCGTCACGGACCAAAAGTTGACCAGCAGCGCGCCGGCGATCATCACGGTGGCGCCACCGATGCCCCAGGCCAGGCCGTTCATTCGTTCGGTCGAAATCCCCATATAGCGCGCTCCCTGGCGGTTGAGAGCGGTGGCCACCATGGCTTTGCCCGTTCGCGTCCGGTGCATCAGGAGCCAGACCACGGCAAATGCAACGACGGCCAATACCGCTCCGGCCAACTTCGTCGCCGGGACCACGACGCCCATGCCGAGGTCGAAGGCCCGGTTCACCAGGATCCCACTGTGGATCGTCCGATCTTCAGAACCAAAGAAAAGCAGAGCAAGGTTCCGGAGGAGCAGCATCAGGCCGAAGGTGCCCAGTAGCTGGGCCACCATCGGGCCGCGCAAAAGAAACTTAACGAACCCGTAATAGCAGGCGATGCCGAGCAGATAACCGACCGCCCCGGCAACGGGAAGCGTCAGCAGGGGGTCCAGCCCGGTAGCCTGGGAAGTCAGGAGGGCGGTGTACATGCCGAGCATCAGGAATTCGCCATGAGCGAAGTTGACGATGTCCATCATGCCGAAGATGATCGTCAAGCCGAGGGCGATCAGAGCGAACAACAGCCCGATCAACAAACCCGCAACCATCGAACCAGCGAAAATTTCCATGGGCCATGCTCCGCCAATGCTATGCCGGCTGCCTGCTGATCGCGCAGGGCCACGATCGAGCCAGGTTAGAATGCCTTGAACGGATAGATCATGTTCGCCGTGGCCACCTCGAAGGGATAGATGATTTCCAGGACGATCTCGCCATCCTTGCCTTTCTGGTACTGGCCGATGATCCCGGACCCGAGCTCGTTCTGGCCCCTGTCGCTGCCGCTGGTGGCGAACTTGATTCCCTTCCACGGAACGATCAACTGATCGCCGGGGATGGTGATGCTGTTAGCCGTCTTCTGAATCTCTTCAGGTTTGGTGGACCCCGCCTTTTGCAGGACTTCGACCCAAGTCTGCAGGCCAGTGAAAGACCTGGCGGAAGCGCCGCTGAGATCGTGCCCGATATTCTTCTTGTACAAGGCGTTCACCTGGCCGGCCACTTTCTTTACCTCCGCCACCTTGGGAGCGAAAACCGTCCGGGTCAGAATCCCCACCACGTCATCGCCTAGCGTGGACCGGAACTCAGGGGCTTCGAAGCCTGCGTCCTGGCCCCAAATGATCTTGGCGCTGACCTTTTGGGCTTTCAGCGTCTTCACCATCAGGATGGCATCCGAGGCATACGAGGCAAAGAGCATGGCGTCCGGCTTGACTGCCTGCAGCGACCGCACTTCGCTCGAAAGATCCGCGGATTTCGCCGCATAAAGCAGGGATTTCTGCACGTCAAAGCCGTATTGTTTGGCGAAGGTTTCAATGGTTTCTGAAACCTGAGATCCCCATTCCGTTTTCTCGCAGGCTGAAGCCAAATTTTTGATCTGATCCTTGGGCACCGCCGGCACACCCTTGACTTTGCCTTCGGTAAGTCCCTTAAACAGTTCGAAGAGGTCCTGGGTAAAAGTCACATCGTGCGGGGTGGTTCGCCAGAACCATTTGAAGTCACGTTGCGTCAGCGCCGGCGAGGTCGAGGAATCATTGATCATCGGGATTCCGTATTGCTCGCACACCGCACTCACGGTCTTGGTCACGGAACTGTGGTAGCAGCCGAGGATGCCCACCACTTTGTCATCCAGAATGAGCTGCTTGGCGAGATCGGCGCCCAGAGTCGGATTCCCCTCGTGGTCTTTGAAGATGAGCTCGACCTTGGCGCCTCCCAGGGAGGTGATCCCGCCCCTTTTCGCCATGTCCATATCGATATCAGCCATCACGTTGTTGGCAATCTGGGCGGCCAATTCGGCGCCGGCGCGCAGTTCGCGGCCTTCAGCGGCAGCCCCCCCGGTCAGCGGGTAAATCACGCCGATCTTGATCGTTTCCGCAGCCGGACACGCCGTGTGAATCCCGACAATGACAACCAAAACCAATGTCATACCCAAAAGGACGGTACACCTCTTCTTCATGACGGCCTCCGTTGGGAAAGGGTTGTGATAAGACTGAATGCGTGGACACAAATGCGCCCCAAATGCTCAGATAGGCGGAAAATCAGCTTAGAAGAGCCGGCAACATTCTGTCAAGTTAATTTCGGATATCGGATATCGGATATCGGATTGAAAAAAACCACTTGACCACTTCGAGATGGAAATTCGTATATGATCAAGCTATTTTAAGATTGTTGCTGACGGCACGAAATATTCATGCACAAGAAACGCAGGGAAAAGTCATAAGTCGGTAAGGCTTCCAAAGCGGCCGACGGGGAGTCTCGAAAGAAGGCGCCAGAGTCAATTGAACGGCGATTTGCCGAGTTGGAAGGGTTCAAAGGGATGCAAGGTGCAAAATATCCGGCATTGCACCCCCTTGAATTGTCGGTCATGGTTTTCAGCCTGATTGCACGCGATTTTGAGCGGTCGGGGTATCCCTCCCCATCCCGTTTTCTCAATTTCTCCGGCTCACGTCCCACTCAGACCTCAAGGTTATGAACAGGCCCAAGATGGGATGTCTGTGTGCCCAATCCATGACTTCATAATCGCTCTGCATTGCGGTCCCGGCGCCTTCTCACGCACATCCTGGCGATTGGCTGCCGGTTCCTTGGTAACCGTTTCACCTGTTGCCGGTTTCTGATCCTCGCTTGCAGGATTCACGGCCCCAGTTTCTTCATGACATGGGGAGTTCAGCGCGAGTAAGTCCCCGTGCCCAACCCAGACGCCCCCCGACTGGTACTCTGTCTGAGTCATTGTTGCGGGTTCGGATGGAGCCGATCCGCTCCCTGCGAACGACATCAAGGGGATCAGCACGCTAGCCAATATAAGAACAAACATCAGAGTCCTATTCATTTGAACCTCCTTTTCCTCTCTATTCCCTTTTACTGCTAAACATTGGACCTTCTCTCACATCATAAGCCTTATTTAGCGGTAAGCAATCTGTGGTGGAGAACAATTCCCGTCAGGTGGCTGGCCAGAAAGCTCTGGGCAACGTGATGCAAAGAGCTAATCGTTCCAAATGGTTAGGAAAGCCATGAGTAGCTTCTGAATAAGTATGAGCCAATCTGTCACCCCCGCATGTCTCTAGCGGGGGTCCAGGGATCAGAAAGACTCTGGATTCCCGTTAAAAGCATACGGGAATGACGACCCAGGGCTTTCATGGTTCGTTGTGACCCTGCGATTATTGAGAAGTTACAGCCATGACAGCCAACGCACAGCACCTTTGATCCGATCGTGAACAAGCAAGATTTACTCTTTTGCATTTGTTGGCAAATACAGTATAGAAAGGATTCGGTTTTCGTTCCTGTTTGCTTTTCATAGCAGTCCAAAAGGGCAAAGGTCAACGCTCGACATCTGCTGGAAAGCTGCTTCCGGTCTGACTTTTCGGAGAGAACAACATGACCGACGTCTGCGCGGAAAATGCCGTTTCGACCGTCGCTTGCTTCCGGCGAGCTCTCAAGCTTGGGCAGGTTTTTGTTATTGCCCTAACGCTGCTCACCGGATGCACGATGGTCGGACCGGATTTCTTGCGCCCCTCGACGAAACTTTCCGGTCAGTGGCTGGAAGCCGATGACCCTCGAGTCGAAAATGCACCGGCGAATTACCGGGAATGGTGGAAAGCCTTCAACGACCCGGTTCTCGAGGATCTCATTCAGAGCGCCTACCAGCAAAACCTGTCGCTCCGCATCGCCGGCGTCAGGGTTTTTGAGGCGCGGGCGCAGCTTGGCATCGCCATTGGTGAGTTCTTCCCCCAAGCGCAGCAGGCATTAGGATCAACAACCTACAACCGCATCAGTCAGACTGCACTCGGCACGTCACAGACGCAAATAGGGCAAGACACGAGCATTGGCCTTTCCTATATGCAGGCGCAGGTGGGTTTAGGGGCAAGCTGGGAGCTCGATTTCTGGGGTAAGTATCGGCGCGCCATCCAATCCGCCGACGCCAACCTGCTCGGTTCCATCGCCGCGTATGACAATGCGCTGGTGACCCTGACCGGGGATGTGGCGAGCACCTATGTGCTGATTCGCACGCTCGAGGATCGCCTGAAAATCGCCAAAGAAAACGTGGAGATCCAGAAGGAAAGCCTGGAGATCGCCAAGGTGCGGTTCCAAGGCGGTGTGACCAGCGATCGTGATGTGCAACAGGCCGTCGCTGAGTTGAAAAACACCGAGGCGACAGTTTTCCAGTTGGATACCCAACTGCGCCAGGCAAAGAACGCCCTGTGCACTCTCCTTGGCTTGTTGCCAGGCCAGTTGGATGATGTGCTGTCCGAGACTTCCGGGATTCCCATGGCGCCCCTTCAGGTTGCAGCAGGCATTCCGGCGGACCTCCTGCGCCGGCGCCCCGACATTCGCAGTGCGGAATACCAGGCGGTGGCGCTGTGCGCGCAAATCGGCGTCGCCAAGGCAGACCTTTACCCGGCGTTTTCATTGTCGGGCAACTTCGGGTTTCTCGCCAGCGATGTCGGCCAGTTTCAGCTTGGAGATCTGACCTCCTGGAAGAGCCGAACCGTCTCGCTTGGACCGGCATTCCAGTGGAATCTGCTCAACTACGGCCAGATCACCAACCGTGTCAGGGTCCAGGATGCGCGCTTCCAGGAGGCGCTCGTCAGTTACCAGAACACAGTGCTCCAGGCACAACAGGAAGTTGAGAACGGCCTGGTCGCTTTCATCAATGCTCAGCAACGGGTCGGTTCGCTCACCGAGGCTGCAGACGCGGCAAGACAAAGCGTCGATCTGGCGATGATTCAGTACAAAGAGGGTGTGACGGATTTTACCACGGTGCTGACTGCTCAGCAGAACCTGCTCAGTTATCAGCTCAGTTTGGCGGACAGTCAGGGCGCCGTGCCCCAGGGTCTGATCGCCACCTATCGGGCGCTCGGAGGCGGCTGGGAGATCCGTGAGGGACAAGACTTCATCCCGGCCGAAGTCAAGGAGACTATGGAAAAGCGTACTGACTGGGGCAAACTTTTGACCCCGGCGGACGCCGAACCGCCGGCGCCGGAAACTCCAGGTAGTCTGATCCGCGCACCGGACTGGTAGGAAGCATGACATAGGCTTTCGACACAAGCCAGGGTTTACGCTGCAGATCCCTATTTCACCAACATTTGGGGTGGAGGAGAGCATGACAAGGAAGCAACAGGCACCCACCGTCGTCGTGCGGCCATGGTCTCGTCGCGGCTGCCGGCAAATGCTGGCGATTGCGCTGGTGCTGTTTGGGGCCGCTGCCTGTGGTGAAAGCAAGAACCAATACGTCGCCCCGCCGCCGCCCAAGGTGACAGTGGCAAAGGCGGAGGTGCGGACGGTTACCGAAAATCTTGCCTTCACCGGCAACACCGCAGCGTTCAATACCGTGAAACTGGTGGCGCGGGTCCAGGGATATCTCGAAAAGATCCATTTCACTGACGGCGCCCGCGTGAAAAGGGGCGATCTCCTGTTCACCATTCAGCAGGAACAGTACAAGGCGCAGTTGCAGCAGGCCCAGTCCGAAGTCGCCGCAGCGAAAGCAAAGCTCGAAAACGCCACAACCGAATATGAGCGCTATCTCAGCCTCTATAAGCAGAAGGCCGGACCGGCAACGTCCGTCGATCAATGGAAGTATACCAAGGATTCTGCCGCAGCGTCTCTCGAGAACGCCCAGGCGCAAGTGGATCTGGCGAAGCTGAATCTTCGTTACACAACCGTCACCGCGCCCTTCTCCGGGCAGATGGGACGCCATTTGATCGATGTCGGAAACCTCGTCGGCGGTGGCGGTGGCAGTCAGGATACGGTTCTGGCCGAAATCAATCGAATCGATCCGATTTATGTTTACTTCACCATCAACGAGCGCGACCTGTTGCGGGTAATCGGGGAGTACGGCGCGAAACGGCGCAAGAGTACGGGCCAGACGGACCAGACAGAGGGAGGGGACCCGGTGTTCATGGGTCTTGCCAGCGATCAAGGCACCCCTCATCAGGGAGTTTTCGACTATGCCGCGATCACTGCTAATCCCCAGACCGGCACCCTACAATTGCGCGCAATTTTTCCGAATCCGAAGGGGGATATCCTTCCGGGCCTGTTCGCCCGTATTCAAGCGCCCTACCAACAGACCAGGGACGCGCTCCTGGTGCCGGCGGACGCCGTCAGCTTCGACCAGTTGGGCAACTACGTACTGGTTGTCAAAGAAAAGAACGTGGTCGAGCGCAGGCAGGTGGAAATCGGCGAACAAGTTGGTGGGATGCGGGTGATCAAGTCCGGGCTGACCGGCAGTGACCGGGTGATCGTCGACGGCCTGCTCAGGGCCATTCCCGGACACGAGGTGACGCCGGAAGAGGCTGGTAAACCGACCGCCGCGCCGGCAGCCGGCAGCTCTCCGCCAAAATCGGGCGCGGTGAGCCAGGCCGGGGGCACATCATGATCTCGACCTTTTTCATCAATCGGCCGATCTTCGCCAACGTCATTGCCATCGTGACGATAATCCTTGGCGCCGTAGCTCTGATGAACCTGCCGGTGGCGCAGTACCCTGAGATCGTGCCGCCGACCATCCAGGTCACGACCAATTACCCGGGTGGCAGCGCCGCCGTCGTCGCCAATACCGTCGGCATTCCGATCGAGCAAGCGGTCAACGGCGTTGAAGGCTCGATTTACATGCAGTCGACCAGCGGCAGCGATGGCAGCTACAGCCTGACGGTTTCGTTCAATGTCGGCACCGACCTCAATACGTCGCTGTCGCTGGTGCAGAACGCCGTCAACGGCGCCACCGCCCAGCTCCCCCCCGAGGTGCAGAGCCAGGGCGTTACCGTCAAGAAGGTGTCGACGAACATCCTGATGTTCGTCAGCCTTTGTTCGGACGACGACCGTTACGACGAGAAATTCCTCAGCAACTACGCCATCATCAATCTCCAGCAACCGCTCGCCCGCCTCCCCGGCATCGGCCAGGTCAACGTCCTCGGAGCCGGCGCTTACAGCATGCGCATCTGGCTTGACCCGAACAAGATGCAGTCCTATGGGCTGACTACGCTCCAAGTGCTCGAAGCCGTTAAGAGTCAAAATACCCAGGTCGCCGCCGGGCAATTGGGCGCGCCACCAGCGCCGCCCGATCAGTTGTTCCAGATCACCCTGACGACCCTTGGCCGTTTGTCTTCGGTCGAGGAGTTCGAAGACATTATCATCAAGTCGGAGTTCGGGAAGAATAGCGGCAGTGCGCCGATTGTCCGGGTCAAGGACGTCGCCCGCGTTGAAATGAGCCAGCAGACATACTCGCAGTTTTCAACCATCAGCGGCTTGAAGGCCGGCCACCTCGCCATCTATTCGCTGCCGGGGGCCAACGCGCTCACGGTTGCCGATGAAGTTCGCCAACAAATGGCGAAAATGAGCAAGACATTCCCGGAAGGGCTCGAGTACAAAACGCTCTACGATACGACTCGCTTCATCAAGCAGTCGATCAATGCGGTCTACCAGACACTGTTGGAGGCGGGCATCCTCGTCTTAATCGTCATCGCGCTCTTCCTGCAGAATTTCAGGGCAATGCTGGTGCCGGCGACAACGGTGCCGGTCACGATCATCGGCGCTTTTGCCGCAATGATGGCGCTCGGTTTCACCGTTAACCTGATGACGTTGTTTGCGCTGATCCTCTCCATCGGCATTGTTGTCGACGACGCCATCGTCATCGTTGAGAATGCTTCCCATTACATTGAGAAGGGACTCTCGCCGCATGATGCCGCAATCAAAGCGATGGGGGAGCTGACCGGTCCGGTGGTCGGCATCACCCTGGTGCTGACGGCGGTGTTTCTGCCGGCGGCGTTCATGCCGGGCATTACCGGCCAATTATTTCGGCAGTTCGCTCTGGTCATTGCCGCCACCGCCATCATCAGCGCCTTGAACGCTTTGACCCTGAAGCCCGCCCAGTGCGCGCTCTATCTCAAACCGAGGCCCAAGGACAAGAAGATCAACTGGTTCTACCGCGGCTTCAACCGGGCCTACCAGGCGGTCGAGGATGTCTACATCGGCATGGTCAGCAGGATGGCGCACCATGTGGGCATCATGGTGGTGGTTTTCGTTGTCATTATCGCCGTTGCCGGGTACTTCTTCGGGCGCCATCCGACCGGGTTCCTGCCGACCGAGGACCAAGGCTATTGCATCATCGCTACGGCCTTGCCGGACGGGGCCTCACAGTCGCGGGTGGAGGCCGTGACCAGGAAGATTGGAGCGGTGGTGAAGGAGACGCCGGGAGTGGAAGGCTGGGTGACGATCGGCGGCTATTCCGTGCTCGACTCGGCCACCCGCTCGAACACCGCTTCGCTCTTCGTTGTCTACCAGGACTGGAGCCAACGGCCCGACCTCCCACAGGACAAGATCATCGCGGATCTTAACCGGAAGCTTTCGGCCATCCAGGAAGCGCGGATCGTCGTGCTTATCCCGCCCGCGATTCCGGGCCTGGGTCAGGCGGGGGGCTTCCAGATGATGGTCGAGGACCGCGGCACTCTCGGCCTTACCGAACTGCAGAAGGCGACGATGGAATTGGCCCGCGCGGCGAATTCGCAGTCGCGGCTGCACAGCGTTTTTTCGACGTTCAGCGCCAACAGTCCGCAATACTTCCTCGACATCAACCGCACTCAGGCGCTGTCGCTCGGGGTGCCCCTGAACGATGTCTTTAACACGCTGCAAACCTACCTGGGATCGACCTATGTCAATCTCTTCAACAAGTTCAACCAGAGCTTCCAGGTGCGGATGCAGGCGGACGCCGATTTCCGTCTCGTGGGGCAGGACATCGCCAGTCTTTACGTTGCGAATAAAGTCGGGGAAATGGTCCCGCTCGGCGCCATCGTCAATATCCAACAGACCCTCGGCGCCGAACTGGTCACGCGCTACAATCTCTACCCGGCGGCGGCCGTATTCGGGGGCGCCGCAACCGGCTTCAGCTCCGGCCAGGCGCTCAACCTGATGGAGGAGGTGGCGGACCATAACCTCCCGCAGGGCACGGGCTACGATTGGACGACAATCTCCTATCAGGAAAAACTGGTCGGCAATCAGGCTTACTTCATTTACGCCCTGTCCATCCTCCTCGTGTTCCTGGTGCTCGCCGCTCAATATGAAAGCTGGTTCGATCCCGCAGCGGTGATCCTGGTGGTGCCGATCGCGCTGGTCGGTGTCCTGGTTGCGCTCATCATCCGTAAATTCCCGAACGATCTCTATACCCAGATCGGACTCGTGCTGATGATCGCGCTCGCCGCCAAGAACGCCATTCTAGTCGTCGAATTCGCCCGTGAACTGCGCGGCGAGGGCATGACCATCATCGACGCCGCAATCGAAGCGACCCGCCGACGGTTCCGGCCCATTGTCATGACTTCGTTCGCCTTCATTCTCGGCGTCGTCCCGCTGTTGACCGCGACCGGCGCGGGCGCGGCCAGCCAGCAATCGCTCGGCACCGTGGTGTTCGGCGGCATGCTCGCCTCGACGCTCATTGCGATCCCATTTGTACCGGTATTCTACATCATCATGGCTCGCATCGGAGAGCGGAGCCAACAGCGCAAGGCCGCTAAGGCGCCTTCGCTGCAGGTGTCACCCGCGGGAGGGACGGGGACAACCATTTAACTTGAGAGCATAGGAATTTGCATTTTTTTAACCACGAAGGACGCGAAGACTATAAAGGAAAGCAGAGAGATTATTTTAAATGCATTCCTTCGTGTCCTTTGTGCTCTTCGTGTTCTTCGTGGTGAGTTGTTGATTGAAGTTCGCCCACCGGGCGTTAAGGTCAACGTATAGGAATTTGCATTTTTTTAACCACGAAGGACACGAAGATCACGAAGAAGAGCACAGAGATTATTGTGAAGCATTCCTCCTTGTTCTTCGTGGTGAAGTTGTTGATTAAGGTTCGCGCACAGGACGTTAAGTTCAAGGAAGGTTCGCTATGGAAAGCCCAAAGACCACAATCAGAAGGAGAAAAGTTACATGAAACGTAAGGGGTTCCTGCATTGTTTTCGCTTGACTTGTTTTTTGCTTGCTCTACTGTGCTTTTCCGTGCGTGGTTCTCAGGGTGAAGCGCTCACAGTGGGATCACAGCTTCCCCAGTTCACCCTGCCTGCGCCTGAATCGGAGCAGGCCCGGACTTATCTCGGCCTCAAGACGATGGAGCCATTCGCCCTCTCGGCCGTAAACGCCAAGGTTGTCCTCATTGAATTTCTGGGCGCCACATGCACCCACTGCCTGGCGAACGCGCCTGTAGTCAACAGGCTCTACAAAGTGATCGAGCAAGACCCTTCGCTGGCCAAGGATGTTAAGATCATCGGCATCGCTCTCGGGGGTGACAAAGCACAGACAAATGCCTTCAAGAAGACGACCAAAACTCCGTTTCCCATTTTCACTGACGAAAAGCTTGCGATCGCCGCGAGCGTCGACATTTTAGAAACGCCTACCATGGTCCTCGTCTCGCGCAGCGGCAAAACGCTTGCCAGTCATAGTGGGGAGATCAAGGATTTCGATGGCTTTCTGAAAACACTGAGAGAGGTCACCAAGAAGCAGTAAATGACCCTAAGCGATCGCGAAGACATTCTGAATATCCTGGCGAGAAGTGCAGTTTTTCGGGACCTACCGAAGGATACGCTGGATGCCGCCACCTCCGTGGTTCGCACGCTGGTAGTGCCCCCGCGCACCATCATCTTCCGCGAGGGAGACCCGGGGGACAGCCTGTACATCATCAATAAAGGCAAGGTGAGGATCTTCAGAAAAGATAGCAGCGGCATGGAGATCGACCTTGCGACCCTGGGGCCGGGCAATACTTTTGGCGAAATGGCGCTTCTCAGCGGGGAAACGAGGTCTGCCAGCGTCGAGGTGCTGGAAGAAGCACACCTCATGGTCCTCGCAAAGAATGATTTTGATCGCATCCTGAGAGACTTCCCTGACACCGCCAAGATCTTCTTCAGGGAGATGCGACGGCGCCTGTTGACCGACGAGAAACGCCTCGAGGTGGAAGCCGTGGAAGCATATAGGGCTTCCCGCGTTTCCTGGTTTGATTTTGTGGTGGTGGTTGGAGTCAGTATGCTCCTGGCGATGATTTTCAATTATTCCAACCCGAATGGCATCCCTCTTTTTCCTCAACTCCCCGAGCGCGGCCGCATTCCCGTGATCAGCTCCGAGGTTGCTCTGGAAGAAGTACAGCATGACGACGCGCTCGTTGTCGATGCGATGCCTGACAACTTCTATAAAAAGGGTCATATCAGAGGCGCTGTCAACATGCCCCTGGGAATCTTCGACATCGTTTACACCATGACGTTCGCGGACGAAAACAAAGAGAGGAAAATTATCGTTTACGGGGGAACAATCAGCAAACACTATGATATGGAGCTCGCCGACAAGTTGCTCATGCGGGGATTCAAGAATGTAAGCATTCTGGAGGGTGGATTGGAAGCCTGGGAGAAAAAAGGATACCCGGTCGAGGAGAAGGCAAAATCATGATCAGGTCCTTTCTGAAAGCGATCATCACGAGTCAGTATCTGGCGTTTGTGCTCAGGATTTTCGTTGGCTCTTTTTTCCTTTATGCCAGCATGAGCAAAATCCCCTACCCCGCCCAGTTTGCTGAAGCCGTAGCGAACTACCGTCTCGTGCCCTACTGGCTGCTCAACGTGGGCGCAGTCCTTTTGCCCTGGATCGAATTCGTCAGCGGCTTGTTCCTGATTATGGGGTTCATGTCCCGAGCATCCGTAATCCTCATTGGGCTCATGCTCATCATGTTTGATGTCATGGTCCTGATCAACATGTACTGGGGCGCGCCCATTACCTGCGGATGCTATGACACCGTGGGCGAGCCCATTGGCTGGAGAAAAATCACGGAAAATGCCGTCATGTTGATCTTTGTCGTACAGATTTATTTTTTTGACAGGTTTCTCATCTTCCGCAGAGGCGGCCTGACCGATCCGGCAAGGATCAAAGTGGCTTCCTCCGCAGCTCGACGATAAGGTTGTCTCATGCTGACAAAATCAAGGTTTCATAACCATCTGCGGCTGCTTTGCGTCTGCCTGCTGGCGGGTCTTTTGATTTCATGTGGATCAAGAGACAGCTATACCGGCACTTATAAGGCAGAGACGCCGGCGTCACCCAGGCACGCCGAAACCATCATGGAGCTCAAAACCAGTGGTGATGGAGTGTGGAGGGTGGACGACGAAGAAATTCCGTTCGCCTGGTACGTCAAGGGCAGCGAGCTCAGGATCAACACGAAAGGCGGAGGAGTCCTTGTCGGCGCCATCGAAAAGGATACCATTCAGGTCGATCTCCCCGGAGCCGGGACCATGCGCTTCAAGAAGGTTCAATAAAGGCGGTCTTCCATCTGGATTCCATCGGCCGCCATGCCCTCAAAAACGTCCGCAAACCCATCCTGGTCTACCGGGCGGTCTAGTACAGCGCGGCAGAAATAATCATCCAGTTTTGGAAGATTCTGGATACTGGATGCCTGATGCTAGATAAAAGATCTACCAGGCCCACAGCGACCCTATCCGGTATCCAGCTTGGGAAACGCAATGAATGCCCTTCAACCTCATCCAATCAACAGCATCGCTCTGGACTCTCCCACCGGTTCATATAAACGCTATTTGAAACATGTTGCGGGTTCTCACTTTTTCGCCTATTCTTGCTCCGGCGTTTGCCGAGGAATCAGATAAACCGTCTTAAATACTTGCTGTAAGGTTGCTCGGTCGGATTGAGCGGGCGTTTCCCGGATCCCCTCCGCCGACCAGTCGAGCAATATCACCCATGCAGTGCCCTGACCAGATTCGTTTTGCCTCATTCGCCTTGACGATGCCCCAGCCATTGCCAGGCTTCCTGTACAGCATGGGACTTGCGATGATATCCGGAAAGAAGAGCAGCAATTGTTGCCGCGCTCTACCTGCACTCGCTGGACCAAGGCGGGGAGAAACCGCAAACACGTGCTCGAATGCGTATGGGTGCTGGATAAGTAATGCAAAGTGCGAGTATAATGGAGAGGAGACGAATAACGCATCAAGAGCGAAGCAAATGATGTAGCGACTGCCTGAGGTAAGCTGTATTTTGGCTTAGAGGAAGGAACCGGAATGAATACACAGGAAATCAAGAAGATGAGCAGAATTGAGCGTCTTCAAGCCATGGAGGCGCTTTGGGATTCACTGATTGACGAAGAATCCGCAATAATATCGCCTGAATGGCATCGGGACATCCTGGAGGAGAGGAAAAGAAAGATCGAAGCCGGTAAAGCAGAATTCATTTCTCTTGAAAAGTTGAGGGCAAGTCGTAAGTCATGAAAGTTAGCGATGTCGTTATACTGAAAGAGGTCGCTGATGACTTGAACGACGGAAAGGCCTTTTATGATCAAAGAGAATCCGGTGTTGGTGATTACTTCTGGGATAGTCTACTTGCCGATATCGAATCTCTGGTAATCTACGCAGGCATCCATTACAGAGAGCATGGCCTGTACCGAATGTTTGCCAAGCGATTTCCCTATGCCATTTATTACGAAATTGTGGACGACATTGCTTACGTTGTAGCGGTCTTGCCAATGCGGCGCAATCCTGCATGGATTAAGCGACGAATGAAAGAAAGGAACTAACTTTCTTCGGAGCGTACGAGCGACCACACGTGCAGATCTGACTTCTGTTTCCTCCAACTTTTCTTCTGCCTCTTTTTTTCCGCTGTCACAGTTGAATGGGGCCAAGCCAATAAGGGATGCAAGGCAACGCATAAGTCATTATTCCCGATGGCGAACTGTTTGGGCTTCGATCTTTCCGTTGCGTTTCATGTGCATTCAACGCAACCTGTATCTAACCTCCGTGCCAAGACCACCAGCGCAACCTGGAGCAACCATCCGCGCCGAGACACCCAGCGTAGGTTGCGTTGAGCTTGCGAAACGCAACAGACCGCCCTTAACCTCGTCCAATAAGCAGCAGCGCCCGGGACTCTCCCACCGGTTCATATATGAAGGCTGTTTGATAGATGTTGCGGGTTCTCAGTTTTTGCCCTATTCTTACCCCGATTCGGCCTGTGTTTGCCGAGTAAAGACGGGGACAGGCAGCTCGAAAGTTGTTATAATGCAGAATAAAGTGCGGACGGTCTAGTATAGATAACATAATGGACAGGAGCAATCTTATGGCAACAGAAACCGTCGAAGCCGTTTATGAACACGGTGGCTTCCGCCCTATTGTCCCGGTCGACATGAATCTCACGGAGGGCCAGAAGGTACGCCTCGTAGTCGAACAGATTGAGAACCCAGACGATATACTTGCGCTTGCGGCACAAGTCTATGAGGGACTCAGTGACGAGCAGATCGATTCCATCGAGCAACACAGTCGGCGGCGTGATGACTTCTTCATGGAAAGGCCATCGTCGTGACGACACTATCACAGGCCCTGCTGGATACGGACATTCTATCGGCAGTCATGCGCAAGAATCCCTCGGCCATAGAACGGGCACGTTCATATCTGGCAGTCTATCGGCAGTTCACCTTCTCCGTCATTACTCGATATGAAATCCTACGCGGTCTGCTCGCCAAAGGGGCATCAAAACAGCTATCCGCATTTGATCAATTGTGTGCCACGAGCCGAGTATTACCCCTCACCGATCCAATAATTGTACAGGCAGCCACAATATATGCTGACCTGCATCGACGTGGTGAAGTGATCGGCGATGCCGACATCTTGATCGCAGCCACAGCTATTTCGCATGGATTGGCTGTAGTAACCCACAACGAAGCCCATTTTCGTCGCATACGAAACCTTCAATTTCTGAATTGGCTTGCATAGATCAGGATTGCCCAGCCAAGGCATCCACCGGCCGCCGACCCACGCCCAACCTGATGAACCTTTTCGAAGTAACTCAGGAGCTTGTCAACCGTCTGGCCCGCATCTTTCTCAGAGACGACCACGGACGGCATCCGGTCTATGGCGGCGCCGCCAAATTTCAGACCGACCCCATTGGGCGGGATCATCTGTTGCTCTACGAGTATTTCCACGGTGACAACGGCGCCGGGCTGGGCGCCAGCCATCAAACGATTTGGACCGGATTCATTGCCAAACAAATTCAGTTTTTCGGCCTGTTGAAAGCCAGGACCTTCCTGGAACGCGGGCGGTCCACCGGTATTTTCTATCTGGAAGCATCTTACGGGGAGCTGATTGGGGTTCGACCTTTCCGTTTCGTTTCATGTGCATTCAATGCAACCTGCAGCAACTATCCGCGCCAGGACGACCAGCGTAGGTTGCGTTGAGCTTGCGAAATGCAACAGACGGCCCTTAACCTCGTCCAATCAGCAGCACCGCCCGGGACTCTCCCACCGGTTCATATATGGAGGCTGTTTGAAACATGTTGCAGGCTCTCATTTTTTGGCCTATTCTCCTTCCGGCGTTTGCCGTGGAATCAGATAAACCGTCTGAACCATTTGCTTTGAGCGTGCTCAGTCGGATTGAGCGGGCGTTTCCCGGATCTCCCCCGCTGACCAATCGAGCAATATCACCCATACAAGGCCATGACCAGATTCTTTTTGCCTTATTCGCCTTGACGATGCCCAGGCCATTGCCAGGCCTTCTGCACGGCATGGGACTTGCGATGATATCCGGAAAGATGAGAAGCAATTGTTGCCGCAACCAACCTCCCCTCGCTGGACCGAGGCTGCGAGTCGTCATGTGTCGGTCGAAAGGAGCCTTTGATCTCGAGAAATTGCTTGGTCAAGCTGTTAATGAACTGCGGCAGGCTTTCTGGTGATCTCCAAAATGTGGTGGATATCCAGATCTGCACAATTACTTGTTATGTGCCAAGCCATGGATAGAGGAGGAAGTAATGAACCGAAAGACAATGAGCCAAAAGGCACTATTTGAGAAACTTGAAGCTCCACTCAAGAATTTCCGTTGGTCTTGGGGTGCCGTAAGAAGGGCGGATGGAGCTGTTTTCTTGCGCGTTTGGCAAGATGATGTCATGATCAGAAACAATAGAGAGTTCGTGAGAGTAACAGATAACGAGTACTTCCAGAACCATGCTCCGAAGAATCCTGGATACCGAGAAAGACTAAATCATTTGGATCTGGTGAGGAACGGGGCTAGATCTCACATGATTATCTGCGTTGCGAAAGATGTGAAAGAGATTCCCAGAACGGTAAAGAGTTTCAACAGCCAAGAACTATATCTTGGTGGGCAGCTAATGGAAGCAGATGGTGACTCATGGCTGGAAATTGCAGGCCGTGTCCCGGCTAAAGATGTGTAGCCAGCCAAGTTCATGTGCCAGACAAGGGAAGGAAGATGATTGGCCGACGAGCGCTACCCGACCCTGTTCGCTGGAAGTGTCCACGTGAAGCTCATCGGCGGCGTGGTTGCGTGCCGGTGATGGCCGGCGTTGTGCATGTACAGTCCATTTAGCTGCAGCTTGATAGGCACAATCCGGAATCCAGTCCGGAACCGGAAGCCGGAAGCGGAAGGGTCGGACCGAAAGCGCCGGGATAAACCGGCATAGAGATGGGGATGAAAGAGCCCCACATAAAAGGAGAAGCTGCTCCATTATGGCCCCGAGTCATGTGCGGGTAGCCGTGAGGTTACACGTGATGCAGTTGACAGGG
>JADGQM010000164.1 GCA_017881795.1 Syntrophobacteraceae bacterium
TGGTAAAGGGTTTGTCCGATTGGTCCGCTCCCACTTGCCTATTCCTGGCGTCATAGCCGACCACCTTGACGAGGCATGTGGTCTTGGTGGCGGCCACCGCCGGCGCCTTCCAGAGGGTGCTTTTCCCGGTTACGATTGAAGAGGTGATGGCCTGCCAGGTTGTCCCATTATTTAGGGAGTAGGTCAACTTGAAGCTTGTCGCCGCAGCCGGAGCTCCCCACCTGATGGTAAACGTCCCCCCGCTGACGAGAACCTCTCCGCCATTGGGAGCAAGAAGCGTCACGATAGAGTAGACAGGTTCGGTGACGGTAACGGTGGCCTTGGCAGACTTGGTGGTATCGGCGCTGGCGATGGCCGTGACTGTCACTGAGGCGGGGTTGGGCGCCGCTGAAGGTGCGATATAGTGGCCGGAGGCGCTGATGGTCCCCACGATGGCGTTGCCGCCCGTCACCCCGTTTACCTGCCAGATAACCCCCATGTTGGTTGTTCCGGAGACCTTGGCCATAAACTGCTGTGTTTTGCCAGTCTGGACCGTCGCCGTCAAGGGAGAAATGGTGATGGCTACGGGAGGCGGTGGCGGAGGTGGCGTCCCCTGTCCCAAAACCAGGAGCGTGATGGAATTGCCGGGGAAGGTCGCGCTGAAGCTTTGCCCCGAGATCGACTGATTCGCTGCATGCTCAATGGCGCTGAGATTCGCGGCACTGTATCGGTATACCGCAGCCGTCGCGGCGGGCGTGAACCCGCTGACACTGACATTGCTGGTGTAACCGTTGGCCGTCTTATTAACCACCAGCACGGTGAGGACCTGGTCTGCGTTGCGCTGGGCAGCATATACCGCCAGGCTCCCCTGGTTCGTGCTCGTCGCCTTGATGCTCACTTCGCCGAAGCCCTTCCCGGCGCCATCGTAGTTGCGATACATGAGGAAGGCGAAGGCCCCGGGGTCGGCCACCGCCGGCGGTCCCCACAGGGTCGCCAGATCCAGTCCCTCACGCCCGAAGATGCCCAGCACCTCTGCCTGGGTCAGTGCGCCGTTAAGGTGATTGAGCGCCCCCCAATTGTATTCGGTCATGGCAAGCCTGGTGCCTGGATAGTTCGCGCTCACCCACTCTTTCATGCGCGGAATGAGGCGCACCGCCACGCCACCCGACGCCGTGTCCGAGATCCAGCTCTCGTCGATATATGACGCATCCCATAAAGACCGTGTGGAACGCAGGCGAAGAGCCTGGGTGGAACTCCCGCCCGCCGGGGACAGGGCCACTCCGCTTGCCTGGGGATAATAGTGGAGATCCAGGTAATCGAGAATGCGAACCGCGTTGGTTTGCTCATAGGTCTTCATCTGCTGAAGGTACCAGGGCACGAAGGGCGTACTGCCGTGGCTGGTGTAATCAGCGCCGGTGCCGCAACCGTCGAGAGCGGAATAGAAATAAGCACACCAGCCCCACAGTACGGGCCCCAGCGTCTTAGCCGAGGGGTCCGCGTTCTTGATCGCCGCGGCAACCTGGACAGTGCGATTGCGCATTTCGTCGTAGCTGGTTGGCTGCGGATGGACGTCGCGATGAGTGCTGTTCCAGAGCATGGGCTCATTGTCGAGATTATAGTAGGCGACACCGCCGTTTTGGGCAGTGCCGTACTTGGCGGTCAAATGATAGACCCAGTCGGTTACGAAATCAGGTCCGATCGCGCTGCTGGTATCGACGGGATCGTTGCCGGTGATGTTCGCGCCATTCGTCCCCACGCCGTTGCCGCAATCGGAGTCCCAGGGATCGGTGCTCTGCTGGGGCCCATATTTGGAGACCTTGTACCCGCAATCATAAGGATGAGCGCCGGGGCTGGCACCCTTGGGAGTCCACCCGATGAGGGGTGCGGTCATGATCGTCCTGGTCCCGGTGCGGCGGTTCTGTTCTACAAAGAGATCGGATGCTGAGCCATCGGCAATGGGAGGACCGTCGGGAATGTTTTCAAAATACCAGTCGCTGCCAACATTGTGCATGTTGGTTTGCCAGTTATACCGCGTCGTCGAGTTGCCGCCCCAGCGGCACACCGGCAGCCTGAGCTTAGCCGCAAGGTTTTCATCGGCATAGTTCATCCCATAGATGTCTTCACTGATGGCATGGCGACCGGCGTTCGCATCGACGGACAGATCCGGTCCAGAGACCGGAGGAGGCGGTGGTGGCGGGATAATCCCAGCATTGATCAGGGATATGCTATCCAGATAAAATTTCGGCTGAGCGCCCCCGCTGGTATCCTGCCACACGATGCCGCCGATCTGGGAGGGATTGCCGAGGTTGGCGAGGGGGATTTTCACCTGGGTCCAGGCGCCCGCGCTCACCGACACGGCGACCGCCTGATCGGCA
This sequence comes from Syntrophobacteraceae bacterium, assembly GCA_017881795.1. GTDB lineage: Bacteria > Desulfobacterota > Syntrophobacteria > Syntrophobacterales > Syntrophobacteraceae > JADGQM01. The sequence goes on from JADGQM010000164.1 coordinate 2,355, forward strand.
AGCAGATTGTAACTGCCGTCCGCGAGCGCCACGCGCAGCTTCTGACCGCCCTGGCTGCCCCCGTGAATCCAGAACTGCAGCGTATCGTACGGGCTGCTGTCTACAACCTGCCCCGCAGCCAGGTAAAGACCCGCCCAGGCCGCAGTGTACGTTACCGCGAGCGAGCGCGCACCGCCATACACGGGAGACGTTGCGGCAAAGTCCACAGTGGTGCTCCATGACCAATTCTGCCATCCCGCGCCCAGGCTGTCATCGTGGACTACCATTTCGGCGGCAACGGCAGTCGTGTTTCCCGGCGCAAAACCAGTTGTCAGCGCCAAAAGAATAACCATTGCCCCCATCATTATCCTGTGCGATCGCGTCATTGGTATTTCCTCCCTCTAATCCAGCTTCTCCAAAGCCTGGCTCAATATGTCCTGCGCAATCTAGCCAACACCACCTTTAGAACAATTTCTTCCTCCTCTCAGCAACCCTTTTGGTAGGTGCAAAAACGAAGCCGTGAAAGCTACTGACGCCATTTTTCCGCACTTGGGGACATAGAGCAAGGAAACTTCCCAATAACCCCATTGACCCAGAAAGTCACAACCAAGCATAAAAGTCCTCTGCGTCATTCCGGCGCACGCCGGAATCCAGAAGAATAGCCTGGATACCGGCTTTCGCCGGTATGACGGGAGTAATCTCATACATAATGTCGGGTGAACAAATCGTCTCAACATTTCTGGATTCCTGCTTTCGCGAGAAAGACGCTGGACGATCGCATTCGTCGTTCCGACACGCACGGGAATTCAGGGCGGTAAGAGGCTTCTCACCCATAAATTGGTCATTGCCGCGCAGGAAGGTGTCAAGAATTGTCCGCCTCTTTTTATGTGGAATTGCCTGGTAGAGTGGTTCTTAACCGCGACCGTCGCTGCAAAGAACCGCTCCTACAGGATGTGAATTCTATCTTTCGTTGTAACCCAGTGGGTCATGGCGGTTATTGAGAAGTCATAAGAGTTACTCGGAACCACCTTATTCCGCAAACACGCCGCAAATTGTGTCTGCAATGCTGAAGGAATGTTGCGCATCTGTAGCTCTCCTGAAATAGGGTATTCTCCCAAACGACATGAGAGACAAAGGAAAGGAGATAAAGTACGAGAAAATCCTGGTCAGGAATCTATCCATAAAATATATTGAGACAACAGAACGATGCAGGAACTCAGGCGAGCAGCAAGCACTCACAGGATGGAGCACACTTTGCCGCCTTGAGAATCGTAGAACCTTCCCACGTCATGGTGTTTTACAGAAACTCTTCAACAACTTGTTGGGCACCAGGTAGGACATGACTGAGAACCTCATATCCGTCAAGCAATTCGCAGAAGCTAACGGCCTGCTGCGGCCGACCGTCTTCAAGGTTCTTAAGCGTCTCGGGATTGAACCATCAAAGTCGCGCGGCGGGAGCCAAAATCGCGGACAAACAATCTCATATATCACGATGCATGATGCGCGTTTGGTGCTGGAGGCGCTCGCTTCGAGTAGAAATTTCCAGAACGAGCAAGAAGGCGAAGAAACGGAGTTCCCGGACGCAGCCCTCTATGACATCGGAGTTTTGTATCTGTTGCGCTTGGAGCCAGAGCACGACCAAAACCGCTTCAAGGTTGGGTTTGCCAGCAACCTTAACGAACGCTTGCGACAACTTCGGTGTTCTGCTCCTTACACACGAGTGGTCAAGACATGGCCATGTCGGAGGCTTTGGGAGAAAACTGCAATAGAGTGCGTCACGGATGGCTGCGAACGTTTGCACACCGAAATCCTTCGAGCATTGTCCCTTGAGACTATCGAGGAAAGGTGTGCGCAGTTCTTTGCCCTCATGCCGCAACTTGCCGGCGGCCAATCGAAATGAAGGCTGGTAATGCCCAACCAGCCAAACTACCAGCCGAGCAACCACGCGGCAAGGTCCCCGGCTTTATCAGTTGCGGCAGTGGGCCGGGCTAAGTGCTTGACACGACAGGAATACTGCTGTGCGGGATGATGATAAGTATATGATATTACAGGACCAGCTATCAAAAAATGAGCCTTTTTTTGTCGTATTGTGGGCGGCCCGGGCAATTCGTCGCCAGGGTGAGTCAGGGAACGGCGGAATCGATGGTGTGATCAAAGAGGACAAACTCGGCCTAAGTATAATTTATATTAAGGCGAAACGGTGGGACGGATCAATGACAGGCCCGAAGTGGAGAAGTTGGAAAGCGCGCTGCAGAGCCAGCGAGCAGAGAAAGGCATTCTCATCAGAACTTCGGCATTCACAAGGGCCCCCCGCCGACTACACCGGTTTCATGGACACGAAGACTATGCTCATTGACAATGCCCGACTCGGCAACTTCATGATAGATCAAGGCATTGGGGTGGCCACTCAGGCCATCTATGAGATCAAAAGAATCGATTCGGACTATTTCGCCGACGGGTGGACATGGGCCAACAAGCCTCCCCCCGGCAGACAGGCTTCCGCGCCGGCACGCTTCTAATGGCCGGTGTGGCTCTGTTGTGCAAAGGAGCTCTGGTGAGTTATCATGTAGCAGGCAGGGGGTTATATAATGGAGTTTGAATGGGATCCAAAAAAGGCTGCCGCCAATGAACGAAAGCATGGGGTTGCCTTTCAAGAGGCTACAACAGTCTTTTCCGATCCTTTGGCCATCACTTTTGCCGATCCTGATCATTCGTTTGATGAAGACCGATACATCACCTTTGGTTTCACGAGACTGGAGCGGCTTCTGGTCGTCTCGCACACTTCTCGCGGGGGTCGGACCAGAATAATCAACGCGCGTCTCACAACGCGTCAGGAGAGAAAAATCTATGAAGAAGGATGAGACTGACGAACTGCGTCCCGAGTACCGCCGAGAGGACTTAGGGCCAGGTGTTCGCGGGAAGTATTTCGAAGCTTATCAGGAAGGGACCAACTTGGTGATGCTTAGCCCAGATGTGGCAAAAGCCTTCCCAACCGAGCAAGCCGTGAATGATGCGCTTCGCTCACTAATAGAGGTAGCACAAAGATCGCTCGGCCCCAAGAAGCGCTCCAGCCGGCGTCAGAAAAGCGGTGCGGCTGAGCTTTGACATAGCTTTGGGTGCGCGTAATATCTTCTGAGTTGGGATTAGAACCCCGATAGTCTGTACACCAGAGGAGCTCATGGAGGTTTAATATGCTACGAGATCCCATCATAGAAGAAGTTCGAGAGGTTCGTCATAAAATCGCAACAGACTGCGAAGATGACCCTCAGAAGTATTTCAAACATATCCAGCAGGTACAAGAGCAGTACCGCAATCGGCTCGTTAGACGCAAGCCAAGCCGATACATCATCACATCCTATCGAACTGCGTTGGAGGTTTTGTGATGCTACAGGAATACATTAAGGCGGCACTACGCCATGCGAGGTACGAAATCCTTGCCGATGATGGCAGCTATTATGCTGAAATTCCTGAATGCAGGGGCGTTTACGCTAACGCGAAAACACTCGAAGACTGTCGAGAGGAGCTGAAGGAAGTGATGGAAGAATGGGTCCTTTTCCGGATCCATAAAAACCTCCCTTTGCCCATAATTGAAGGGATTGAAGTCCTTATCAAGGAAGTTGCGTGATGCCTCCTTTTGGACCAGTCAAAAGGAAGGACCTCGTCAGATATCTCAGGCAGGTCGGATTCGACGGTCCTTACTCCGGTGGCAAGCACCCGTTCATGGTCAAGGGTGACGTCACCATACGTGTGCCCAATCCGCATCAGGCTGACATAGGCAGAGAGCTCCTGACGCGTATCCTCCGTCAAGCCGGACTCAGTAAGGATGATTGGGAAAGACTGTAGGCGCATCTGCGGGGCAGCCAACTGAAGTCGACCCAAAACGAGATCCCGTGCCCTTCGGCACAGCGGATAGCTTGGCGTCAGCGTGCGAGGCGATGTCGTATAGGTTGAGTGTATTAAGTCAGCTACCTGGAACAAGGCTGTGAGACCACTGACCTACCCGTTCCTAAGGGAGGAAGCAAACTTCAGAGAGGTGTCTCTATGGCTAAGGTCCTTTACGAAAAACGGAACAGGATTGACTACATCACTCTGAACCGCCCCGATGCGCTCAATGCGCTCGATGGCGAGCTGAACGATGAGCTCTGGGCGGTGTGGAATGATTTCGCGGCGGACGCGGCGCTCGATGTCGGCGTGCTCACCGGCGCCGGCAAGTCCTTCTGTTCAGGAGCCGACCTGAAGACCTTTATCCCCAAGTGGGAGAAGGCGAACATGCTCGATGTGCGGAAGAACGTTCCTACGGGCATTGGCGGGGGAATCAAGCGCGGACAACATCGCATAACGAAGCCGATTATCGCCGCAGTCAATGGCCATGCTATCGGCGGTGGCTTTGAGCTGGCCCTGGCCTGCGACATCCGTATCGCCTCTGACAAAGCCAAATTTGGGGTGTTTGAAGTTCGCTACGGGCTTCACCAGGGCGATGGCGGCATTGTCAGGCTCGTTGCGATCGCCGGGCTCGCAACTGCCTTGGAGCTCACGCTCACCGGCCGCGAAGTCACGGCAGAAGAGGCATTTCGCCTACGCCTCGTAACCGAAGTCGTGCCGCACGACAATCTGATGGCGGCCGCGGAGAAGTACGCATCGATGATCATGCGCAACAGCCAGCAAGCAATTAGATCCGCCAAGGAAACGATTCTCGATGTGGTTGGTCGCACCCTGGATGACGCGCTCCGCCTTGAGACGATCAACGCGTACTCGAGTCTCGGAGACTTCAGTGAGGCCAGGGAGCGGTTGGCTCAGTTCTACTCCAAAACGAAAGGCACAAAAGAAGCGTGAACCGGCCATGCACGCCGACCCAGACCAGCGGCGCTTCGCCCCGCTGCCTCGGGCCGGTTATGGCCAAGGTTCGCCTCTTCCATCGTCTTGTCTCCCGAGATCGACCGTGATAGGGTATGGCGAAATCCGCATCGATGGAGGCTATCATGAAGGCAGTCACCGTTTCTCCGAAATTCCAAGTCGTTATCCCGCGTGAAGTAAGGGAGTCCCTGGCCATCCAGCCAGGCGCCAAGGTCCAGATCCTTCAGTACGAGAATCGAATCGAACTGATTCCTTTGAAGAGTCCCAAGAGCTTGCGAGGGTTCTTAAAGGGTATCGATACGAACGTACACCGGTATGAACTTGGTCGATTCCTGCGGCTGGCTGGAATATTTCGCTGACAGTTCATATGCTGACTTTTATGCCCCAGGCATCGAAGATGTCGACAGCCTGATCGTTCCAACTATTTGTATCCCTGAGGTGTTCAAACGCGTCCATCAGCAAAGGGGTGAGGATGCTGCACTCCAGACTGCTGCCATCATGCACCAGGGGCATGTGGTGACTTTGAGTGCGGGCATTGCTCTCAAGGAGGCCAAAATGGGGAGCAAACTTAGGCAACCTCTGGCCGACAGTGTCATCTTGGCAACCGCTCAGACCTATGGAGCTCTCATTTGGACCCAGGACACCCATTTCAAGAGCCTTGATGGCGTTAAATTCACAGAGAAAAGATAAGTCCCCTGCCCAACCATTGGGTCATGCCGCCGAGCAACCGCTTGAGCGCAGTAGCCGGTTTGCATATTGACAGGTAGGGTTGCTCGCGGCCTACCCAGCGCGTTGGGCCGCCCTTAGCCACGGACGGCATACCATTGAACAATCTCTCAGACATCGGAGGATCACCGTGAAACCCTTTACTAACATTGCGGTTGTTGTACTCGCGTTTATTGCTATGATGCAGTTGCTCCGTTTCGTCATGGGGTGGGAGGTGTCCGTGAACGGAATGCAGGTTCCCGTGTGGGTGAGTGGGGTGGCATTTCTGGTTGCGGGCGGCCTTGCGGTAATGGTCTGGCGCGAAGCGCGCCGGTGATGCCTGCGGCCTGAGCGGGTAACCGGTGGGTTTTCTCCCCCGGCCTCCACACACCCGACATGCGGGCGCGCACCGGGCAGAGCACAGAACTGCGAGTCCCTGCGCCGGATTTTCGCAGCGCAGAAGGCGAGGACGAGAGCAAGGGCGACATCACGGGAATATTCATGATATTATGGTTGGGCAAAACTTGCGAGGCAGTAGCACCCTTATGGCGAGAACATGAAGAACAACGGGAAGAAGGAAGGCACAATGGGAGACAAGGGCAAGAAGGATAAGGAAAAGGGTCAGAAACAGAACGTCGATAAAAAACAGCAAAAGGATAAAAAGAAGTTGGACAAGCAACCGAAAAGAACCCCTTGAGACAAAGCATGCTGAGGTGTCCGCCGCACCGATACGGGCACCTCAACGTGTCCTTTTGGTCGCCTATCCAGGTGTAATCAACACCGTGTCAAGGACTAGCGCCCTTCCCTGCTCTGGGGCTACGATGATTTGGAGCGGGAAGTCGGCGCCATGATATCTTTCAGCTCCTCTTCGATGATGCCTCTAAAAAGCGGCAACTTGTAGGCATTTTGATCCATTGGCCTGGCACCTTGGATCACGGCCTCGGAAGCAAGGCCTATGGTCGCCGCATCGAGTTTGCGCCCCGTGATAACCTTTTCGACTTCGAGGGAACACCACGGCACGGGGGCTGCCCCGCCCAGGACGACCCTCGCCCTGGTGACTTGATCATTGTCCATGACGAGGGCAAGGGCGACACTCGCGAGAGCGAAGTCCCAGGACTGCCGTGCGCGGACTTTTCGGTAGGAACTGTGAAGCCCGGTGGCCGGCGGCGGCAGGGAGATCCCCGTAACCAATTCGCCCTGCTCCAGCACCGTTTCCTTTTGGGGGTCCTTCGAGGGCGGAACGAGGAAATCGCCGGTGGGGACCTTTCTCATACCTTTCGGCCCCACGATCTCAACCGTCGCCTCAAGCGCCACGAGAATGGGCGCGGTGTCGGAGGGATGAACGATGTAACATGACTCTCCGCCGAAAATGCAATGGAATTCATTCTCCCCGGTCACGGCGTAGCAGGTGTCCCCGCCCTTCCGCAGGCAATGGAACTCCCCGCGATAGTACCAGCAGCGCGGTTTCTGGCAGAGATTGCCGCCGATCGTTCCCTGATTGCGAAGCTGGGGGCTTGC
>JADGQM010000470.1 GCA_017881795.1 Syntrophobacteraceae bacterium
AAATTGTGATATGGGAATCGAACGATGACAGGACTACCATTCTTTTGTCTGATTTGGTGGAAAATGGTCCGCTCCCGGAGAGTATTTTCAGTGTCGAACCTCCTGCCGGCGTCGATCTGCGGCAGTTTCAGGGCGGTAAGCAGCCATGAGTGAGTGTGCCTTTCTCTTTCCGGGGCAGGGCGCCCAATACCCAGGGATGGGTCGCGAACTTGCGGCTCATTTCCCCGAATGCAATGATTTGATCGAGCGTGCGGAAGAGCACCTGAAGCTCCCTCTGAGAGCGATCATGTTCGACGGACTGGAGGAACGGCTACATGAAGATTTCATAGGCCAGGTGACGGTTTACACCCTTAGCTGCATGATTGCGAATTTGCTCCAAGCCCGTGGCATCAAAGCCGGCGCTGTAGCTCCATACAGCTCGGGGCTTTATGCTGCTGCCTATGCAGCAGGCGTATTCGGCTTCGAGGTTGGTCTCTCCCTGATGCAGGCGGCGGATCAGTGCATACGCAGACAGAGCATTGACGGTGGGATGGGGGTGGTGCTCGGTCTATCGGCGACGGAAGTGGAACGACTCTGCGATGAAACAGATAGTATGGTGGAAGTGAGCATTGTCAATACCCGCCACCAAGTCATCGCTTCTGGTGAAAACGCCGCGTTGGACACCCTGCTGCAACGGGCAATGTCCGCTGAAGCCTTAAGAGTCGATCGGCTTCCGGCAAAGGCGCCCTATCATAGCAGTCTCCTTGCAGAAGCCGATGAGTGCCTGGGATGTGCGGTTGCCGCGACCCCTCTGAATGACCCGCACACGCCCATCGTTTCATATATTGATGGTGAAGCATTGGTGAGCCGATCCCAGGTTGAGAAGCTGCTGTCTCAGCAGTTGAGCAACAGGGTGAACTGGGTAAAGGTAGTGGAAGAGTTGGTTCACCGTGAGCTCACGCCGATGGTTGAGGTTGGTCCCGGTCAGATTTTGGGCCGCTCAGTGCGTTGGATCCATCGGCGCGCCAGCGTCCTTCACACGGACTCGGTCATCGCCCTGGAAAATGCCATCAAAGAACTGGGGCATTTTCGGGCCCGAGGCGGGTGAAAGTTTGTCTTTCATGAGAGTCCTCCCATCTTCCTTGTCCAGCCCTGCAAGAGGATTGCGTCCGTCAAGTCCACTGGGGTGTGGCATCCCCAGGAGGTAGGTCACCATGGGAACGAGGTCAAGCGTGGAAGCGGTTTGCTCGAGGACATGCCGTCCCGTGATGATTTGTCTCAGACCTGGCCCGCCCACCCAAAAAGAAACAACGCAATCATCGGGGTAGAAGCTTCCGTGATGGGCGTACTTGTTGGCATCATCCTCAAAGTAAAATCCACGTTTGTTGATCAGCTTGATATCGGGCGCCGTGGATCTCGTGTACTGGTTCGTCAAACCCGTCACCATGTGGGCGCCCAGCTCAAAATTGAGCGTCAACCGGCTCAGAGGGCGCAAGGCAGAGATGAAGGCGAGATAGTCTCTCGTCCCAACGAGATAGTCCTTCCAGTCGAAAACCCACCACTCGCCATTTTCCGTCGCGCCCTCCGAGCGTTCTCCTGGATATTGACGGATAACGAGCGTGGTTATGGCGGTTTGAACATCCGAGTCTCCAAGGAGCAGGTCCACAGCAGGCTTCACATCGGCAAGCAACCGCGGCGGGTCGGCCCAGTTTCGAGATTCCCGGTTCTTGAGGTAGATGTCTTTGGTTCCGGCTCCTGGCATAATAATCGCTTCCGCCTGGGCATTGGTTTGGCTCCACCCGGGCAGGTCAAATTGCCCGCGGAGACACCGATCGACAATGTTGTTGGGAATGCGTCTGGTGATGCGCGTTAACCCGTGCTCTGAGACAAACACAAAGAGGGTGTCTTCATAGCAACCTAGATCCTTGAACATTGCGGTGAGTCTGCCTACAAGCGGGTCGAGAACAGTGCGAGAATAGTATTTCTGGAGTTTGTCAATGGGGATGGTCCATTTATTCGGATCCCAGACCGGAAAGTGAGAAAACAAGTCCATTCCCAAGAGCTGCACCACCATTACGTCGGGAAGCGCACCCTGACGGCGGTAAACCCCTTCCAGGCTATCCCGGTATGCGAACAGATGACCGGTCATCAGAGCGTCCATGGTTCTGCCATCCACATAGGAACTGTCAGGAATCCAGTGCCCGTTGCGAAGGAACCCGAGCACCGACGCATTGCCCCAGAAATGGGCGCCGGATCTCAACGACCATTCTGCTCCTTTGGTCAGCATTAGCATCGCCGTCATGGAATGTTTGCCCGCTTCGTCCACATAATCGAAGAGGCTTTTGACTTGATTAGCCGCAAGAATGTGGTTTATTCGCTGTTGAGAGTAAGAAATCAAGGTGTGTATCTGGTGATCGTAGCGATCAAACCATATGGTGGATACTATGCCGGTGCGCTTTGGATATATTCCGGTGTACATTGAGGTCACGGCTGGTTGTGAGGCTGCGGGGACGGTGGTTAAGACGTTGGGAAGATAAACATAGCCCTGGTCATTGCTCGTTCCCTTCAGCACTTCCTGAAAATGAGGAAGATTCTCCAGGTCTTGATCCAGCACCCCCCGCATCATTCCATGAATTTCGACAATCACTACTTTGGGCGCTCCTCTCCCGGTATTTGCTGTTGTGCCGGGAGCAAAGAGGAAGAGCAAGGCCGTGATAATTAAAAAGGCTCGCGCTCCCTTTCCAGTCGTCCGCAATGCATGAAGGGTTTTGAATTTGTAGGTCGTTTCCATGTCGTGGATGGCGCCTGTCTAA
>JADGQM010000165.1 GCA_017881795.1 Syntrophobacteraceae bacterium
ACGGTCATCCGCAGGGCCTGGGCGCCGTTCACCGGCCCCTTCATCTCGCGGTCATAGATGTGCTGGGGTCGTATGCCCAGAACCGCTTCCCGATCTTTGGCCCTGAGGTGGCGCTCCCGGAGATCCGCCGGGACGAGGAATTTGAAGCCATCTCCTTTGAGCACCAACGCACCGTCTTCCTCCAGGACGCGGACCTCAAGGAAATTCATGGTCGGGCTGCCGATAAAACCGGCAACGAACTGATTCCTCGGGTGGTTGAACACTTCCATGGGGGCGCCGATCTGCAGGATCATCCCCTGATCCATGATCACGATCCGGTCCGCAAGCGTCATCGCCTCGATTTGATCATGGGTCACGTAAACAATGGTGTTTTCGAGCTTTTCGTGGAGCCTGGCCAATTCTTTTCTCATCTGTACGCGGAGTTTGGCGTCCAGATTGCTCAACGGTTCGTCGAACAGAAACGCCTGGGGTTTGCGCACAATCGCCCTGCCCATGGCGACGCGCTGCCGCTGCCCGCCGGACAGTTGCTTGGGCCTTCGCTCGAGCAGGTCTTCGATCCCAAGAATCCTGGCCGCCTCCATGACCCGGCGATGGATCTCCTCTTTGGGGTATTTTTTCAGCCGCAGCCCGAAGGACATGTTTTTGTAGACCGTCATGTGAGGATACAGAGCATAGTCCTGAAACACCATGGCCACGTTTCGGTCTTTCGGCGGGAGGTCATTGACCCGGCGATCACCGATATAGATATCCCCCTCGTCGGCCTGTTCGAGGCCTGCGATCATCCTGAGGGTCGTCGTCTTGCCGCATCCGGAGGGCCCAACGAGCACCATAAACTCTTTGTCTACAGTCGTCAGATTGATTCCGGCAACTGCGTTGACGCTGCCATATCGCTTGGCCACATTGACGAATCGTATTTCGGCCACTCCGCACATCCCCCGGAGGTCTAAGAACGGTCCTGTGACGGTGGTCACAGAAGCCTTTGAATTCTCAGGCGGACATGAAGTCCGCCCCTACGAAGATTGAAACATCAGAAAAATCTATCTAGTACATCCGGGCATAAGTCAGCAGCCTTTTCTGGTGGGCACAAAAAGACGTGCCCACCCTACCGCCTCAATACAAAAAGGCCGTAGGGTGGGCAGGGCTCCATCCTGCCCACCGCAACGGGACCCGGACTTCCGCCCCCATGCGTACTAGTCGAAAACCAGTCCCTTGTCCTCCAGTTCTCGTTTGACCTTGGAGTAGAGATCGAAGTACTCCGATTTCACCTGGACGCTCTCGTAATCATAAAGGTCCTCAAAACTGTATCCCGGCGGCGCCGCCTCCGGGGTGACGGTGTTTTCGTATTTTCGCAGCATGAAATCGATGAGCTCATTGGCCTCTTCCCGGCATAAGGCGCAGCCGGCTCGGGCCGCTTCTCCTTCCCAGCGGGACTCCAGGCCCGTGCCCTGGTTGGGCTTCACCATGACCGCTTTACGGCAGCCGTGGAAGATATGCCCCCCGACGCATGCGACATGGATTCCCAGGACAGCAATCTCCCACAGTTGTTGCTCGGATCCGGGACCTGCCGCTGTGAGACCGCCGCCACCGCAAATGAGAGGGGTGTTTCGGACCAGGGCCTGGGTGCTCACGTTTCTTACCCAGACGGTCGGACGCACGGTATTGATCGGTGGGTTTTGGAGCAGCCCGGCATTGCAGACATACCCCGCACCACCCACCTGATAGACCATGATCGAGTTCAGCGCGGAAGCAATGTTAACAATGGCGCAGCCCTCGGGCCCGCCGGCGAAACCTCCGGTGATGGAGGTCCAGAACGGGTTCTTCAAGTACCCGTTGTTCTGGCAGTAGGCGACCTTGTTGAGGGCTTCGAAATTGACCTTCAGTTCACTGATGGTAGGGAAGGTCATGGCATCGGTCTTGCGGAGGCCGTGCTCGGGATCGCACGTTGCAATCGCCCCGATTGCCGAAGGACAGGCATCGAGCAGATGCAACCCGGGCCGCCCCGCACTCCTCAAAGCCTCTCTCATCCATCCCGCCGCGCTGATGGAGGCGTGGATATCCAGGGGCGAGCCGAGGGTCCACTTCCGGCCTTCAATGCTGGCCGGAGGAGGCCCGTAGTAGATCCCATCGATGATTTTTTCCTGAGCCACACTCTTATACATCTGGACGAAATCTCGCCCTTCCCTCGGATTGCTTTCGACAAATCCGCCGATTACCAGTGGCTTTCTTGGGTCTGCAATCTTCCTTGCGTAAAGGCGCCGTTTTTCGAGTCCTGCGCCGATTTCGATCTCCCTCGGCATCCGGTTCAGTTCGGTGAGGCTCCGGCGAATCTCGTCCTCACTGAAGACGATCACCCTTTCCGTATCGAAGCAATAGGTACCCACTTCGACATACAGTTTGATCCCGGCTTCAAAGATGCGATCAGCCAGATCATCGTCTGCGGGAATCGGGATGTTCGGCTCATATTTTATCCCGTATTCCTTCACCAGGCGGGTTGCCGCATGGAACAGGCCAAAGTCGAAGTCCTTGACCTTTTTCAAACGTCCGGTATTGATCGCTCGATCCGCCACTTCCCAGAAAGGGACCATAGACTACCTCCTTCTTTCAAATCTCAGATTTGGCCTTACTCCTTCAAATGATTGCGCAGCCGGAGTCCGCACTTTTTCGATGCGGTGCGCCGGCGTGGACTTGACTTTGACCCGGACGACACCTGGAGTCCGTGGAGATCGTACGCTGCTCCAGGGTCGAAAGATTTAATTACCATCTCTTGCCGTGGATGAGAAGACACCGTTCGCCTTTTTCTACCCTCGGGGGATGGTGACGGCGCACCCCGCACTTGCTCGATTGATGAATATTATCCAAACTCCAATTAGATTGAACAATAGTATCCATTGTTAGTCAATGCTATGAAATTAAAGCATAAATCATCTCAAGAAAACGATTTCCTGGCGTTCAGAAGGAAAATGTGAAGACTATTCATCAGTCATCCCATTTTCAAATCTCGTGTCACGGATCCCCCAAGTCATGGAAGTGCCATGGAAAAATGGACTTTACTCAATCATGGCACGCACCTTGCTTCTAAGAACGACCGGAAGCTGCGAGGGACTGCTGAGAATCAGGTGTTGGTAGTTGAAGATGAAGCTTCCTTAAGACGCTCTTTGGAAAAGTATTTAGAACGAGCCGGTTATGCCTTTGAATGTTGTTCGACTGCTCGTGATGCGTTAGCGCTGGCGGAGAGACTCGACCCCGATATTGTGATTGCTGAATATCACCTTCCTGATGCGAATGGCTTGTCACTGCTCGAAATGCTGACCCGGATGCTCCCTGTTGTTGCGGTGATTCTTCTCTCTGGATATGACTATCAAGCTGTGGCTAAAGATGTGGTTCACGTTGAAGTTCGGTCGTTTCTTAAGAAGCCCTCTGACCTTGTTGAATTGGAAGTTGCTTTGTCCTCCGCGCGCTCGAAAGCGAAGTTAAGGCCGGTTGAGAATTTTCAAGGGAAACTGAAAACTGAACGCGAAGGTATAACAGGCTCAATCTTTAAACAGGGAACTCTCAGAAGTTAACGTTTCAAAGTCAACGCTGGTCTCAAGTGGAGGTTGTTGATTCGAGTTGAGGTTCTGGTTGGAGCGAATTCTGAAGTGACGGTTCGAGCGACAGAGGATATGCTGGTTATTTGCTGAGCTGGATGTCGTGAGGAAATTCAAGCGGAAGATCTGATGCAGGGCAGCGGAACTTCAAATTCATGTTGATGGTTGCAGTTCTTTTGAATGGCTGAATAGAAACAATCTGAGAGCCCCCCCTTTTCATAGCAAGAGGCTGTAAGGATGATCCTTACAGCCTCTTGTTTTTTTGCGTCGAGATTGGTGCTGCACCAGTAAAAGTCAATGGTTGTCCTGCTGCTCATTCAATGTGGTATCAGTCTGACTCAATCTCTCCAATACGGCCTCGAAGGATTGCTTCGCAGCCGAATTTATTGTGAATCCGATCAAGGGCACGATCAAGGTCTTCCTGTTTATGGAGAAATGTGTTGGGAAATAGGCTTCTCTGCTCCATTCCAACAGCAAAGTTGGAAACTCCGACCCCTATGAGTCGAACCTTTTCCGTGAGCTTCAACGCCAGCAACAGTTTCAGGGCGGTATCATAGATGATCCGGGTGCTGTGTGTTGCTTTCGGTAAAGTGGTGCTCCGGGTCATCGTCTTGAAACTGGCAAATTTGACCTTGAGGGTAATGGTCTTTCCTTTAACCCGGTGTTTTCGCAGGTCCCGTCCCACCTCTTCCGCCTGGCACACGAGCCATTTTTTCAATTTCTCCATATCACCGGTATCCGCAGCGAAGGTATCTTCCGCGCTGCATGATTTAGGTGCTCTGTGGGGTATCACCGCCGTCGGGCCAATCCCATGAGCCCGTTCATACAGGTCTACGCCGCCCTTACCCAGTCGCTTCACCCAAAACTCCTGGGAAAACCTCAAGACATCCACCGCCGTTCGAATCCCCAGTTCCTTCATGACCTGCGCTGTCTTCGGGCCAATGCCGGGGATTTTGTTGATGGGAAGGTTCTGCAGAAGTGCCGCCACATCTTCCCCATTGATAATTGTCCATCCATCGGGCTTGTTCATCTCGGAGGCGATTTTTGCGAGAAAACGGTTGGGGGCGATGCCGATGGTGCAGGTCAAACAGGTGCGATGCTTTATGGCCTCTTTGATCTTCTTTATCAGGGCGGTCTCTGGTCCGTGAAGGGATTTCGTCCCCGTGATGTCAATGAAGGCCTCATCGATGGAAACCTGTTCCACCAGGGGAGATACAGCATCAAGGACCTGCATCACTTGATGGGAGGCTTCCTGATAACGCTGCCTCCGCACCGGCAAGAAAACCCCATCAGGGCAAAGTCTTCTGGCTTCGAAGATGGGCATGGCAGAACGCACTCCAAACTTGCGAGCCTCATAGGAAGCGGCTGCCACCACTCCACGTTGAGAACCACCAATGACCACAGGTTTGCCGACCAACTCAGGGTGGTCCACCTGTTCAACCGAGGCATAAAAGGCATCCATGTCTATATGCAAAATACGCCGGACCATGAATCCGCCTAATCCGTATGAATGTGAAACTTGAACAGCTCACGAGGCCATCTGCGCACGATCGGATGAGCTGATAAGGTACGGGTCGTCCATGACCGTTTACCGTCAGGGTTGCAGGTTTGGAATGCCCTGAATTGCTTCCAAACATTGGTCCAATGACAGATCCTGAAAGATTTCTAACCACTGTTCAGTATGCCGCATATAGGCGACGTTGAATTTCCCATTCCCTACGTATTCAAGCCTGGCAAACTTGGACTCAAAATAATCGGTAATGTTAGATGGAGAAGGCGAGTGGTACTTTGAGCAGAAGTAAAAGTAGTTCCGGTACCATTTGGTGTAGATGTCCACAATGGTGTTCCACTCCGTGTCTGCAGGGGGTGGCTTGATGAAATTGGGCTTCAGGAATGTTTCTACAAGCTCAGCTGATTCAGTTTTTGTGAACAAATTCTTGGCGAAGAGACTTTCAACGATGTGAGCTTTGGTGACAGTCATCAGTCATTCCTCAAAAACGAAAGTGCGAGGTCCCTTTGGATTTGGTAGATTCCATAAAGTTACGAGGGAAACATACTACTTCAGTGGATATCCGGAGACAAGCTGTGATGTTCAAAACCAAACAATCGATGAAGCGGTCTTTGTCTTCCA
Source organism: Syntrophobacteraceae bacterium (assembly GCA_017881795.1). Taxonomy (GTDB): domain Bacteria; phylum Desulfobacterota; class Syntrophobacteria; order Syntrophobacterales; family Syntrophobacteraceae; genus JADGQM01. Next base: position 5,719 of record JADGQM010000165.1, read on the forward strand.
GGCCGACCTTTTCAGGAATATCTTGGGAAGGGAGGGTCTCATGCACCGGCATTCCTGCGATTCCTCTTTGAAGGTCTGAACTGAAAGCTCCTAATCCTTCGCCCCATAAGTATCTGCTGACTTTGACCACACTCTATGAGAAAATTGCCGCGTTTCTCGTTCAAGGGCTCCATGACTTACACGACGGCTAGAATCAGATATCCAGATCATATGGAAACAACCAAGGAATTTAGGATATTGGCAAGCTCTCTGGAATTTCCTTTTCCTGAAGGGTCCGTTTTAAAGATAGCATTATGCTGGATGGAAATGAGATGAACTGAAATCCAAGCACGCAGACTGGCACCACTCTCCCTCCGGAGTGTCACCAAATCATTTCTGGACCTGAGATGGCCCGTTTTACGGGTCAAATTGTCCATTTAAGGCTGAAACGCCAGCTTCCGAAAGTGATTCTGAAGCCAACTCAACCAGTTGACTTGGCCTGCCTTACTTTGGTGCAGGTTGGCAACCCGGGTTATAGGTCAGGCTTGCATTTTACTGGATATAGATATGGTCGCGAGTCATCGGCAGATCGCTGTTCAATCCTTTCGAAAAGAGTACCTGGAATATGCGCAATTCTCCATATTTGAATCCTGCCGAAGCACCGCGCAGATACAAGCGCCACATGCGGACGAAAACGTCATCAAACATCTGGCGCACTTTCTCAGCATTGCGTTCGAAGTTGTCTGCCCACAGATCCAGAGTGCGGGCGTAATGCAGACGCAGATTTTCCACATCGAGGAGGGAGAACCCAGCCATACCCATTTCCCGCGCGATCTCATCTGGAGTAGGCAGGTAGTTGCCCGGGAAAATGTATTTCCACATCCAAGGATCGCTGACTGAGGCTTTATCCTTTCCGATGGTGTGCAGCAGCCCCAGTCCTCCCTTGTTTAGGAGTTGATCCATCTTCTGCATGAATACCGGGATGAATTTCTGCCCCACGTGTTCAAACATGCCAATGGAGACAATCTTATCGTACTTTCCGGTAAGGTTTCGGTAATCCTCGCAAACCACCTCGATTTTGTCCTCCAAGCCCAATTCCTTTATCTTGCTTCTGGCATGTTCATACTGCGAGTGGGAAATGGTGTTTCCAAGTGCGCTCACTCCATAATTTTGGACCGCATGGATGAGCATCCCTCCCCAACCGCAGCCGATGTCTAGCAGTTTTTCGCCCGGTTTGAGCAGAAGCTTGCGAGCGATATGCTCATACTTCTGATGCTGTGCCTGCTCCAATGAATCGTTGGGGCTTCGGAAATAAGCGCAGGAGTAGGTCATCGTTGGGTCGAGGTAAAGGGAATAGAACTCATTGCCTCGATCATAATGGTGCGATACATTTTGGCATGCGTGGTTACAGGTATTTCGATTGCTTATCCGATAAACCCAAAAGACGAACCTCTGCCAGGGTGACGGGGGAGGTTGATCGAATCCGATGCAGATACCAAGACGCAGCAGTTCCTGCAGATCACCATCCAATTCGAGGTCACCGCCCATGTAGGCTTCCCCGAATCCCAAAAAGCCATTGGCTATGATGTGCTTTGCTGTCCTTGGTGACTTGAACCGCAGGGTAACAGCGCCAGGCTGGGAAGGATCTCCGAAGCATACCCGGTCGCCATCCCAAAACTCAAAGGCGAAATTGGTCTCAGGTTCTGCCTGATGCATCCTGGTGGCAATCTTCTTGAAGGCCCCTTTCATATGCCGACCTCCTTCCTCACCAATAGGATTATAGCGCAAGATGGCGGATTCATGAAGCACTCGATAGCACCGACCATTTAGGTGATATGGTTTTGTGATCCTGAACTTTTTGCTCGCTGATTTTTCCGGAAGGAAGGCAGGTAGTGCGCCACGAGGCTGCACGAGAGAGGAGGGGATGCCCCTCGAAACCGGCTTGCAGGAGCAGGTTTCAAACCACCTTAAGCTGCTCTGGTAGAGAGCCAGGGTGGGAAAGCGAAAACGCCGAGATAGAAACTTAGGCTGAGCTAAGCAAGGCGCTCCTTGACGTTGGCAAACTGGACTATCTGAGGCACTCTCATCTCCCGATCTCCACTCAAAGCGCCGCACGATTCGTGTAAGTGATGAAGCGGCGCATTATTCCGTAGGTCTTCATTATGGCCCGAATGCCGCCGATAATGATCTCATCGTCAAAGACAACGGTGGCAATGTGGTCTGGATCACCAGAGCCATAGCAGCGTCAGCGAATTACGAGTCTGTAGGACAGGAGACGTTCGACGGACCACTCCTGATGAATGGGTTCGATCTATCCACCATCGATGCGGGTACTCTTCAGGTCTACCTGAGATGATGGTTGCCAGGCATGACTGACGCTGCTTTTAACCGCGAGCTGAAGAGGTTGCGAAAATTCTTTGAAAAGCACGTCAACTGGGAGGTGCGGCGAAGGGCTTACACATCAGGCCGGGCTCAGGCGAAACGGGCGAAGCATGAACGGGCAGTCAGAAGGCAGCGCAAACGGGCAGATCTGACCAGCCGGGAACATAAACGGGTTAAGCACTTGAAAGTGCTCAGGCGGATAAGGAGACTGGAATCGCGGCGGGGCATTCGGCAACAGGCGCGGGGATGAAAACCAACGGAATCAACAGCGACGGAGTTTTGCCCGTCTTACTCACGCAAATCTTCTGGCAAAGTCCAGCCTTGCATTTCTTCATGCAAGGCGAATTGTAGATCCTCATAACTCAGACTTCGGACAACTGATGGCAACCAGTGGTGTTTATGAACCAGGTAGAGGTGAATCGCTTCTATGCCGTTAAGATGCTGATAGCCCATTTTCTTGGCCAAATCCTCACCAAATGCGTCAAGCATGGCATTCAATTCGCCTTCGCCTTTGTGAAACGCCCGGACACGTTCAAAGGTTACTTTATCCACCTTTTTCCTCCTCTTAAGCAAGTTCAGTGGCAAATCATTGATAACATGGAAAACATACCATGCAGAGCATCAATGTAAATAAGAAACGTGACAACGGGCAACAGTCAGGACTCACCGACATGGAGATCCTGGTTATTATTAGGAGCAAGCGTGCAGCACATGTGTAATACATCCAACACCTTGTGCACCACCCGGTCATTTATATCGCACCTTGACCCGTCTGCGATACAAACCTAAAGTGACCACCTGGTCATTGTGTATACTCTTGACAGTAATACTTGTGAAACCAGAACCCGGAAAACCGCACCTGATAATAAAAGGCACATAAAAACCTCATTTATTCCTCGACCTTCGCCAGAGCAAGGAGCGGTTGTGTATCGACTTGCAACATTGGCGTCAGGGTACTGGCTGCTACCGCTCAGCACTCGGCCCCAGGTGCTCCAGACTGATGAACCGGATATAAAATCCGGTGGTCTGTCTGGTTAGATTGGCTTGATCACAGTATTTGCCTAGACGGTATCGGTGTGGTGTGTTGCCACCGCGATTCAGAAGGGCGGCACGGTGTACGACCTCGCCGAGGCGGAACTCTGCTATGCGCCGCAATAGCATGCACGATCGGTGCTTTCAGTCTGCCCGCGAGCTCGATCAACTCCGTGTGAGCTCCGGCACAGCCCGCTCCACCAAAGATCGTTATTTTCTTC
>JADGQM010000166.1 GCA_017881795.1 Syntrophobacteraceae bacterium
CAGCGGCGGCGGAGGATGTCATGTTTGAACGTCTCCTGAAGCGCATGCGGGAGGAAGATCCGCACCCGTCAATATGTGATGACTGTGCATACCGAAGAAGAGATGGATGAAGATGATCTGATTATTTTTGACGTCGAACGCTGCGTTCTCACAGGCCAGACTGTCGCCAAGCAGAAGGATTCGGAAACGAAGGAATGGAAATCTTGGGAAGATCTTTATTTGGGCGGCTTACGAGAGCGATGCTGTACTTGGTCCTCGTTTCCGCAACGATATGCTCCATATCGCATTGGCTACTGTAGCGGAAGTTGATGTCCTGGTCAGTTGGAACTTCCGACATATCGTGAGATTGGATAAGATACAGCAGTTCAACGGATATTAATCTTGAGCTTGGATATAAGACTCTGGCGATTTACTTGCATCGAGAGATGACTACCTATGGGAGAGAAGACCCAAATCAGAGCAGTTGAAATGGTGCGGCGTATCCGTGATGAACAGGCACAGATGCTTGCAGGACAATCCAAAGCCGAAATCATAGCCTTCTTCCGAAAAGCGGGAGAAGCCGCCCTTCAGGAGGCAAAACAAAGACGAGCAGCTCAACCGCAGCCACAAAAGACCGGCTAACCCGTCATCGAAGCGGACGGCCCAGCTACGTCTATTGCTCCCTTCTGGGGTTCATTGACGCACCGCCGCTTGCTTCTTCGTTGGCGAGTCGCTTCGCTACGCTAGGCGAAACGGAGCTGAAACTTCTGGTCCGGACCGACGGCCAGGCTGTCTGGCTGACCCGGCGCCTGATTGCATATCTGTTCAGGTGTCGGTTAAGACGGCCAACGGTGCATAAAGCGACGTCACCTTTTCTCCAGGGAGAAAAAGATGAACAACATCACGATCACGTTACCGGATGATAGCATGGCCAAGCTCAAGGAAGTGGCTGCCGGGCTTGGCACCAGTCCCGAGGAGCTAGTAAGAGCCAGCGTGGAGGACCTGCTCGGAAGGCCTGGAGAGGAATTCCGGAGGGCGGCAGATTATGTGCTCAAGAAAAATGAAGAGCTCTATCGAAGGCTTGCCTGATGCGCTATATCAGCATGGGTCAGGTGCTGCAATTGCACAGCCGCATCATTGAACAGTCCGGTGGCGCGGTCGGTATACTCAACTTGGAAGCATTGGAATCCGCTCTACTGCAGCCTCGAATGACCTTTGGAGGCGAAGATCTCTATCCTGCACTCGCAGAAAAGGCAAGCGTCCTTGGCTTCTCGATCATCAGGAACCATCCTTTTGTGGATGGTAACAAGCGTACCGGTCATGCAGCCATGGAAGTATTTCTCATTTTGAACGGGTATGAGATACGCGCTTCAGTTGATGATACAGAGAAAGTGGTCTTTGGTGTGGCATCAGGCGATATGGGCAGGGATGAGCTCGCCATGTGGATTGAAGCACATCTGCTTCCTCTGAAATCTGCATGAGGTCATATGGCTCAAATCGCCTTCCAGACGGCCAATGAGCATCTGCTTAAGATTTACAACGAAGGAGAATTGGACCCCTAAGCAACTATCCGGAAATTCCGGATAGTTCAACGGGAAGGCGTTCGCGACGTTGCCCGGACGGTAGACCACTACAACCTGGATGCCACCCTGGCGGTGGGCTACCGCGTCCGCTCAGCCCGCGGCACGCAGTTCCGGCAGTGGGCCACCGCTCGGCTCAACGAACTGCTGGTCAGCGGAAATTTCAGATAGGCTCTTAAGGAAGTGCTAACAAACGATTCAAGCAGACGGCGCAATCCGTGGGGGCGGAGTGTAAGTCATACTTCTTCATCCTCCCCGGTGCTCAGGCGCCGCTGCTCTATCCTGTCGTTCGGCGGCGCGATCAATGCGTACGCCGATCGCTTACAGTGCGGAAGCCGCAACTGTGGGCCTGCAACGGTCGCTGGTGCAGTGAGCAGCCTACAGAACGTTTGCTTCAGATCTTCAACAAAAATGCGCCGATCAGGTAACCGACCACGGTAGCGGTACCGACGCCGATCCATCCGGGAATCATAAAGCTGTGATTTAAAAGGTACTTGCCGATGCGGGTGGTGCCGGTCCGGTCGAAGTTGATGGCGGAAAGATCGCTCGGGTAAAAGCAGAAAAAGAAGTATGCGTAGCATGCGGGGATCATACCGATCAGAAGATTGATGGGAATGTTCAGTGCAAAACCGATCGGCACCATGATTACCAGCGTTGCCGCCTGACTCTTGACAAACGCTGAAACCGCAAACATCGCGACCGCAAATAGCCACGAGTAATGGCTGACCATAGCCTGCATGTTGTCGACGAGGATTTTTTTGTTCGTATCGATAAAGGTCTCACTCATCCAGGCGATACCCATGATCGCGATCACCGCCACCATGCCGGCCCTGAACACCGAGGAAGCCGCGATCTCTGCTGCTTTGGCCCGCGAGTAGAGCATCGTCGCGGCGCCCGTGGTGAGCATGATAATCTGCACGATGATGGTCATGGAGACCGGATTGGCGTCAACCACAGGAGCCAGATTAAACATGGCGATGAGAACGATCGCCAGTACTCCCGAAAAAAAGATCATCACCGAGCGCTTGGCTCTGGTGGATATGGTTTCGTCGAGGAGCGTCGCACCTTCTTCCAATTGGGCGCGGAACAACGGGTCTTGCATCCGTTCCAGGAACTCCGGGTCCTTGTCCAGGTCTTTGCCACGGCGCAGGCTCCAGAGGGCCGCCATAAAAACGCCGATAAAGGTTGCCGGGATCGTGACGGAGAGGATGTTTACCAGGCTAACGGTATACCCTGCTTTCAGGGCCATCGCGAGAAAACTGGTCACCGCTGCGGCAATGGGGCTTGCCGTGATGCCCATTTGCGAGGCAATGGAGGAGGCCGCCATGGGGCGTTCCGGCCGGATTCCGGTCTTGTAGGCAACGTCCGCAATAATAGGCTGCAGCATATAGACGGCATGACCGGTCCCGACCGCCATGGTCAGGAAGTAGGTGCAATAAGGAGCGAGGAAAACGATGTTCCGCGGGTGTTTACGGAGCAGTTTTTCCGCCAGTTGCACCATGTACACGAGGCCGCCGGCGGCGTGCAGGGTGGCCGACGCCGCCACCACCGCCAGGATGATGAGCATGACATCGATTGGCGGAGAACCAGGTTTCATGCCGAAAGCAAAGGTGAAGACGGTTACGCCGGTGCCGCCGATGAGGCCAAGGCCAATGCCGCCTACGCGTATGCCGATGTAAATTGCCACTAAGAGGACAGCGAATTCTACCCAGAACAACATCTTGCGCCTCCTTCTTTTCAGGCATCCCTCGGCTTGTGTTTTCTCTCCGGAGATGCATTGGGGTTGATACCGAGACCTGTTCCTGAAAAAAACATCACCATTTCAAATCACAAAATGAAACCGTTTGGGCTTGTAGACACCATACCGAGGCCAAAAGAGGTTGTAAATATTTAGTCCATATTGAGTTCTTAATCCTCTGTGGTGCTTGTGCTCATAGGGTCGAAATGAGTGTAAGTTGTTCTGGGACAAGCCTCTGATTTGCGAATCAGACGATAGTGAGACCATGGCCCTTACTCATTTTGGATAGCAAATCTCTTCAAATCAGTCAATAATTACAACTCACGGCTTTTTCATGAGCATCAACAGCACACGAGGAGGTTTCCATTGCCATTACCGCCCGTCTCTGTTCCGTCTTGGCTGACACAATGGTTTCAAACGCACGGCATCGTCCTCTGGGGTGCGGCCGACCTCCGAGGATTTTCAACTCCGCAGGATAAAACAGGGCAAAGATTTCCCCGTGCCCTTTCCTTCATCATCGCCATGAATCCTTTGGTTATGGCCGCAATACAACAAGGTCCCGATCAATCTTATGCAGATGAGTATGGAACGGTGAACCGTCGTCTTAATCTTCTCAGCGAAACGCTTGCCGCAGAGCTCAGAGGCCACGACTATAGGGCTCAGCCCTTGGCTCCTTCAGATCGCACCGATATCGCCGGCATCAAGGGCGACTTCCCTCACAAGACGGCAGCCACCCGAGCCGGACTGGGATGGGTTGGGAAGCATTGCCAGCTCATTACCCGCGATTATGGGCCATGGGTGCGATTGGGAACGGTCTTCACCGACATGGAGCTTCCCTGCGGACCTCCCTTGGAACGATCCTTTTGCGGCGACTGCACGCGCTGTGTGGGCGCCTGCCCTGCCAAGGCTCTGAAGGGTTGCGCGTGGCATCCGGGATTGCCGCGGGAGGCGATCCTCGATGCGTGGGAATGCGATCGATGGAAAAAAGAACACTATCTCGACTACCAAAGAGGACACGTCTGCGGTATTTGTTCAGCCGTTTGCCCCTATGGCCTGAAAGCGCTTACCAGAGCAGTTGCCGCGGGGCTTTCAGGTTCGCTCGTTCCCAAGCTCCAGATTGGGAACGCAGGCACAGAAGCTCCAGCTTCCCGTGCGACTTGGGTATCAGGTGGTGTCCACAAGTCCGACGAAGCTGGAGCTTCCAAGCAGGTGGGTTCCCAAGCCAGAGCTTGGGAACCAGCTTTAGCCAGCTTTAAGCGGTCGCGCTCGTCGCAGCCCCATGAGAATGAGCACCCAGAGAACTGAAAATCGGCCCGGAATGGCCGTCCGACCACCGGCGGCCGCTCCTCACCGCGAACTGAATCTTATACCAAATCCCTTAATATCGGAGGTTCAGCACTTGACTGAAACTGTCGAAATCTTCTATACATAAAAGGTATGTGGTTGTGTCACATTCTTTGTTCAGCAATGATCGAGTCGTGAAATGAAGCTTTCAACCAGAAGCCGATACGGCACCCGGCTGATGCTGGATATGGCCGAGCATCACGAGGAGGGACCGATACGGCTTCGGACCATCGCCAAACGCCAGGGCATTCCACCAAAGTACCTTGAGCAGATCGTCATCCCCCTGAAAAAAGCAAGCTACGTGACCAGTGTCAGAGGATACAAAGGTGGGCACATGCTGGCCAGGCGACCACAAGAAATCACCGTGGGGGAAATCGTTGCTCTTCTGGAAGGCGGTCGTAAACTGACCTCCTGCAGCGACCATCCTGAGGTCTGCGAGCGCGCCGCGATCTGCGTCACGCGTTTGCTCTGGCAGGAAGCTACTGAAGCCATGTACGAGAAGCTCAACGCGGTTACCCTTGCCGACTTGGTCATGATGGTCCGAGCGCATGGGAAGGATGAAGTTCTGGGATGTATCTGTGACGAGGAACAGGAATGAAGATTGTATCCATTGCCATGAGTAGAAAAAAAGGAACGCGCAAGCTTTGCGTGGAACAAGCCAATCTCATAAAGGACCATGGGATCGAGGGAGATGCCCACGCGGGACCGTGGCACCGTCAGGTGAGCTTCCTCGCCGGTGAGAGTATCGAGAAGGCGCGGCAAGGTGGGCTGGAGGTGACTTTTGGTGACTTTGCGGAAAATATCGCCACAGAAGGAGTTGACTGGTTAACGGTCCCCGTGGGAACGCGGGTCAAGCTGGGAGACTCCGTTCTCGTCGAAATCACTCAGATCGGCAAGGAGTGTCACCAAAAGTGCGCCATATATTATCAGGCGGGAGACTGTATCATGCCGCGCGAGGGCATCTTTGCACGCGTGTTGGAAGGGGGTGCAATAGCTAACGGAGACCCCATAAGGTTTGTTGACAATGAATCTGTTGGTTAACCGGAGAAAAGATGGCCGTTCCAGTTGAAACCGAAAAGCTTGTTGGGGATATTCGCGCGATCAAGGAAGCGCTCGGAAAAGAGTTGCTCATCCTGACCCACCACTATCAGCGAAAAGAGATCATCGACCTCGGCGATTTCAGAGGGGACTCCTTTGGCCTGTCCCAGAAGGCGGCCGAGAATAGCCAGGTCCGCTTCATCGTTTTTTGTGGCGTTCATTTCATGGCCGAGAGCGCAGCAATCCTGGCCCAGCCGCATCAAACCGTCCAGATCCCGGACTACGAAGCCGGATGCTGGATGGCCGATATGGCCGACAGCCACGATGTGGAAAAGGCGTGGGAGGAAATTGCCTCCATCTCCGGGGACAGCACCGTTGTTCCCCTGGTGTATATGAACTCGGATGCGTATCTCAAGGCATTCTGCGGCCGCCATGGAGGAACCGTCTGCACTTCATCCAACGCCGATCAGGCGATGCGATGGGGATTCAGTATCGGTCAGAAGATCTTGTTTTTCCCGGACCAGCACCTCGGCCGCAATGTTGGCAATCAAATGGGTCTCAAGCCCGAGGAAATGATCGTCTGGGACCCGAAGAAGCCTTCCGGCGGCAATGGACCCGAGGATATTGCCAGAGCACGGCTCATCCTTTGGGATGGCTACTGCCTGGTGCACACCCGCTTCGAGGTGGAGCACATCCTGCAGATGCGAGAAAAATTCCCCGAGGCGAAGATCGTGGTGCATCCGGAGTGTACTCAGGAAGTGGTGGCCCTTTCGGATGCCTGCGGTTCCACCAGCTTCATCGTGAATTATGTGAAGAACGCTCCTCCAGGGGCAACGATCATCATCGGTACGGAAATCAACCTGATCCATCGGTTGGCCCTGGTAAATCGGGACAAGACGGTGCTGGAGCTGCACCGTTCCCTATGTCCGAACATGTTTCGGATCAACTTGAAAAACCTTCTCTGGACCCTGGAAAACATTGGACAGGTCAACGTGGTGACCGTCCCCGATGCGGTGAAGGCTGATGCCCTGATTGCCCTCAACCAGATGCTGAAGTTGCCGTCCAATACGGGGTAATTGGCACGCGGCGGTGACGCGCGTGAACGAGGGAATTGAGGAATTGAGGAATTGAGGAATTGAGGGATTGAGGGATTGAGGGATTGAGGAATTGAGGGATTGAGGGATTGAGGGATTCTTACGGCGCAGGGTGGAGATTGTCCTGGTTTGGCAAATCCAATGTCTGAATTGCTCAATCCCGAATTGGTAATTTAATTGCATAGGAACTTCCATTTTTTGACAGGATCAACAGGATAGAGAGGATCAAAGAACTCAAAAGAGAATATCCTGTAAATCTTGTAAAAGAAAGTCCGCCCAAAGGGAGTTAACTTCACCGTATAGGAATTTAGATTTTTTACCACGAAGGACACGAAGATCACGAAGAAGAACACAGAGATTATTGTGAAACATTCCTTCGTGTTCTTCGTGGTGAATTGTTGATCAAAGTTCACGACATTTCCTTCCGGCGGGCCACAGGTAGTTTTCCTGACTACAAAGAACTGCAAAAGTCTGCAATGGAGGAGCGATCAAAAATGGATGCCACTTACCAAGCATTGACAGCCATGTTGAAAGAAATGCGCGGGCTGTTGGTCGCGTTTTCCGGTGGGGTGGACAGCTCGCTGCTCCTGGCGGCAGCGCGCGATGCCCTTGGCGATGCGGTCCTGGCCGCCACGGCGACATCACCGACGTTTCCGGCTCATGATTTAGAGTTTGCCCAAAAAGTCGCGTCCCAACTGGGCGTTCGCTGGATCACTTTGGAAACAGACGAGCTCAACGACCATCAGTTCAGGGCCAATCCCCCAAACCGGTGCTACTTCTGCAAGAAGAAGCTCTTCCTGCTGTTGCTCGAGAAGGCGCGCGAGGAGGGCCTGCCGCTCGTCGTTGAGGCTACGAATGCTGATGATCTGTCCGATTTCAGGCCGGGCCTTGTTGCACTTCGAGAGCTCGACATTCGTTCGCCTTTTGTTGAGCTGGGAATCGGCAAACAGGACATCCGCAGGCTTGCTAAAGAACGAGGTCTGGAGAACTGGGACAAGCCTTCCTCGGCCTGCCTTGCTTCACGCATCCCGTACGGAGAGGAGATAACCAAAGAGCGGTTGGAGCGCATCGCGAAAGCGGAGGCCGCGCTCCATCACCTGGGGTTTCGGCAGGTGCGCGTGCGCGACCATGGTTCTCTCGCTCGCATTGAACTGGTTCCCGAAGACATAACCCGGCTTATCGAGTCACCCTTGCGCGACGTTATCGTGGAAGCCTGCAAAGTCGCCGGATACCACTATGCAACGCTCGATCTTCAGGGCTATCGGACCGGTTCCATGAATGAAACTCTGGATGCAGCTCAGCGTCAACCGTGACGGCTGTTATGGCATAATGAGAGGAACTGCTGACATGCCATTCATTACTCGCGAAGGAATCCACATCCGTTATGAGCAAGACGGCAAAGGGCCGCCATTGGTCCTCCATCACGGGTTTTCTTCAAACTTGGAAGTGTGGCTTGCCGCAGGCTATGCGAGAACCCTCAGGACAGACTACCAGCTCATTTTGATTGATGCCCGAGGCCACGGCGCCAGTGATAAGCCTCACGACCCCGACGCCTATCGGCTTGAAGAATTTGCGGGTGACGTGGTGGCGGTGCTGGACGAGCTTGGCATCTCCAAAGCTCACTACTGGGGCTATTCCATGGGGGCTGCTATCGGGTTTGAAATCATCAGATGTGCGGCTTCCCGTTTCTGTTCGTTCACCCTGGGAGGCCATACTCCCTACGGTCCCCGCACCGATCCCGAAAAACAGTTCGTGGAACTTTTCGCCGAAAATGTGGCGATGGCTCTGGAACAGGGAATGGAGGCTTATGTCGGGTTCATAGAAAGAGCATCCGGGCCAATACCACCTGTCGCCAGAAAGCGTCTCCTCGAGAATGACCCTCGGGCGCTCTGGGCCGCGACCAAAGCATCTCGTGAGTGGCCGGGCATCGGCGACATCCTGGACAAGGTAACCGTCCCTTGTCTGATCTATGCGGGCGAGGCTGACCCACTTTACGCCGGCGCCAAAGAAGGAGCAGCAAACATCCCGACGGCGAAGTTCATCTCGCTGCCCGGACTCGACCATTTCGGAGCGCTCTTCGCCAGCGACCTGATCGTCCCGCAGGTCAAAAAGTTCCTGGCTGAGGTTGGTTGTGGAAGAAGACAGGAGACAGGAGACAGGAGACAAAAGGTGAAGGGTGAAAGGTGAAGAGTGAAGGGTGAAAGGTGATGGACGGACATCATGAGCACGGATAGTATGTAGAAGCCCCAGACCCAACCGCAAAGACTCCAAAAGGCATGAAGATGATGTCGTCTTCGTGCTCTTCGTGTCCTTCGTGGTGAAAGAAAAAGAAGAAGGAAAGACAAGCATCATGAAAACAGCACTCGTCCTGGTGGACATCCAAAATGACTACTTCCCCGGTGGACAAATGGAAGTGGAAGGCAGTATCGAAGCGAGCCTGCGGGCACAGGAATTGCTCTCCGCCTTTCGAAAAATGCGTCTGCCTCCGGTTCATGTTCAACACCTTGCCACCCGCCCCGGAGCGACGTTCTTTTTCCCCAAC
>JADGQM010000167.1 GCA_017881795.1 Syntrophobacteraceae bacterium
AGGGCCGTGGTCGACGCCATCGCGACGACTCCGGTTGGGGCCAACGACCGGCCGCGCGATGACGTCATGATCACCGGCGTCACCCTCGCCTAGCGTGTCCGTACCTGAGGTGGGACCGGGCGGCGTCGAGCCCACGTGCCCGCGGCACCCTGGCGTTGTCTCGTACGTCCGCTGTCAGCGGTGCGGTCGTCCCACCTGCCCCGCGTGTCAGCGTGTCGCGCCTGTGGGGATTCAGTGCGTCGACTGCGTGAAGGAGGCGGCCGCCGCTCAGCGTCCGGTCCGATCCCGGCTCGGCCTGAAGGTGGCGTCCGGGCCCCCGGTCATGACGTTCGGGCTCCTCGCCCTCAACGTCGCCGCCTATATCTACGGGACGACGCTCAAGTCGGGACAGCTCTTCAGCGCGTGGGGCCTATGGCCCCACTACGACGCTCTGCATCCGTACTTGTACGGCGGAACCGAGTGGTGGAGGTGGATCACCAACGGCTTCGTCCACGAGGGCATTCTGCACATCGGCATGAACATGTTCGTCCTCGTCATGTTTGGGCGGCAGGTCGAGATGCTGCTCGGACGCCTGCGCTTCGCGATCCTCTACGGTGCTTCCCTCCTCGGGTCGAGCGCGCTCGTCGCGATCCTCGGCACCACCGGAAGCGTGAACGGTGGGGCATCGGGGGCCATCTTCGGGCTCATCGCTGGCTATGTCGCGATTGCGATGACCCTGCATTTGCCCGTGCAATCCCTGGTGCTCCAGGCGGGGTTGTGGCTCGTCATCGGTTTCTTCGTGCCTGGTCTCTCGTGGCAGGGTCACCTAGGCGGCGCGCTCACCGGTTGGGTCGTCACAACGCTGATCCTGAGGTTCGCCTCCCAAAGAACCGCACCCGGGTCCCGCTCGGCGTAATGACACCCGTGTAGTTATCCCCGCCTGTGGACAAACCTGGGGATATCGAGCGGGAAGGCTATTTCCACCGCGTCGTGAAGGCGGCGCCGATGATGAGCAGGCCGAAACCGACCAGCAGGTTGAGGTTGCCAATGTGGAACAGGGACGTGTTGGAGATGTAGTACACGACGATCCAGCCCACGCCGCCGATGAGACACGTGGCCATCACGGGAACCAACCACCGGGGGTTCGTCGCGTCACGGCCAGCTCCGCGCGGGGGGACGTAGGCGGCCTTCTTGCGCTTCTTCGACTCGGCCACGGAACACTCCTCCATACTCGGGCGCCCGGCGGGCGCGATACGCACCCAGCGTAGCGATCCCGGCGAACCTCACGGACGACTTGCCCGCCAAGCGTCGCGTAGGCTTGCGTGGATGAAGCGCGGCCGCCGAATCATCGACCGGGTGCTGGGCGTCACGGGGGAGGCGCTCGTGACCCTCGGCGTCGTCCTCGGCCTCTTCGTCGGTTGGGAACTCTGGTGGACGGACCTCGGCGCGAACAGGGCGCAGGCCGACATCGTCGCGAACCTGAACTGGAGCGGCACGCCTTCGGCGAGCGTCTCCGGAACGCCCGGTCCTTCCCCGTCGATCGCGAACCCCGACGTGGTCTTCCCGATCAACGCGCCGACGCTCGTCAAGCGGACGGATGCGCCCCCGGTGCTCGCGGAGCCGGCCCACGCGACCACGTTTGCGACCATGTACGTCCCTCGGTGGGGCTACGACTACGTGCGCCCGATCAGCCAGGGCACGGACAAGAGGGGCGTCCTCGATCCGCTGGGGATCGGCCACTACACCGGCACGGCCATGCCGGGCGGGCTGGGCAACTTCGCCGTCGCCGCTCACCGCACCACCTACGGCAAGCCGTTCAACCGGATCGAAGAGATCCAGGTGGGAAAACATGGCATTTTGATGAGAAATGGCGGTTCCTCCGGCCTCCTCCTTCCCCAGGTCGCCACCGATTACGGGTGGGACCGGACCACCTTTCTGGAGCAGACCTGCCATAAAGCAGGGCTACCAAGAGACTCATGGAAAGATAGCAATACGGAGATCTACATTTTTTCGGCAGATGTCTTTTGAATGCAGGAGGAGCGTTTCTCCGGAGTCTTCCCAGACTCGATCTTAATCGCTTTCAATCGCTCGCACCAACTCCAACCCAGAGCTGGGTGTTCACTCTTCTGTCACGAAACGTTATGCTTGATCTGAGAATTTTGCCGGGCCAGTTCTCAGGTCAGCCAGCGCCGGCGGACTGCCTGGTTCCGATCAGATGAAGAGGGACTGCGCGGCAAGCAAAGAGGAAACAGGAAAATCATCATGAAAAAGACCGTCACCAGGCGTGAGTTTCTTTCACAGTGTGGGCGCTGCGCATTTTACCTGGCAGGGTTCAAGGCGCTCGAATGGATTCCGTTAGCATCCGAAAGTCATGCTCAGGGTCTGGAAAAGGGCTTCCTCGGACGGAAGGTTTCGCCCTATTTTACCGCATTGAGTGATGGGCGCATCCGGTGCGAGCTCTGTCCTCGACTGTGCCAGGTGGAAAAAGGGAAGCGCGGTTACTGTCGCGTGCGGGAGAACATCGACGGCCAGTATTATTCTCTCGTTTATGGCAACCCCTGCTCGGTGCATGTCGACCCAATTGAGAAAAAGCCCCTTTATCACGTGCTCCCGGGAACCCTTTCTTTCTCGCTTGCCACCGCCGGTTGCAATCTGAACTGCAAGTTCTGCCAGAACTGGGAGATTTCTCAGGCACGACCGGATGACACCCTCAATTACGATCTACCACCCCAAGCAGTCGTGGAGGGGGCGAGACGCAACCAGTGCCAGTCCATCGCGTCCACTTATGTCGAACCCACCATTTTCATCGAGTACATGCTCGAAATCGGACAATTGGCGAGAGAGCAAAAGATCCTCAAAGTCATCCATTCCAATGGCTTCATCAACGCCACACCGCTCCAGGATCTCTGCAAATATCTCGATGCCGCCTGCATTGATTTAAAAGGTTTTACGGAGGACTACTACACGGATCTGACCGAGGGCAGCCTGAGCCCGGTTCTGGCGACGCTGAAGAGGCTCAAGGACAGTAAGGTGCACACCGAACTGGTGAACCTGATCGTTCCGGGGAAGAACGATGACATGGAACAGATCCGGGCCATGTGTCGCTGGATCAAGACGGAGCTTAGCCCTGACGTCCCTCTGCACTTTACCCGCTTCTATCCGCTCTACAAGCTGAAAAGCCTCCAGCCGACCCCGGTCGCGACCCTGGAGGCAGCCTGGAAGACGGCTCTGGATGAGGGCCTCCATTTCGTCTATATTGGCAACGTACCCGGCCACGACGCAGAGCACACCCAATGTCCCCAATGCAAAACCCGGTTGATTGAGCGAACGGGCTATAAAGTCCAGGTATTGCAGTTGCAGGACGGCAAGTGCGGTAAGTGCGGCCAAGCCATTCCGGGGATCTGGAAGGTGTAGGTACCATTCCATATAAATGGGTGTCCGATATCACCCGTCATGCCCGCGAAGGCGGGCATCCAGGCTTTTCTTCTGGATTCCCGCCAAAAGCGGCGGGAATGACGTTCTCGGCTTATGGTCTCTTTATTCTGTTGAGCTGTACTAAGGGCCTGCTTTACAATGCGACAGGCTGGAAGGCCTGCCCCGCGTCGCTTCAAAGGATATCGTTTGTGGAGCTGGCTTTTCAGGGTTTCAGTAAGTAATCTTCGTAATTTTCCACGATGTATTTCTTGCCTTTCTGAATGATTTTGTGCCCCTCGGATACCAAAAGCTTTTTTTGCGCTTCGATTCCGCCAGGATACTTGGGATTCAATTCTCCGCCTGTCTTGAGCGTTCGCCAGTAAGGAGTTGTCGCTTTTGCGCCTTCAGCCGCTGCTTCAAAGGCTGCGTTGGCTGCGATCCATGAAAAAATGCCGCAAGTGAGGGGACAACCAATGTCTGCCTTGTGCTTCCGGGCGACCATTTGGCGAATTTCCCCGAGAGTGATAACTTTTCCCACTGGAACGGTTGCCATAATCTCGTTTATTTCCATCGGAGAGGGAATGGCCATGGTGCCGGCCTTCCAATGTTTCCGGGCACTCTCGTTTAATGAAACGACCTTCGGCAGATCTTTGGCATCCAGCAATTTCTCCCGCCAGGTCTTCCTTTTTGCCATGACTTTCCTCCTTTATGGTTTTCACCAACGTTTAACCAGGTTCCCCAGCCAGAGCTTGGGAACCAGCTAAAACCAGCTAACCAGTCAATATCGCCTTTGGGCGCGGATGAACCGAGCCCCTACGAGGAACTCTGCGGATAGCCGGGTGCTTTGCCGGCTGGGGGCTACCCGGCCGAACGTTCGATGGCGATCTTTTTATAGGTTTCATGGAAATGGGTCGGGGGCGTGCACCGCTCTCCTTCCGGCTTTGCCATCAGACTCACGGCATCTTCGGGGCATGTCGGCACGCAAAGACCGCAGCCAATGCATCGGTTGCGCTGGATCTGAGCGGTCGCCTCGATCTCGATAGCATCCATCTGGCACCGCTCGACGCAGACTCCGCAAGCGGTGCAGAGATCTTGATCAATCGTGGCATAATAGTTTGACGCGACATGTTCGGCCGGATTCGGCAGTCTCTTGAGGTTCTTTAAAATTTGGCAGCAACACCCGCAGCAGGTGCAGATATTGACGGCCTTCTGAGAGTTGGACGGCTGCAACACGAGTCCGTTCTTTTCGGCCTCGTCCACGATGCGCAGCGCCTCCTGGTGATCAATCGGGCGTCCGAGACCATTTTCCGCGTAGTATTGAGCGCCGGCGCCAAATATCAGACAGCTTTCCAGGGGTCGGTTACAGCCCTCACCCATGATCTGTCGTTCCTTCCTGCAGATGCACGGAGCGACGACCAGCTCTTTCTGCTGCATGATGATCTCGCGAGCTTTTTCATAGTCCATTATTTCCTGTTCCACCGGCAGCGCTCTGGAGATGGGCACCGTTCGCAACTGGGGGGTCTTCACCTTGATGCTCTGGTCAAAGAAATAAGGCAGGTATTCGTTCAGGTCTTTGACGAGCTCAGGGTCCAGATCGTTGACATGGTATTCCCAGATGCCGACCACGAATTGGGCAGCCATGTAGCCAACCTGATCCCCTTTGCGATAGCGGAAAATAAGCCCTTTTCTGGCCATGGCTTCCAGTTCCGGTCCGAGCTCATCGGCAGGCTTCGCCGTCCGGGCTGCAATCGCTTCGACGCTCTCAGGCTTGACGGTGAGCAGTGGTGCGAGCGCGGCTTCTGCAGGGGTGAAAAGGCGTCGGAGAATCCGCATCTCAACGCCGTCGGGGGTCCTGGGGAAACCGGCTGGAAGGCGATCCAGATGGGCTGCCAGGGCTTCATAAATACTCGGTTCTTTTTCCATAAGGATGTTCTCCTAATTTGCAGAGACTGTGGTGAGGATCCAAAATATTTCTCTCCTGGTCTTACGGTGTTCTTGCCGTGTTAGGCTTCCGGTGGGTTACGGCGCAAAAAGACGCGCCTAACCCACCCTACGCCATGAATGTACCGATCTTCGTGCACTTCGTGTCCTTCGTGGTTCAGACATAATCAATTATTTCACCACTATTTTGCCACCCTTCCCCGCGCACGGCACAAGCACCAGCCCCCCCGCCACGCAGCACATAACCAGTGCCAGCATCGTTGTGGTCAGTCCGTAAATCGGCAGGATAAAGAGCGAAGCGCCCAGAACGCCCACCGTTGCTCCGATAAGATCCAGGGCGTAGAGTTTTGGGCCTGAGGTTATTGGCGAGGTCGAGGAGTATGAAATGGCCCGTACGCATAAAGAAAAGTGAAGGCCGCTCAGAGCCCCGGCAGTGAGGGCGAGCGCGGAAAAGATCACACTCATTGGCAAGGGCTTCTGCGGGATGGTTTGAAGTTGTTGCTGAAGCAGGAATAAAAGCCCGAGCGTGCCCAAAATATAGAGGGCCAGTACGGATTGAATGACGATGAGCCACCTGATGGGGTTTCCGATCCGGGATGAGAGCGCCGCGACAAATCCTGCGCCCAGGGCCATCCCGGCCATAAAGCAGGCGATGATCAGGGCCAGTTGCGTGTAGACAAAACCTTCGAGAATCTGAAACCCAAGCAGCAGGATAATTTCCAGAACCATCTGAATGCCCCCTACCACCAGCACATTCACCATTACCGCATTCCTTGCGGTTCCGTGGCTTCTCCAGAATAGGCCCAGCAGGCCCACTGAGAGAATGGACGCCACGGTCCAAAACAGCGGAAGCCGCACCCGCGAGATTGCCGTGAATGCCTCCCCCAGAGCGGGATGGACCTGCGAGGTCCAGACGAGCAGATTGTTGAAATAACAGGTTGGTGCAAAATCCTGATTGACCGGGACGGACGTGGACTGACTGAGGATGGCTCGCATATAGTCCACGCGCATCGGGTTCAGATAATCGAAAAGATAGTATTCCCGTACATATTGAAGATCAAGCTTCCGCTCGGCGATCCTCCGGATGAGCTCCCGGGGGTCTGCGGTGAGGTTTTCGGGTCTGGGGCCGGCAAAAAACCGCGCGTTCTCGCCGGGAATGACGAGAACCCCCGGGAACACGCTACGCAGGGAAACGGCGACGGACTGGAGGAGACGGGCTTCGGCGCGGCCGACCATGTCCGGTGAAGAGGTGATGGCGAAGGAGAAGATCCCATCCGGATTCAGGAGCCTCGCAATGCAGCGGAAAAATTCCACCGTGTAAAACCGGTTCGTTTCCGCGTTTACCGGGTCACCAAGCTGCATGATGACAACATCGTAGGCGGCGTCAGCGGCGCGGATGAAGGTGCTCGCATCGGCATGAAACAGATGCACCCGGCGATCGAAAAGCGCTGCCGTTGCGGCGCCGGGGAGGAATTCCTCGGCCAGTTCGATCACTTCGGGATCCGGTTCCACATAGTCGATGCGCTTGATCCCGGGATGTTTCAACACTTCCGAGAGCAAACCCCCAACACCCCCACCAATAAGCAGCACCGTACTCGGTTCACGATGCTGAAGCATGGCAAGCTGCACGGCATATTCAGAGGTCTGCGGGTCCGGGCTTGAAAAGAAGAGCAAACCATTGGCGAAAAGGCTGAACTGGTTGCCGTCCTCCAAGAGGGCCAAATTCTGGAAGGGAGTGTCACGAACCGCCAAAACGTTTGGCCCCCACTGCCAGTGGCGGCTCTTTCTGTCAAGGTCCCTGGAGAAAATGAAGGCAGCGATAAGGATGATCAACATCGCCAGCACGATGACCAGAGACATGCCGGGGCTATTCCCTTTCGTAAAGGGGGACTTTCTGAGGACCCCCTCCTTGGAAAAGGCGAACAGGATGGCGACGATGACCAGGATGATCAGCGCCGTGAGCAAGGTGGCGTTGAGAATGGAAGCCCGCGGCAGCAAAACGAAATAAAAGAACAGTCCACCCGCTGCCGCCCCCATCGCTTCACCCAGGTAAATGAGGAGGGGCTGACCCGATCCCTTTTCCGAAGAAGCCGCCAGGCCGGCCCAGGCGAGTCCGAAAAGAACTCCCGAAGCCAGGCAAAAGAGGCCGGTTCCCGCGAGGGATATCCAGAGCATGGAGAAGGGACTAACCATCTCACCTGTGGGGATGCCCCAGATGATTTTGGCCGCTCTGATCAAAAGGACCGATGCGGGCAGAAGCAGAGCAAGCAGGGCCAGAACCGATGGCAGAATGATGGGATTCCGGGATAGGCGCGCTCCATAGCGCCCGGCAACACTGCTTCCCAGCGCCGTCCAAAGCAGCCAGCTCGCAAAGATCAGCCCCGTGGAGAGCTCATTGAAATAAAAGAGCACCAGGAGCTCCCTCAGGATTACGATTTGACCGGTTGCCGTGGCAAAGCCGCACGCCGTTATGATCAGAAAGGAAGAACAAATTCCTTCTTTACCCATCCCGCTATATGGAACCATGGGACCCTGACCTCCGCCGGGGAAGAGGGGTAGACACCCATCTCTAGGCGCACGGCAATGAATAATCGTCCAAGATGGGAGACCGACTCGGTTTCAAAAACCGAGTCGGTCTGGATATCACGGATAAGTAATTTTTGCCTGCGACCTTAGAAGCGTCAACGAGGCAATTTTGAACTGATCCACCAACCGGTTAAATTTTTAGCATCATTTGTCTTGACCTGGCAACCTCAAGGGGTTTAGATTAACACGGTTTTTTGGGGACCATCCGGACAGAGTCGAATCATGAAGTGATTCCGTTCACTGGATGGTGATAAGGTCGCGCCAACTCTGTCGCAGTTGATACGGAACACGAACCAGGTTGATTTCTTCCCCCGCTTGATCTTCTCCCTGCGCTTACCACTTGCTCCCCTCGCCTTTGCTGCCGGCATTTGTGCAGCATTATTTTTGTGCAGGCGCCTGCCGGTGGTTTCTGTTTCCCGGTCGCCAATTCACAATCCCGATTTTGCGTGTGGTCGCACCCTTGGGCCAGGGCAGTGCGAAAGATGAATATGGCTTTGTCGGGTTCTCACAGACCGAACTGTGGCTCTCTCAACCCTGGTCTGTAGCCGGGGTCGATGTCAGGTGTTGTCTACGGAGTAAAGGTTTATGAACACAGGAAACGCTTTAGATTCAGCAACCGGTGCGGTGATGGTCGTTGGGGGTGGGATTGCCGGTGTCCAGGCAGCCCTTGATCTCGCTGATTCAGGCTATTACGTGTACCTGGTGGAACGGAATCTCTCGATAGGCGGAGTCATGGCGCAGTTGGACAAGACGTTCCCCACCAACGACTGCTCCATGTGCATCCTCTCGCCAAAGTTGGTTGAGGGCGGTCGCCATCTGAACATTCAGCTCATCACCAATGCGGATATTCAAGCTCTTGACGGCGAACCCGGGCGTTTCGCGGTCACCGTACAGGAACGGCCGCGCTTTATTGACGAAGACAAATGCATTGCCTGTGGGGTGTGCGCCGAAAAATGTCCCAAGAAGGTAGATGATGCCTTTAACGAAGGGCTCGGGAAGCGCAAAGCCGCCTATGTCCAATATCCGCAGGCGGTGCCTTTGAAATATGCCATTGATGAAGCGAACTGCATCTACTTTAAGACCGGCAAATGCCGCGCCTGTGAGAAATTTTGCCCCGCCAGTGCAGTGAACTTCGAGCAACTGCCCAAGGAGCACCGCTTTGAAGTCGGCTCGGTGATTCTGGCTCCGGGCTTCAAGGCATTTGATCCGACAGTCTACGATACCTACGGTTTTGGCAAGTACCCCAATGTGATCACGAGCATGGAATTCGAGCGCATCCTCAGCGCCTCCGGCCCTTTTGAAGGCCACCTGGTGCGCCCTTCGGATAAGACCTCACCCAAGAAAATCGCATGGCTGCAATGCGTCGGCTCCCGCGACATCCAC
>JADGQM010000168.1 GCA_017881795.1 Syntrophobacteraceae bacterium
CGTCGAGCCAGGGGTCGAACCCAGACGCAGCCGATGCCACGCTCACCGTCGCCCCGGTGCTCAACCTCACCGGCGCCAAGAGCTTCAGCCCAAACGTTCTCCACATTGACCCCACCACCGGCTTGAGCACGCTGACCATCCCCCTCACCAACCCCAACATCGGCGCCTTGACGAACGCCTCCTTCCAGGACAACCTGCCAACCGCGCTCATGATTGCCAACGGCACCACCGGCGGGACGTGTGCCGGGGCGGCCATCACGCAGACGGGTGGCGGAGCTCTTGTCGGGGGTGAGACGGCATTCAAAGTCACCGGCGCAACGATACCGGCCAACAGTCCGTGTACTCTGACGATCGTTGTGAAGGTCGATCCCGCGCGCAATACGGTCGCCCAGAACGCATCCGTCACGAATACGATCGCCGCCAACGCAGTGACTACCACCCAGGGGTCGAAGAACGCGGCCGCGTTCTCGGGAAGTATCACCGTCCAGACCGGCGGCGCGGTCGTCAAGGCGTTCGTCCCGACCACCGTCCTCCAAGACGGGAACTCGACCCTTACGATCACGCTGAGGAACTACAACAGGACGGATATCACCGGGGTGAAATTCACGGATGGCCTGCCAACGGGCATCACGGCGGTCGGGCCGGTATCCACAACGTGCACCCCTGGGACGGCGAACTTCACGGGGACATCGATCTCGCTCTCCGGCGGCACGATCCCGGCCGCGTCCTCTGCCACCACGAGTAACTTCGGCAGTTGCACGATCGCCGCAAAGGTTAAGGGGACAGCCGCAGGCAACCTCACGAACACTATTACGGCAGGGAACTTCAGCGGCAGCCTCATCGGCTACAGCGGCGGGAGCGCAGTGCTCACCGTGCTCGGGAGCCCGGTCACCGTGGCAAAGGCTTTCAACCCGTCAACATTAGTGGAAGAGAACACCACCACCTTGACCATTACCCTGGCGAACGGCAGCGGGAGTAATGCTTCCATTACCTCATTCAATGACTTCCTGACGACGATGGGGGTGGGGGCTGACGGACCAACTGACTGGTACAAAGTGGCGGCCAGCCCCGCGGCTTCGACGTCGTGCGGCGGGACGCTGACGGCGACACCCGGGACGACCACTATCAACCTGACGGGTGGTACGATCGTGGCGAACGGAAACTGCGTGATCATTGTCCCGGTAAAAACACCGGATGTAGTCGCGACCCGAACAAACACCGTTCCTGCCGGAGGGCTGGTGACCAGCCTGGGGAACAACCAGAACGCTGCGACCGCGAATCTGACGACTACGGATGAGATCACCGTCGCCAAGAGCTTCTCCCCCACTACCATCATCCCCAGGGGCGTGTCCCGACTGACGATCACGATCAACCACGCCGGCGGCGACGATTCCCCTTTGAACAACTTGTCGCTCACCGACAACCTGTCGACAATGGGGGCGGGCTTCACGGTGGCGCCCACGCCGGACGTCAGCAACACCTGCGGCGGCGCCGTTGCGGCCACCTCGGGAAGTCCCTTGATCCAGTTGTCCGGCGGGTACCTGGCCCTCGGCGCTACGAACTGCCAGATAAAGGTCAATGTGAAGGCGCCCGCGACGGGTACGGGGGCGCGACGAACACCATCCCCGCCGGTGCAGTCAATGCCAATCAAGGGGATACCAACGAGGCGGCGCCACCGCGACATTGACGCGAACGAACGCAGGACCGGTGACGCTCAACAAGGAGTTCATCCCCGTGAAACAGAACGGAGGAGGGCCTGTCGTCTTAAATGTCACCATAGCCAACACTACGTCCACGGCGATTGCCCAGACCAGCGTGTCCCTGACCGACAACCTGCCGACGGGCGTCAAGGTCTACACCCCGCCCAGCCCGACCTTCACGGGGACGGGGTGCACCAACGGCGTCATCACCGCCGTCCCGGGTGCGAGCTCGGTCACCCTGTCGGGCGCCAGCATCAACGCCCTATCCACCTGCACCCTCTCCGTCACCTTCACGGGGATAACCGAAGGCAACCATATCAACAGTTTGCCCGTCGGCGCCCTGACGTCGGCCCAGGGGGTATCGAGCAGCAACAACCCCTCGGCGACCCTAACGATCCTCCCGAGCGTCAACATCGGCAAGTTTTTTACGATTAATCCGATGGAAGTGAAAGGAACGAGCGTCCTTACGATTCGTCTCTTCAATACTTTCGACGACAACAGGACCAATGCCGCCTTCACGGACAATCTTCCATCAGGGGTCACCGTCGCGAGCCCAGCGAACGCCAGCACCACCTACACCGGCGGTTCCGTGACGACCGGTAGTTCCTCGGTCGCCCTGTCAGGCGGCACGATTCTCTCCAACAACTACTGCGACGTCCTGGTCAGCGTCACCGCCTCCTCAGCAGGGAACTACACGAACACGATTGCCAAAGGCGACCTCACCACCGCCGGCGGGTTCTCCAACCCCGACCCGGCCTCAGCTACCCTCACCGTCGTCGCGAAGCCCACCATCGGCAAGGTGTTTAGCCCGTCATCGATAGCCGCAGGCGGGACGAGCACTCTCACCTTTACGCTGACGAACCCGAACAACATACAGCGCTTACTCTCAATCTCCAGGTGGCCGGGGTTCCGGTGCGACTCCAGGGCGGCCACGACGAGCTCGGCGTCCCGGATATCCTGCTCCCATTTGTCGTGTCCGGAGTTCTACGACAGGGAGAGGGGATTCTGCTGAGCCTGGAAGATGAACCGCCGCCGGACAGACCGGACGGCCCTCTTGGGCGAAACGGTGCAACGACCGCCGTCACTGCGCGAGACCGGTTCCGGCTGCGCGCTCGTTGCGGAGGGGTCGCGGTCTCAAACCCGGAGCTCTCCGTCTGGCAGTGCTGGAGAAGGCCGGACGAACCATTAATCGATCTGGTCGCCGGCAACCGGGGGCTGATGCTTGCCCTCTGGGGCTATCTGACACTCCGTGGCGGGGCGTATCTGCACGGTGCGTTCTGTGTCATGGGGGGGCGATATGTGCTCTTCCTGGGAGACTCGGGCGTCGGCAAGAGCACGCTTTCCGGGCTTGTGGTTGCCGCCGGAGGCTCCTGCCTGACCGACGAACATCCCTTTGTGACCGTCAACGAGGGGGAACGGCACTTCATCCACGGCACCCCGAGGCCCGGCGTCAAAGGCCCCCCGGTCCCCATTTCGGGGGATCTTGATGCGGTCTTCTTCATCCGTCACGCACCGGCTAACGAAATACGGCGCCTCACCCCCTCCCAAGCCGGACGCCGCCTCCTTGGCAACGCCCGCTTCTTCCACTGGCTCCCCGCAACAATCCCGGAGACCGTGAAGACACTGGACAAGATCGCCCGGTATGCGCCGGTCTACGATCTCGGTTTTGTTCTGGATTCGACGGTCGTCGAATTGCTATTCCGTGGACATGATACATAGTCTTCCATTTCGCTGGTTACCGGAGTAAAGTCGTTCCTTCTTTAAAATCTTTGAAGAAGACAGCTATCGAAGGTTAGAAACAGAATGCATGCCCATGCCTGGCTTAAATCACGGCGAATCAGGCTGGAGAGCCTTTGTTTAAGACCACGATGGCCTCGAACCGCAAAGGAGATCCAATATGCGCAATAAAGAGCTTGATCAAACACTCGTACTCATTAAACCCGACGCAATGAAGAATTCGTTAACGGGTTATGTGCTTTCACAGCTTTCCGAATTTCACACCGGCTTGGTATTTGCTGCCACCAAGGTGGTCCATGTCACCCGGATGCTTGCCGAGGAGCACTATGCGGAACATCGGGGAAAAGCGTTCTATCCGTCGCTCATTGAATACCTGACGGGGCACCTTCATTATCCCGATGAGCCACATAAACGGAGAATTCTGGCCGTTGTTTATCAAGGCCCGGACGCTATTGAAAAGGTTCGAGCAATAGCCGGGCCCACAAACCCTCATAACGCCAGAGAGCAAAGGCCCGGATGCATCCGTGCCCTCGGGACCATTATGCCGTTGAAAAACGCCGAAGACGAAGACATTGACGAGCGCATGGACAACCTGATTCATGCTTCGGCATCCCTTGAGGAAGCCGAGCGCGAAATCAAACTCTGGTTCAAGCCGGACGATATCCCGCCTTTTATGCGTGCCTTTGCAGCCATCCACTGCGAAGACCATTTCTATTACAAAGACGACAGGCTGTTTAACACCTATGAACCGGGCAGTCTCTGTTTGCTCGCGCCAGGTGACGTCGTCTGGGAATCAGATTTGCAAGCCCTGCAATTGATTTCTCAAGGATCACCGGCCCTCTGTTCCCTCCAAAGCATAGTGGCCAAACATCTCGTCAACCGCAAGATATCAGTAGAGTCGTGATTGATTTCGGATTTCGGATTTCGGATTTCGGATTTCGGATTTCGGATGGCGGGACGGTGGATGGTGAATTCAGTTCGTGTGTCTTCGTTAATCTTCGTGTGACTTAGTGGACAGCTTTTTAGGAGATGGCTGATGGCGGATTGATTTGGCCCTTCCGTGGCCTGAGTGAAAACAGTATCGATTCTTAACAGCCGCGGTGTCAGAAAAGTGGTTTACCTCGGTTCGGCCTCTTCCGGCGAGGTTTTGTCCTTTGCTGAGTCAGATCCCCAGGCTTTTTGGCCGGCGGCTCGTGCCAGCTTTCATTCTAGGTCATTCCCAGGTCTCTGTGCTCGCGTGATGCCCGTGTGGACAGGAAATTGGCTCCTTCGATGATTTAGGCGCCTGCGCGTGCCCAGTTGAATGCAGCCGCCTAATGCTACAGCCCGCCATCCATCGGAGCCACACGAAACACCTGCCCGCCTGGAGCCTGAAAATAGAATCGCGAGGGGTCATCAAATGTCACTTCCCTCACCCCAAACTGAATGAGCCTTTGCTTGAGGACTTCGGGGTTGTCGGTTTTAATCTCCATCCAGGTTGCCATGAGGTGTTCGCTCTCGGATAACGTGTCGGCTTCATCGAAGAAGAAAAGGCCCAGGACGAATCCACCCTCAAACTCGTATAGGTCAAGATCCGGGTAGGGTTCATTGTCAAGCTTCCTGCACCCCAGGATGTCGAGGTAAAACCGTGCCGCCTTCTCACGCAGGCTATGCGGCAGGTGCATCTTCAGATGGTTTCCAACAATTGCCATCATAGGTCACGCTCCTTGGAAGGCAGTTTGACGAGGTGACTCCGTACATTTCGGCTCCGCGGTCACATTTATTATATCTGATTGCCATAGAATTCGCTCTTGGCTTCTTACAGAGTAATGATGAAACCGTCTCGCCGGTGAAAGTCCGGCTGCGGCCCGGGGTGGGTCAGTGCCCAGTAGGTCAGCTTGCCGTCTTTGTATTTGATGACGGTGCTGACGGCGACCTCCAGTGTCTGCTCTGTCAGGATGATTCTGTCCAGACCGAGCTCTACAGCAAACAATAATGAGTCTCTTTGGCTCTCGACTCTTAACGGGAACGCTTGAAAGCTCGTTTCTTCCTGCATCCCTTGCCGATAAGCCGCAAAGCGATACACATTCCAGTGCCCGGCAGGCGAGAGGTTAAGCTCCCAGTATCGGGGCGAATTCTTGACCGCGAGGAAGCATTCGAAACAAGTATCCTCCCACAGCCCGTGCCTGCGGACGGGTGCGTCTGCCGGAGCGGGAATATTGAGCTCGGTCAGTGCGCCGCTGAGCGTATAGCTGATGGCGAGGGTATTGGAGCGCCGCGCGATGCTGCCGCTGATCTCCAGATCGGATGGAGGTTTGGTGGTTGGAAATGCTTTCAGAGAAAAGCTTTGGGCATTCATCGCAGGTCCCGGATGATAGCGCGAATCGATTTTTCCTGGGCTTCGATACTCTCGGTGAGCTTGAATTGGACGAGCGCTCGCCTAAGATTGTGCTCTGTGTGTCTGACCTTGAAGTAAACATTGCCTTCCAGATAGTCGGTAAAAAACCTCAGTCCGAGCTCGAATGCGATCAGGCGGATCGCTTCAAACAGATATGCATAGTCGTTCGGGATGAGGAAAGCTCTTGCCAACGAGAGATAGCCCTGCAAAATGGCCCGACACAGGTCGGATTCGAAACGGACCGCCTCCCACCGTTCGGTTTCTTCTCCCAGGGGATTGCAGCACGAACGGAGGCAGTCGCCAATGTCGTAGTGCACGAGGCCGGGCTTGATCGTGTCCAGGTCGACGATGCTCACGGCCTGGCCGGTGACTGTGTCGATCATGACGTTGTTGACCTTGGGATCGCCGTGAATGGGGCGAAGGCACAGCCGCCCCTGCGCTCTCGCCTCTTCGAGGACCGCCGCAAAGGTTCTTCGCGCTCTCACAAATTGCCGGCAGTAATCCACTTCGGGAGTTTCGCGTGCGCCATGTTCCGCCAGAACTTGATCATAATGCCGAAGGTAGCGCGGCGCCATGTGGAACCCTTCCAGCGTGTCGGCCAAGCTTTCCGGAGGCAGATCGCTGATGAGGCTGTGGAACATGCCCAGCGCCGTGCCGACCTCTCTCGCATGCTCCTCATTCTGGACGGCATCAAAGGACTGCGCCCTTTCGATGAAGCTCATCGCCCGCCAGAATGACCCGCACGGGTCGGTCCAGTGGTCCCGGCCATCGTCTGCCGAAAGCACCCGCGGCGTCTCCCAGCGCCGGCCGACACTCAAAGGGATACGCTCCAGACGCTTGCGCGCATGGTCGGTGAAGGTGCGCATGTTCTTCATCACCAGGTCGGGCTGACGAAACACCTGAGTGTTCATGCGCTGCAGAAGGAAGTGCTTTTCTCCTTCTGACTCCAGGGTTACCAGGAAAGTGTCATGGACATTGCCATTTCCATATTCCTGGATGTGCACCACCCGGCCCTGCGGTATGAACTGGTCGGCGGCAGCAGCGAGATGGCCTAACGGTCGGCAGTCTCCTATCTTCATGCTTCGCTGTGACCCCCGGGGCGCTGTTTGACTTGGCGCAACGACACCTTACGCCACAATCCCCCTTTGCTGAAGCATTGCCATCCCCAGTTCAGCCATCTGAGCAAGGCCAAAGCCAGCCACAGTGCCCACACGAGCATCATGATGCGATACACGAACATCGGCAGGGACAGCGCCCAGGGCTGAGGCATCGTCGAACCGATGCGATCCTGAGTCCAGTGCAGCACAAAATCCGATGATCCGTTTCCCGCAATCTGCATATTTGGAATTCCAAGCAGGCCTTTTTCAATGGCAAGGTACAGGCCTCCCATGGCGGCCATGGTCCAGGCCACCAGGAGCAACTGGGTCAAATTGAAAAAGGCCGAGCCGTCCGGGAGGGAATATTGATCTCGCAAACCGAGAGCCAGCAGCCAACCGACGATCATGATGGCCACGAGCGGCTCCACCTGGGTGAGCCCCAAACCCAGCAAGAGCCAGTGATGGGTTTTGAGAGGCGTCCAGGGGATTTTCCCCAGCCCGACGGCAGCCA
Source organism: Syntrophobacteraceae bacterium (assembly GCA_017881795.1). Taxonomy (GTDB): domain Bacteria; phylum Desulfobacterota; class Syntrophobacteria; order Syntrophobacterales; family Syntrophobacteraceae; genus JADGQM01. The sequence continues at coordinate 7,423 of JADGQM010000168.1, forward strand.
GAATGACGATGAGCAAATAGCTCCAAAACAACACCGCCGGTCCCAGCCTGGGTCCCCACGCCCATAAAATCCACCGGTTGTGTTCCATATTGAAGGTCACGTTGGCGTTGACCGCATGTTGCTCCGGACCACCCACCGCCACCTCGGGCCCTACCGTCAAAACCGAAGCCTCTCGATCCTGATGCCATTCCAGGGAGACGTTCTGAGCTCCTGGCTGCAAAGGCACTATAACCGCCCTTCCCTGCTGTTTGATGGGTTGCGTTTTGCCATTGATCTGAACCTGCTGAAGGTTTGCATCCTGAGGCAGAGTGACGCTGTGCTGTCCGCCCTGGCTGGTACGGATGGTAAGCACCAGGCTTTCCTTGTTGAAGCGCTCCCCGGGAACTAATTGCAGCCGGGCATCGTCGATGGTGACCACCTGTCCGGGAATGGCTTCCGGGCGTGTCACCGTGATCGTGACGCTTTCCCCCGGCCAGGGCTGCCACTGAGGTTTCAAGAAACCGGCCCGATCCTGAAGATGAATCACCGGAATTCCCGCCAGTGCGCAATGCCATATGGGGCTGGCATCCAAAATCCAGGTTTCGCTCCAGGAAACCCCGCCATCGCCGGAAGTGGCCTGCAACCGAATCTCAGGCTGACGTTCCAGCGTCGAATTCCACTTGATCTCGCTTATACCGGGCTCCATGTTGATGAGCGCCTTGCCGTCAGCCACACGGATTCCGGATGTTGTCACCGATTCTCCGGCAAGGAGCGGCACCGCCGCAACGACAGGTGTCCCCGTCGGCGTCGCCCGTCGCACGGTCGTGAACACCTGCCAATTCAATCCCAGCGACAACTCCCGTTCGAGGTGGAGAAACGGCGGCAGGGCACTTCCCGTCCAATCCTCAGTCCGCGAGTCTTCCTTCCTTTGTCGAGTCAGTTGAATGCTGGCTTCGACTTGCCCGTCCGGGTGGAGACCCTGAACATCCCAACCGGGGCTGCCCACTTTCGCCTGATGGGGCCTTAGCGGCAGAGGCAGCTGGAACGCATCCCCAGCCGGGGCTTTGCCTACGAGCGTCACGTTGTGAACGCCTGCAGGAATGAGCATCCACAGCAGTCCATCCTTATCTCGCATGAGCCCATCGGCCGGTTGATCATCCAGAAGCACCGTTTCCGGCAGCCAGGCCCTGGTGTTCCCCGGCAACGGGACGGCCGTTTCCGTCGCGGCGTGGATGAGGAACTGGACCCGCAGACGTTCTGCCGTCAGATCAACTTCCATGCCGGGGCTTTCCGCACAGTCAGGCAGGCAGTCCGGCAGTTCCAGAAGGCGATCCTGGAGCTGCTGAAGGAGCTCCGGTGGGGGAAAGCTGCTACCGGAGGTGTCCGCGTTCACCCCTTGCGGCAGGGAGAGCAAAACGAATAGTACCGCCGCCGTGAGGTTCAACGATCTGCCGCGTTCCTTCCAGTGACGAATATCGAGCATCCGAAAGATCAGAAGCGCCAGCAGCAGCACCCGCAAAAACGCCAGAATCAGATTGACCGCAGGCGATATCAGCCAGAGGCGAACTTCCTGACTCCGGCCTACGGGACCATTCCACTTCATGGCGATGGCACGCCAGGACCAGGTGGGCAGGCCGGGGCCGGTCTGGATCAGGGCTTTGGGATCTTGAGTAAGGGCGGTCTTTTCCTTGAGGCCATCAGCCTTTTCGGCGGCGCCTTCTGCCGGCGATCGCGCAGGAGCGGCTGCCATGCGCTTTTGCGCTGCAGGCGCCGGGGCCTCTGCTTTTTCTTCCAGGACTTGGGGAGCCGGTTCCAGCCCCACGAGGTCTGCCACGATACCCCTGGCCGCCCGGGGAGGTTCCAGTTGGGGATAAATCCCCCAACAAATT
>JADGQM010000471.1 GCA_017881795.1 Syntrophobacteraceae bacterium
TCGGCGCTTTGGAGACTTTCACCTTCCCTGCCAACGCCGCTTCCGGTTCAAATACAAGATCAAGGACGTGGCTGGTGGGGGTGGCGGCATCCAGGAAATGGGTACAGCCGGCACAGTAGGTGATTATCCTCCGGCCCTGAGCCTCACCGGCCCTGATGGCACACCAGTTCTTTGCCAGGTCGGGGGAGAGGAAGCCCGCCGCACCACCTTCCCCGCAGCATAGCGTCTTCTCGCCGTGATGCGCCATTTCCTCAACCGTCAGTCCCAGCCTTTTCACCAGGTTTCTTGCGGTCTCGTGAAGCGCCTGTTCATCCCGGATCGCACAGGGATCGTGGAGGGTGACGGTGGCGTCAACGGTTCTGTTCACAGGCAGACCGCTCTCCGCCAGCACCTCGTAGACCGTTCTTACAGTCAGTTCGCAGCCATATTCCTTGAAGAGCTTATAGCAGTTGGGGCACGCTACGAGGACGGTCTTGATGCCGTGTTCCAGGAGGTATGCCTTCATTTCCTGGAACATAGCCCGGAAGTATTCGCCTCTTCCGAGGTCATGGGAGGGCTTAGTGCAACAATCAAGCACAATCCCGAGATGGGGAATACTTTTCCCCATGTGCTCATACAGTTCCACCACTCTGCCCGGGCGCGTCGCGGGAAGCGAACATCCCGGGAAAAATATCGTGTCGCAACCTTCAGGAAAGGCATAGTAGGTATAGCGGCGCGACGTTCCCCGCGATTCGTAGCCAAGGATTGGAGCGTGTTCCGAATAGGCTCCGCGCCCTTGCCGGACCATTTCCCGGCGCATTGTCAGGAACATCCGGTCTGGTTCAACAGCGGTCGGACATACCGCGGCGCAAAGCCCACAAAGACTGCATTCAAAAGCGATGTCCCGGTGTTTCCTGTTGGCGGAATCGTGTGCGTCAGCGATGGCTTTTGGATTGCCGTACCGGCGCAGGAACGCACACTCCTTCTCACACAGGCCGCATTCAATGCATTTTTCAAGGACCTCTTCTTGCCAGTTCATCAATTCCTTTCCTGAAAATGGAGAGCAACAGCCGATGAACCGGCGAATTGCCACAGCAAGTGCTGACCTTCATGGTGGTAGTTTATGTGAACGCTGCCTTCGCACGGAAACCCACCGAATCTGCGCTGCGGGTAACTTTATAGAAGTAAAATAAAGTCGTGCATGGATCAAATCGGAAGTTTCAATCGAGAATCAACGAATCATTGGCAAAGACGATGATGGGGTAAACGCCATCTGGACGAAGTAGTTGCGGAATCCCTCAGGCGTGGCGACTTGCATGAGGGCTCTGTCAGGGCTCGGACTTAAGCCAGACAAGGCTCTTTGCGAGAAAGGATCGCGAATTAAAAAACTTCTTGACATACGAATCGTTCTCATATTATATCCCATAATGTCGATTAAGTTGATGAACATGGTAATCCGTTTTGACCCGTTTCGAGACAGTGAACGGAGAAGTCAGCAGTTGACCATTGCACGGGCCAACTGTGAGGCAGCAGAGGAGGACGAGGACATGGCGGTATTCATCACGGCTGACGAAGCGATCGACTTGATCAGGTCAGGCGATACGGTGGCGATATCGGGCTTTGTTGGCATGGGTCACCCGGAAGAAGTGTCGCGGGCGGTGGAGAAAAGGTTCCTCGAAACCGGGAAACCAAGGGATCTTACTTTGACCCACGGGGCCAGCCAAAACGATGGGAAGTCCAACTGGGGCTTGAATCGATGGGCCAAGGAAGGGCTCGTGAAGCGCGTCGTTTCAGGGCATTGGGGACTGCAGCCGGACATGATCCGACTGGCCGTGGAAGAAAAGATCGAAGCCTACAACCTTCCCCAGGGAGTGATCATTCATCTCTACCGGGCGATTGCCGGGAAAAAGCCCGGAATCATCACCCATGTGGGGCTGAAGACGTTTGCCGATCCACGGGAAACAGGCGGGAGACTCAACAGTATCAGCCACGAGGAATATGTCAGGCTCATCGAAATCGATGGGAAAGAATACCTGTTCTACAAAGCGTTCCCCATCGACGTGGCCATCGTGCGGGGCACTTCCGCCGACGAAAAGGGCAATATCTCCATTGAAAAGGAAGGCATTGCCCTGGAATTCATGGCCCTCGCGCTGGCGGCTAAAGGTTCGGGAGGCAAGGTGATTGTGCAGGTGGAACGAGTCGTCCAGGCCGGCACGCTTCACCCGATGACGGTCAAGATCCCGGGAGTCCTGGTGGATGCCGTCGTCGTTGCCAAACCGGAGAATCATTGGCAAGTCCCCATGGCTGAATCATACAATCCCAGTCTCAGCGGAGAAACGCGGGCGCCGCTCAGCAGTGTATCTCCCCTACCGCTGACCGAGCGCAAGGTTATCTGTCGGAGATGTGCCATGGAATTAACCCCCAACGCGGTGGTCAACCTCGGCATCGGCATGCCCGAAGGGGTTGGCGTAATCGCCGCCGAGGAAGGAATCAGTGGCAGCATTACCATGACCGTAGAACCCGGAGTTTTTGGGGGCGTGCCGCTGGGCGGATTGTACTTCGGCACCGCCGTGAACCCCGAAGCAATCATCGATCATCCTCTGATGTTTGACTTTTTCGATGGCGGGGGCCTGGATATTGCGGTGCTGGGAATGGCGGAGATGGACCAATACGGCAATGTCAATGTCAGCAAATTCGGTCCCCGTATCGCCGGCGCCGGGGGCTTCATTAACATCACTCAAAGCACCAAAACGGTAGTGTTTTGTGGGACCCTCACCGCCAGCGGTCTAAAGGTGG
>JADGQM010000032.1 GCA_017881795.1 Syntrophobacteraceae bacterium
CAACGGGAGCCCAATGATAGAGATCTTTCATGTCCGGGCCCAACATGGTGTATTGATACATACTTTTGGTCATCTGACCGCCCATCTGAATGGGCGGGGGGTTCTGGAGAAAGACCCTGATCCCCGGCACCGCAGCCAGTTGGGGTCGCAGCTTCTGAATGACCTCATTGACACTCAACTCACGTTCCGAACGGGGTTTCAGACGCATGAATACAAACCCGGCATTTCCCGTTACCGACATCCCTCCTGCGCCGGCGGAAGACATGACGTTCTCGATGCTGGGCTCTTTGGCGATGATCTCGGCAATCTTCTTCTGATGCTCTACCATGGATTCGAAGGACGTTCCCTGAGCCGCTTCGGTGAAGCCAAATATCTGAGAAATATCCTGACTGGGAATGAAATCTTTGGGGATGGCCCCGAAGAGATAGATGGTTGCCGCCATGAGAATAAAGAACACGGATATGATCAGAAAACCGTGTCTCAGAGACCATTTCAAGCTTCGATCATAGGCCGCCAGCATGCCCTCGAAGAAGCGCTCCATCATTCGATCAAGGCGCCCATGCTGCGCTTCGCTCGGGGGCTTGAGGAAGCGACTGCAAAGCATCGGCGAAAGCGTCAGGGAAACGAACCCGGAAACCAGGATCGCTACGCTGATGGTGACGGCAAATTCGTGAAACAAACGCCCCAGGACCCCGCCCATAAAGAGGAGCGGGATGAAGACGGCGGCCAAGGAGAGGGTCATGGAGAGAATGGTGAACCCAATCTCTTTGGACCCGTCCAGGGCGGCCTGGAGTCTGTCTTTCCCCATCTCCAGGTGACGGACGATGTTTTCGAGCATGACGATCGCATCATCCACCACGAAGCCCACGCACAAGGTCAGCGCCATCAGGGAGAGGTTGTCGAGGCTGTAACCCATGAGAAACATGACCGAAAAAGTGCCAATGATCGACATGGGCAAGGCCAGGCTCGGGATGACCGTGGCGGAGACATTCCTGAGAAAGAGGAAAATGACCATAATCACCAGGCAGAGGCTGAGATAGAGGGTGAACTTGACGTCGGCGATGGATTCGCGAATGGATTCCGAACGGTCATAGAGCGTGGTGAGATCAATGGAAGCGGGCATCTGGGCGCGGAAGGCGGGCACCAGCTTTTTGATGGCATCGGCCACCTCCACCGTATTCGTGCCGGGCTGGCGCTGGATGGCAAGCACAATGGCGCGGGTGCCATTAAGCCAGGCTGCCGTTTTGTCGTTCTCGACACTGTCAATGGCCCGCCCGACCTCTTCGAGATAAACCGGCGAGCCCTTGCGGTACGCCACGATCAGAGGTTTGTAAGCCTCGGCCTGGGTGAGCTGGCCGGTGGCTTGAACGGTAATGGCCTGGTGCTTGCCGTAGAGCGTGCCGGTCGGGAGGTTTACGTTGTCCTCGGCGATGGCTTTCTCGACTTCATCGATGCCGATGCCAGCCGCACTGAGAGCGTCCGGATTGACCTGGACGCGCACCGCATACTTTTGCGCTCCATAGATCTGAACCTGGGCAACGCCGCTGATCATCGAAATGCGCTGCGCCATGAGCGTATCCGCATACTCGTGGACCGTCGACAGGGGAAGAATGGCGGAGCTCAAGCCCAGATAAAGGATTGGCTGGTCGGCTGGGTTCACTTTGCGGAAATAGGGAGGTGTCGGCATGTCCTGGGGCAGCAGGCGTTGGGCTTTGGAAATGGCCGTCTGAACGTCCTGAGCGGCGGCGTCGATATTTCGTTCGAGGGAGAACTGAAGAGTGATCCGAGTGATTCCCAAAGCGCTGGTCGAAGTCATGGAATCAAGGCCGGCGATGGTCGAGAATTCACGCTCGAGAGGAGTCGCCACGGAGGACGCCATGGTTTCGGGGCTCGAACCGGGGAGGTTTGCGATCACCTGAATGGTCGGAAAATCCACGTTGGGGAGTTCGCTCACCGGGAGCAACCGGTAGCTCATGATGCCGAAGATGAGAATCCCCATCATGACCAGGGTGGTCGTGACGGGACGGCGGATAAAGAGTGCGGGAATGTTCATCTGGGCTCCCCTTGTCTACTTATTCGGGCTGTCTTCGACGGTTTGCACCAGAGACCCCGAAGCGAGCCTGAGTTGTCCGTCGGTCACGACCCTCTCACCGGGTGCAACACCCTTCGAGATCACGGTCTCACCGTCGAGCGTTTCTCCCAGGTCGACGGGGCGGTATTCCACGGTGGAATCATCCTTAACGACAAAGACGTACCGGCCCTGCTGGCCCGATTGGATGGCCTGGGAAGGGACGACCACGGCGCCGGATTGGGTGTCGAGGGTGAGCGTTACCTTGACGAACTGACCGGGCCAAAGAATCTTGTCGGTATTCGCAAAAGACGCCTTGAGCGGGATGCTGCCGGTGTTCGTATCAACCGCGTTCTCGATGAAAGCGAGCTCGCCCCGAACGAGTCTGTCGACATCGCCGGCGATGGCGGCTTGCACCTCGAGCTTCCTTTCGGCCATGTGATTGCGGATCGCGGGCAGGTAGCGTTCGGGTACCGAGAACGAAGCGTAAATGGGTTTGACCTGGTTGATCAGCACCATCGGCTTATCATTGTCATTGGCCTTCATGAGGTTGCCCTTGTTGACGCGAATTCCTCCCACAACGCCGTTGATGGGGGACTTGATAAAGCAGTAGGCCAGCTTAAGCTTTGCATTTTCCACGGCCGCCTCATCGGCCCTCACAGTGGCTTCAAGAGCGTCGGAATTGGAAGAGATCTGATCATACTGCTCTTGCGAAACGTAACCCTTCTTGGCGACGGAACCATACCGTTCAACCTGCCGGCGGGCATTCAACAGTTGCGCCCGGTCCTTCGCCAGATTGGCTTCCGCCTGCTTGAGCGCCACCTCAAAGGGGCGCGGGTCGATGGTGAAAAGCATGTCTCCGGCCTTGACTTCCTGTCCCTCTTTGAAATGGACTATGGTCAATTCGCCCTCGACCTGGACCTTGACGGACACGGAGGAATAAGCCTCCACGTTGCCAATGGCCCGGATCTGCACCGGTACGTTCTTCTCGACCGCGGCGCCGACGGTTACCGGCACGGCCATCTTCTTTCGCGGATCTTCCGCCTTGGGGACGCCGGAGGCGTCTTTGGAACAGCCCGAGATCAGGCTGAGGGCAAATATAAACAGCAGAAAAGGTACCGTCGGGACACCCATCGGGTATTTCCATCCCATCATTTTTCCTTTGCCTGTCGCACTCATCTTCTTCTCCCTGGTCTCATCCATCTCAAACATAAAAGATTGTGGTTTTGTCATTATTCATAACCGATTAATGCTAGAGACCCATTCCTTCCGCGTTCACGGGAATATCCCTTGCCTCGGAACCGCTGATCCCATGGAAAAAGAGGTCAACGATGATGTTCTTCAGATCCTCGGTATCCACATTCTTGTCGGCATGGGCAGGAAGTCATCTGTGTCCTCGGGGCGCCTGAGCGTTTCAGCGATCTCCTAAAGTGTGGCGAGAATATTGGTAATTTCAATTTTGAGGTAAGGTATGTCATTCACGGTGGTGAGCCACACTTGTTCCATGTCAACGCCAAAGTATTCATGAATGAGTTTGTCGCGCATTCCGGCAATATCCTGCCAGGGGAACCTGAGGGTTCTCGCTGCGCAGACTGAATGAGACTCGTTTTGTGGCTTCGCCAATGATTTCGATTTGTCGAATGACCGCATCCTGGGCCATTGAGTTTAGAGAAAAGGCCTCTTCAGTCATCCCCCGCAGATACTGTTCAATTTTTGCGATCGCGTCGGAAATGTGACGGAGATAAACGGAGTCATCGTGCTTCATAAACAACCACCATTTCATTCTTGATGGTGTCACGTAGATAAGGGCTCAGTGCTGCTTCCGTAAGTAAGTCGACTTTTCTGCCCAAGGCTGCTGACATTTGCCGTTCCAAAGCGACCATAGCCAGCAGGCTTTTACGCTGGGCGAAATAGATCAACAGATCGACGTCGCTTTGCTCTGAGGCTTCGCCACGCGCCATCGAACCGAAGACGCCTAGCTTGGCGACATCATTTTGGCGACAGATTTCAATCAATTTGTCTGCATCAAACGGCAACCTTATCATCGAATTTCCTCGTGCTGAAACCTTTCTCGCCTATCATACAGGCATCTCCCATTTTGCACTCCCTTGACGCTATCTAACACTGGGTTTTGCGCCCAGTTGCGGTTTCGAATGGTCACCCTTACCCGCACAATCTTCCATCTGTGGGCAAGAGAATGAGTCAGAAAGCAAGGACAGTCTCTAGTGATCTCAAAGCCAGAGAACGCCAACCAATGACTCTACTCGCTTGAATTCTGGATCACCGGTAACCACTGGTGCCGCTGTCTCCTGGGCCAGAGCCACAGCAAATGCATCGGCGTAGGAGATGGGGAAGCGGGCTTTGATATGGGCAGCGGCCAGGACGCGGTCCATGGTGACTTCGGTTACCTGTATGGGCAGGCTCGAGACATCGTGCAAAATCCCTTGTGAAATGTCTCGACCCAGTTTGCGTTCAACGGTGTAAATGATTTCTCCAAGATTTATGAGACTGAGAAAGACCACGGCGTCTTCATTCCGTGCTTGCTTGAGAATCTCTTTGACTCTCAGAGCAGCCGGTTCTGCCTGGAAATATGCCAGAAGTGCGAAGCTATCCAAGACGAAGCGCAGCTTCTTCACGATTCAACTCCGTAGCTCTGTCTTCAAGCAAAGCCGCTGTCAGGGAAACGGGACCTGCCAGTTTACCGAACAGCTCTTCAACCGGATCCCCTTTGCTGGAAACGAGAACGAGCTTCTCGCCTTCTTCCTGGAACTCAACCACTGTTCCAGGCTGCAAGCGATAGCGCCGGCGAAGGGTAGCAGGAATCACCACCCAGCCTTTCGCAGACACTTTAGCCTTCTTTAACTTTGAAGAATCCATGAGATTCGCCTTTAACTCAAAAAGTTATACTCTGTACTGAAAAATGTATAACATTCCTTGCTCTGGTGATCAATGCCATCATTCTGACACAGGCGGCATCAGCTTTCCATAGGCTATGCAATTCTCGTTAACCGCTATGGTTCAGGTCCCCACATGGACTCTTTCGAGGAGCCAGATGAGGTATTCCACCTCGACGAGCTCCAAATTCCTGACCGTTTCTATTATTTCGAGCTGCAAATCGGGGTCAATATGACGCTTGCTGAGAGCATGGAATTTTGCCACGACTTTGTCCCAGGGGAGGACGTTTGTGTGGAATCCCTCGTAGTCTTTCTTCTCGATTTTGAGCATTCTCCCGTTGCGGAGGATCACTCTGAGGCGGCAGGGCATTTCGTTGGGAAATCGCTGGCTGAAGGAGGCATCCGGCCTCACGAAGATTTTCTTGAGAAGATCCTGCACATCCTGGCGCTGAATGCGCTCAGGCTTGTATTGCTCGGGCATCACCTGTCCGTCCAAAACGGCAACGGCCACCATATATTGCAGGCTGTGGTCGGCTTCCTCCTTGGTGCGAACGATGGTCTTGTCGCCCTCTTCACCGCCGCCGATGATGTTATAGGCCACATCAAAGGTGTCGATATCGATACGGACCACATCTTGTCCTGAAAAGCCATGCTCGGCTTGGAGCTCAAGAATTCCTTCAAGGGTGGTTTGGGAGTGAATCTCGGCGTTGAATTTCTTGATAATGGTCCGGGTGACCCGTTCGAGGTTTTCTTCCGCCCAGTTTATGGTGAATGGCCCTGAGATGGCGTCTTGGAAGCCCTTATTTCCTTCGAAGACTTCCGGCGGCCCCGTGATCCCCCGCATCGCCAGGAACGCGGCGTGAGTGCAGGCAAACGCGGTGTTCGGGTAGGCCAGGCCTTTCCAGTGGGAAAGCGCCCCGGTTCGGGTCACGCGCAAGGCGTTGAAGGCGGTGCCGCAAAGAGCGATGGCATTGATGGTGCGGGATACATCAAGATCAAGGGCCTTGGAGACTCCCGCTGCCACCGCATAGGAACCCTGGGTGGTATGATCGAAGCCGTGTGCTCGCACCGGCGCTTCGTCGCTCAGCCGGCATTGAACCTGGTAAGCCACGGCGAGAGCACACAGCAGGTCCTTGCCGCCGGCCTTGGAATATTCACAAGCTGCCAGCACCGCTCCCAGATTATCACTGGGATGGCAGGTTTCATTGCGGGCAAGATAGCTGTCATTGAAATCAAGATACCGCACGAGAGCCGAGTTGTAAAAGGCGGCGCGGTCCGGAGCGGTGCGCCCACCGCCGATCAGGCCACAGTGCCCGGTGCCGCCGAAGTCCTCCAGTTGATCCCGAACCAGCTTGACCGGTTCACCACCGAGAGCGCCGATGGCGCAGCCCAGGCTATCGAGGATTCTGATCTTCAGCGCTATCCTGGCAGCATCAGAAAGATCGTCGTAAGATGCCTTTACGACGAAGCGGGCGAGGTCTTCGGCTATAGTCATGGTGATCTCCTTAATCCGGGGAACCAGTTATCAGTTATCAGTTATGGGTTATCAGTTGTCGGTAATCGGGTCTCAGCTGTCAGTGGTCAGCGGCTTGGGGGTTAGTGAGCAGGGGCTGGCCCCAGGGATGAACGAACATCAGAAGAGCGAGCTGACCAGAACGATGATGAACATGCTCAGGGGGTAGTAGCTGGCCCGATTGAACAGGGTGGAAGCCTGCTCAACTCCATGCAATTTGGCGAGCCTGCCGGCAGGGATGATCAGCAGGAAGTAACCAGAGAGGAAAGCCCCGGGCATGTAGAGGAAGTTGAACGTGGCCGGGGTTACCCAGAAGAGCAGGAGACTGAGCGCAATGGCGCTGGCGAGGCTGTAAAACACGATCCAGGAAGCGTTTTCAGCCCCGAAGTGAACGGGGACCGTCCTGGCCAGGAGGTCCCGGTCCTGATCCAGGTCCGCCAGATCATTGGGCACATTCTGTCCTCCTATTTCCCAGGAAAGCAGCCAGGCGAAAAGCACTAGCAGAAAACTGAGAGAAGGATTGGGTTCCACGGCAAATACCGCAGCGATGCCGCCGGCCGTCTTGACCATTCCGCTGACGAGGATGCGCAGATAACTCACTTTCAGCAATAGACAGTAAAGCGCTTCGGCCAAACAACCGCTCAGAAAGACAAGGGCGCAGACCGGATTCAAGAGCAGCGCTCCGATCAGGGCGACCCCCGCCCAGCCCGATGCCCAGAGGATCGCTTCCTTCAGAGTAAGTAACCCCTGCGCCAAAGGATGCCTCACGTACACCGCATCCAGGTCATGGTCCGAACAGGGGAGTCCGCATGTTCGGATCTTCTCCCGATCCACCCTGTAATCCACCAGGTCATTCAAGGCATAGACGGCCGTGTATCCGGCAAAAGCGGTCAGAACACCCAGGAGGACAAGGCGCGGGGACGGGATCCTGCCGAGCCAGAGCAGAGCCGCGAGGGCCGGTGTCGCCATATCCAACAAGGCATGCGGGGTCCTCGACAGAGCAAGAAAAAGCTTGATGCGCGAAAACCCGGAGTATGCTGCAACGGTGGTGCTGTTCAAGGCTTTCTCCTGTGCTGCAGGTTCACTGGGCTTGGTAAATCTTGGAAAAGGCTTCGGTGACTTCTGTTTCCGAAAGCAGGTTGCCGCTCATGGCGACTTCCCTCACGGTTTTCCCCGTCTTGTAAGCCTCCCTGGCGATTTCCGCTGCCCGGTCGTAGCCAATGAGAGGAACGAGGTAAGTAGCCAGGGCCAGGCTCTGTTCGATACTAGCAACGCATCGTTCAGCATTGGCGGAGATGCCGTCAATGCACTTCGTGGCAAATAACGTTGCCGCCGATCGGAGCAGACTGATCGACTGCAGAAGATTATAAGCGATCAGGGGTAACATGGTGTTGAGCTCAAAGGTGCCGCCCTGACAGCCAAGCGTAATGGCCGCGTCATTGCCGATTACCTGGGCGGCCACCTGGATGACGACTTCCGGAATGACCGGGTTGACCTTGCCGGGCATGATCGAAGATCCTGGCTGCAACGATGGCAGATTGATTTCCCCCAGGCCGCACCGGGGTCCCGAGGCCAGCCAGCGAATGTCGTTAGCGATTTTGCTGAGACCAACCGCCAGGCCCTTCAGCGCGCCGCTGACTTCCGCTGCGGCATCTTGCGCCGCTTGCGCTTCGAAATGATCTTTGGCTTCAAGGAAAGGGCAGCCGGTTTCTTCCGAGATCAGGGAAATCACCTTCCGTGCAAACTCGGGATGAGCATTCACGCCGTTGCCTACCGCTGTGCCTCCGAGGGCCAGTTCGGAGAGGGATTCCTCGGTGGCCTTGATCCGTCTTATCGCCAATTCCACCTGGCGAGCGTAGCCGCCAAACTCCTGACCGAGTCTGATGGGGACGGCGTCCTGGAGGTGCGTCCTGCCAATCTTGATGATTTCTTGAAATTCTCGAGACTTCTCTTCCAGGCTTTCGTGGAGCAGGTTGAGGGAAGGGTGGAGCTGATTCCTGATTTCGGTCAGGGCCGCGATGTGAATGACCGAAGGAATGACGTCGTTGCTTGACTGGCACAAATTGACATGATCGTTGGGGTGGACGGGAGATTTTCCGCCTCTCCTGCCGCTAAGAATCTCATTGGCGCGTCCGGCGATGACTTCATTGGCATTCATGTTGGTAGAAGTGCCCGATCCGGTTTGGAACACATCCAGCCGGAACTGCTCGTCGAGCTTCCCTTCGGCAACTTCGCTGGCGGCCATGAGGATGGCTTCGGTAAGTTTGCTGTCAAGGAGCCCCAGTTCCCGGTTGATCACTGCGGCACACTTTTTGACCAGTCCCATGGCCCTGATAAAAGCAGTGGAAAAGGTGAGCCCGCTTACCGGGAAATTCTCCAGAGCTCGCTGGGTTTGAGCGCCATAGTAGGCATCTTCGGGCACGAGGACGGCTCCGAGAGCATCTTCCTCTTTTCGGTACGGCATCGCCAACCTCCAGAGTATACTGACTAACCACTAACCACTAGATTGCCCAACGACAACGGTCTTTACATTCACAAATTCCAGCAGGCCGTAATGAGATAATTCCCTGCCCACCCCGGACTTCTTTACTCCCCCAAACGGTAGCCGTGGATCTGATTTAACCACACTATTGATAGCGATAAACCCGGCTTTGACGTGTCGCGACAGTTCCTCTGCCCGCGCGATATTCCGGCTCCAGATCGAGGCTCCGAGACCAAATTCGGTGGCGTTGGCAAGCTCGACGAGTTCTTGTTCATCTCGCGCGACGATGATCGGCGCCAGCGGCCCGAACACTTCCTCACGCAAGACCCGCATGTGCGGGGTTACCTCCGTGACCACCACGGGTTGGAAGAAGAACCCCTTCCCAGCGGGGGGTTTCGGGCCATAAATCGCCTTCGCCCCTTTCCTCAAGGCATCGGCAAGCTGGGCTTCGAGTTCTTCAACCAGGTCTTTCCTGGCCAGAGGTCCCAGATCAGTTGCTTCCTCAAGGGGATTCCCTATTCTCGCCGCTCTGAGATGTGCCACGAATCTTTCTTGGAATTCTGCTGCCACCGTTTCCATGACGATGAGCCTCTTGGCCGCCAGGCAGCTTTGCCCCGTGTTTGCGGTCCTGGCCCGTACGGCCTTCTCTGCTGCGCTCTGCACATCGGCATCATCCAGGACAATGAAGGGGTCGGAGCCGCCAAGCTCCAGCACCAGCTTCTTAATCTTCTTCCCCGCGAGCGCCCCAATCTTTGAGCCGGCCGCAACGCTGCCGGTGAGCGAAACGCCGTCTACCTTATCCTGTTCAATGAGCTCTCCCGCCGTTCCGGCATCAGTCAGGAGAGTCTGAAAAACGCCGTTGGGGAAACCGCCTTCGAGCAACAGTCTCTCGATTTCCAGAGCGGCTAAGGGAACGTTCGAGGCATGTTTGAGAAGGCATGCGTTGCCGGCAATCATCGTCGGGATGGCAAACCTGAGAACTTGCCAGAACGGATAGTTCCACGGCATGATCCCCAGAACGATCCCGAGGGGTTCGAAGGTCACGTAGCTTCTCGCGGCCTCTGTCGTAATAATATCGTCTTGCAGCACCTTGTGGGAATTGTGCAGGTAATATTGGCAGAGCCAGATGCATTTGTCGATCTCTGAAACCGCCTGTCTTATTGGTTTTCCCATTTCTCTGGTGATGAGGTGGGCATAAAATTGCTTCCTTGCTTCGAGCCTCGTGATGACCCTTTCCAGGAATGCGGCTCGCTCAGCCACCGCGAGGCTTTCCCATGCCGGGAGTACAGTTCGTGCCCGGGCGACGGCAGCGTCGCACTCATCGAAGGTAAATGGTTCAAACTCTTCATTTATATCTTCTGTATAGGGGTTGACAGATACCAATTTCATGATCTTTTCCTCTTTCACAGCCGGGAGCGAGACAGCGTTGACTTGGAAAAAGCGATAATGACAGCTGCAATCAGGAGTCGCAATAAATAAAGAGGGACACCGTCAATCACTGCGGCGCCTTTTCTAACCACCGATCACGGGCCACTGCTTTCAAACTCATTGAGATCTACCCGGCAGCGTTTTCTCAATTTCTCGTTTCAAGGTATTGATGCACTTGGTCACCGGGATTTTTTTCGGGCATACGCGCGTGCATTCAAAATGGTTGACGCAGGGCCAGACTCCGTCGGGAAAATCCAGTTGGTTCAGCCGTTCAATCCGCTTTTCGTCGCGTGAATCGAAGACATGGCGAAAGGCCCAAACCAGAGCAGCGGGTCCAACGTAATTGGGATTTTCCGACATGACCGGACAAGCGCCCGTGCAGCACGCGCAGAGAATACAGCGGATCACTTCCTCAACCCGTTTCGCCTCCTCCTGACTTTGGAGTCGCTCTTGCTCCGGAGGGTCCGAGAGGGTAATGAGCCAGGGGCGGAAATAGAGGATGCCCTCGAGGAAAGCATTCATGTCCACCGTCAGATCTTTGAGCACCCTAAAGAAGGGCAGGGGTTCGAGAGTAACTTCTGCATCCGCATACTCCCTGACCAGTTTCTGACAGGCCAGAGCGCACGTGCCATTGATTCTCATGCCATCCGACCCGCAGACTCCGTGAGCGCAGGACATGCGGTAACTCAAAGTGCCATCCTGTTCCCACTTGATGCGGTTCAGGCAATCGAGAATGCGCTCCGCAGGGTCGGCGGCAACACGGTACTCCTGATAGCGCGGCTCCTCATCCACCTCAGGATCAAACCGAAAAATCTTGAACTTCATTTCCATTTCAGTAAGTCCTCGGCTTGGGTGGATAGATGGTTATGGTGACCGGCTTGGTGGACACTTGTGGGCCGTCATCGGTTCTTTGGACCAGGGTGTGCTTGAGGTAGTCATCATCATTCCGTTCCGGGTAATCGTCCCGGAAGTGGGCGCCGCGACTTTCTTTTCTTCCGAGGGCCGAGACCACGATGGTTTCCGCCAGGCCCAACAGGTATTCCAATTCGAGCGCCTCCAGGAGGTCCGTGTTGAAGCGCGTCCCGAGATTGTCGATGGCAACCCTCCCGGCTTGTTGCTTCAACGCTCGAACTTCCGCCAGAGCCTGACTCAAAGACTGCTCGGTGCGGAATATGGAGCAATTCCTGGTCATCGTTTCCTGCATCGCACTGCGGATGCGTCCATGCTTTTCCCCACTCTTTCTTTCCTTGAGGCTCCGGATGCGATCCTGAACTTCCTTCATGGGGTGAGCGGGCGGGTCATCCCAGGACAGATGTTTGAGGTCCTGAAGGATTGATGTGCCTGCTCTGCGCCCAAACACCACCAGATCGAGGAGTGAGTTACACCCGAGGCGGTTGGCGCCGTGGAGTGACAGGCACGAGCATTCCCCTGCTGCATATAAACCAGGTATGGGGTTTTGTTCCGTATCCAGCACCCTCCCGTGGCTGCCGGCCTGGATGCCGCCCATCATGTAATGGCAGGTTGGGGCAACGGGTATGAGCTCTGTCGCTGCATCGATTCCCAGGTAGATCTTCACAAACGAGGTGATGTCGGAGAGCTTCTCGGCGAGTTTCTTCTCTCCGAGGTGGGTGAGGTCCAGATGAACGTAATCGCGACCGTTGATCCCTCGACCTTCAAGAATTTCCGTGGCGATTGCGCGCGACACCACATCCCTTGCCGCAAGATCTTTTATGGTGGGAGCATACCGCTCCATGAAGCGCTCACCCTGGTGATTGCGGAGGATGCCGCCTTCGCCTCTTGCCGCCTCGCTGATAAGCACCCCCAACCCGTAGATTCCGGTGGGATGGAACTGCACGAATTCCATATCTTCCAGGGGAATCCCGGCGCGATAAGCGAGAAATACGCCGTCTCCGGTGCTGGCAAAAGCGTTGGAGGTGGTCTTGAAAACCTTGCCGTAACCGCCGGTGGCCAAAAGCACCGCGCGGCAGTGAAAGAAATGGACTTCACCGGTGGCCAGTTCGTAGGCAACGAGTCCCACTACCCGGTTGTCCTTCATCACCAGATCGAGCATATGAAACTCGGGGTAGATTTTGAGCCCCTTTCGTACCCCTTCAAAGTAAAGCGTATCCAAAATCACGCGACCTGACCGATCGGCCGCATAACAGGCCCTCTTGACCGGGGCTTTGCCAAACCCTCTCGTATGACCGCCAAAGGCCCGCTGAGCAATCTTGCCTTCCGGTGTGCGGTTGAACGGGACCCCCATGTGCTCCAGTTCATAGACCGCACGCGGAGCATCTTTTGCCAGGATTTCAGCCACATCCTGATCGGCTACGTAATCCCCGCCTTTGATCGTATCGTACATGTGCCATTCCCAGAAGTCCTCTTCCTCATTTCCCAGAGCGGCGGCAATTCCTCCCTGGGCTGCGCCGGAATGCGATCTTGTCGGATAAACCTTGCTGAGGAGCGCCGTGTCCGCTGCGCCGGCGACCTCCATGGCTGCCCTCAAACCAGCCAAACCGGCGCCGACAATAATGACATCATGTTTGAAGATCATCGCCGTTTCCGTTATCTCCCCATCTCCGCGTCAGTCTATACAGAAGCGGATTTTCGCTCTTCGAGTGGCTCAAAGGTACAGCCAATCGGGCCGCAATAATCGCCGACATATTCGGCCGCAGGTCGGTAAAGGGCGGGTTTTCCCTGGGCTTCCGCGAATTTTTCTTCAATAATGTGAGCACACCAACCGGCGACTCGCGAGATGGCAAAGACCGGAGTCATGAGATCTATCGGAATGCCCATCATCGAATAAACCGAACCGCTATAGAAATCCACATTCGATTTGATGTTGGCCTTGCCCAGCCCTGCAAACTCTTTCTCGGCGACCTCGTCGATCTTCGTCAAGAGACGATACCAGTTTTCGTGGCCCGTTTTTCTGCCCAGTTCCTGAGACATGCGCTTTAGGATTGTCGAGCGTGGGTCGATGGTCTTGTAGACTGCATGCCCCATCCCCATGATCTTTTTGCCTCGCCCCAAGCGTTCCTTAACCCACGCGGCCACATCGTCTTCCGATTTCACCTGGGCTTCCACTTCGGCGAGCATTTCCATGACCCGGGCATTAGCCCCACCATGCAAACTGCCGGAAAGCGCGCCTACTCCGGCCGAAACCCCCGCATACATGTGCGCCTGGGTTGAAACCACTTCACGACAGGCAAAGGTTGATGCATTGAACGTATGATCAGCATGCAGGACGAGGCAGATATCCAGATCCCGAGCCATCTCCTCATCCGGCTTCCTGCCGCTTAACTGCCACAAAAAGTTGGCCGCATGGGGGAGAGTGTTATCGGAGGGCAGGGGCTCCTCGCCATTTCTGATTCTGTGCCAGGCGGCAATGACTACCGGCACCCGGCCAATGAGCCTGGTAGCCTTACGGTGATTGGCTTCTTTGGTTTCGACTTCGAGCTCCGGATCGGCTAAGCCCAGGAGGGGCACCGTTGCCTGGAGGACATCCATCGGGCTCGCGGTCTTTGGTAAATGCTTGAGAGCGTCATAAACGAAATCCGGGACTTGTCGGGCAGCAACGATGTTCCGGTTAAATTGCTCCAGCTCAGCCTTCGTCGGCAGGGTCCCTTCCAAAAGGAGGAAGGCAATTTCCATAAATGACGAGCGCACCGCCAGTTCTTCGATACGATAGCCACGGTAGATGAGAATGCCGTTCTCGCCGTCGATATAACTGATCTTGGTATCGGCCACCTTAACCCCTCTCAAACCCGTGTTCTTCAAACGCACATCAGCTTCCATATCGTCGCACCCTCCCAACGGACTTTGTCAAAAATGGTCATTCTGATTTGTTCTCTGCAAACCAAGAGCTAAGAGCTAACAGCTAAGAGCTATCGCCTTTCAGATTCTCCTTTACATGGTTCATGGCGCTCCCGGCCAACAGATACCTGCGCTCAAGATCGGAAACGTGGAGCAACGTCACGATTTGCTTCCCCTCGACCTCAACGGGAATTTCGACATCGCCTAGCGCAATGCGCTCTCTCACCTGGGGCAGAACCAGCTTCGATCCTTTCTGCAGCAAATCGTAATCCTGAACGTCCTTGAATGTCAAAGGAAGGATGCCAAAGTTGCAGAGATTAGCTCGGTGGATGCGCGCAAAGCTCTTCGCAATCTTGACGCGCACTCCAAGGTACCGAGGGGCCAACGCCGCATGTTCACGGCTGGATCCCTGACCATAATTCTCACCGCCAACGACGGCGACCGAGCCTTTTTCTCTACACTCTCTGGCAAAGTCGGGATCGAGGTGAGAGTAAACAAACTGGCTCAACGCTTCAATGTTGGACCGTAGCGGCAGAATCATGCTGCCCGCCGGCATGATCGCGTCCGTTGAGATGTTGTCTCCAACTTTGATCACCACCTCGGCTTCGAGCGTCTGAGGAAGCGGGTCCATTGCCGGGAGTGGTTTGATGTTAGGACCCCGAATGATTTCCGTATCCTGTAATTCAGCCGAAGGAAAAATTATCGACGTCCCTTCGATGATATACTTTGCCGGGTCCGCGATCCGTGGATAAGCCATCTCAACGGAGAGATCCCGTGGATCGGTGATGACTCCTCTGAGCGCTGCCGCCGCAACCGTTTCCGGTGAACACAGATACACCTGATCCCCCTCGGTGCCCGACCTCCCGGGGAAGTTCCGGGGCATGGTGCGAAGGCTAACTTCACCGGTGCCCGGAGCCTGCCCCATGCCGATGCACCCAAGGCAACCAGGCTCATGGATTCTGGCCCCTGCCATGAGGAGCATCATGATCCCCCCATGCGCGGCTACGTTTGCCAGCACCTGCCTGCTCCCGGGATTGACGTGGAACGATGTCCCCGGTTGGCAGTGGCGTCCTTCCACGGTTCTGGCGACCACCATCAGGTCTCGAAAGGAAGAGTTCACACTGCTGCCAACGATTACCTGGTCCACTTTGATCCCGGCCACCTCGCGCACGCGCACAACATTTCCAGGAGAAGAAGGACAGGCAATGAGGGGCTCCAGGGTGGAGAGGTCGATCTCATCATGGTCATCATAATCAGCCCCTTCGTCGGCATGCAGTCCCCTCCAATGGTGGCCGCGTCCCTGCGCTTCGAGGTAGGTTCGCGTATTCTCGTCAGAAGGGAAAATGCTGCTGGTGGCTCCCAGCTCGGTTCCCATGTTGCCGATGGTTTCACGGTCGGTTGCGGATAAACTCTTGACTCCCGGCCCATAGTACTCAACCACTTTGCCGACGCACCCCTTGACGCCGTAACGCCGCAACATTTCGAGGATGACATCCTTGGCGCTTACCCAGTCCGGAAGCTCGCCGGTAAGCTTCACTCCCAGCACCCTGGGGCACGGGAAATGGTATGGATAGCCGGCCATGGCCATAGCGACATCAAGTCCACCCGCGCCGATGCCCAACATGGAGACCCCTGCTGCTCCGGGAGTGTGGCTGTCGGCCCCGAGGACGGTCTTGCCAGGGATTCCGAAACGTTCCATGTGCACCTGGTGAGAGATTCCGTTTCCAGCCGGGCTGAAGTGAAGTCCGTAGCGTGCTGAGGCACTCTGAAGGTATTTGTGATCATCTGCATTTTTGTGATCGGTTTGGAGAATATTATGATCCACATATTGTGCCGCCAGTTCGGCCTTGACGGCTCCAATTCCCAGAGCTTCAAACTCCAACATGGCCATGGTCCCGGTGGCGTCCTGAAGGAGCGTCTGATCAATCTTGATCGCGATCTCCTCGGCACTATTAAGCCTTCCTGCTACCAGGTGGGCTTCAAGAATTTTTTGAGTTAGATTTTTAGACAACTCAGACCTCCTCGCCGAAGTTCACCGTTAGCTTGCTCGCAACGCTGCCTGCAATTCGGTTGCTCATATGATGAGCATAATCCAAGCAAACCTATGATTTCCAACGAGTAATGTCAATCGCCGTGTGGGAAGAGATTTCTCGACTCAGCCGAGCCCGCTGAAACGCATTGAGTCTCTGGTCTTTCGAAGAGTCAGGATGTTGCTTGAAGGAAGCATCGAGCCAAAGCGAAGGATGGTGTTTAGGGGTCTGGTCACAATCTGTCAGCCTAAACCAATGCAGACGGTGACCAGACCGCCTTAAAAGCTTCAACGAAAATTTTGAAGAGGGACACAAACGGTCCTTAGGCGGAAACCCTATTTTACTTTTTCACCCAAGCTCTTTCCGGGCTTAAACTTAACCACTTTCGAGGCGGGGATGGTGATTTTTTCACCCGTTCTGGGATTGCGGCCCTCGCGAGCAGACCTGGTGCCGACGCTAAACGTTCCAAAACCTACGAGGGTGACCTTCTCGCCCTCGGCAAGTGCAGCCGAAACTGCAGCGACAAAACCGTCGACGGATTTTTCGGCCTGAGCCTTGGTGATCTTGCTGTCTCCAGCAACTTTTGTGACCAATTCTGCTTTCGTCATTCTCTTTCCTCCTCCATCTGATGAATGCACTGTGAAAAAAAACTCCAACCAGAATGATGCTCTCCTCTTACAACCTCCCTTTCCAACCGCATGCAACCTCTAAGAAATAATTTATCTATCACAAAAAGCGTCAACTGAGACCCCTATGGTTCTGCCAGAAACCAAGAAATGCCTAAACAAATCCGGTAATATATCGTGCGCCGAGGGTGTCATGCCCCATCATGCAGTCAGTACCGAACGCTTCGGTGACTGCTCAACTCTTCGCTACTGTTCCCTGACTTCAGATTCCATCTGTCCCTCAGATTGCGTGCATTCTAAAGAGATGTTTTTTGAAAAACAACAGTTTTTATAGGGCTGGCAACACCTCTACGCATTTTTTTGGTTCACTCCTGACGACCTCTCCTTGGGTAGGATCGAGGGGATGGTTTTTCGTTGACGGACAAGGAAGCACATGGTAGGGTAAAATCATCTGGCGGAGTCGCAAGATCCTGATCTTAACTCAAGAATGAAGGAGGGAAACATGGCTATTCGAGTATTGATTGAGAGAGAAATTCAACCTGGCAATGATCTGAAGCTTCATAACCTGCTCATGCAGTTGCGTACGAAAGCAATGCTCCAGAAGGGTTATATCACTGGAGAAACCCTCAGAGATGTTAAAAGCGCGAGCAAGTTCCTCGTCATCGGAACGTGGAACAGCATCGAGGACTGGAATGACTGGCTGGCCAATCCAGAACGCAAGAAGCTCCAGACAGAACTTGACAAGCTTTTGAAATCCCCGGAGAAAGCTACCATCTACACCTACTAAACCCTGCACTCTGTACCAGCGAAACAGAGACAAAGATTAGGTGAAATCGCGATCCCAGTTACCCGGCGGAGGCTGTACTTGTCTCTGCGGGGCAACTGGGGGGTATCATTCCATATATCTCTGCACCTGATATACGCCTTTTTCCGCTCTGAGCGTTGACAGCACACGGCTGAGGTGGTTGGTGTCTTTCACTTCGATCGTCAGCCTGCAGACATTGAAGTCATTGGTTCGCGGGCCGGGCTGGATGCCGATGATTTTTGCGTCATATTGTCCGAGCACGCCGCTCAGAGTCGCCAGCATACCCCTGTCCCCCGAATAGACCACTTTGATATCTACGGGATAAGTCTGATCCTTCCCCGAATCCCATTGAACTTCAATTTTTCTCTCCCAATCTCCTTTGCCGAGATTTCTACAGGAGACGCGATGGACGGTGATTCCCCGACCGCGGGTGATGTACCCGATAATCTCCTCTCCCGGCACCGGATTGCAGCATTTAGCCATCCGCATCATCACATCGTCTACTCCCAGGACCTTGATCCCCTCATCCGGAGGCGCCGATTTGCGCTTTTCAACCGGGACGATCTCTTCCTTTTCGAGGCCCTCGTCTGCAGCGGCAGAAGGCCATCGGTTAAGCACCTGGTTGGGGGTGGTTTTGTGGTACCCAACGCTGGCCAGGAGGTCATCGACGGTGCGGAGCGAGAAAGCGCGAGCAACTTCCAACAGTTCGGGAGAATTCACGAGATTGTGAAAATTGAGGCCCTTCTTTCGGAACTCGCGCTCGCAGAGTTCTTTCCCTCGAGCGATTGAGTGCTCCCGCTCTTCCGCTTTCATCCAGTGGCGGATGCGATTGATGGCCTTGGTGGTCTTGACAAACTTGAGCCAGTCCTTGCTGGGACGATGATTCGCCGCGGTAAGAATGCCTATGGTGTCACCATTTTGCAGCTCATAACGAAGGGGAACCAGCTTCCCGTTGACTCTCGCCCCCACGCAGCGGTGCCCCACCTCGGTATGTACTTCATAGGCGAAGTCTACGGGCGTGGCGCCCCGGGGGAAAACTTTAACCTCTCCCATGGGCGTGAACACATAGACCTCATCGGAATAGAAGTCAATTTTGGCAACATCGAAAAAAGTTTTCGGGTCACGCCACTCTTTGTTCCAATCCAGGAGCTCGCGCAGCCAGGAGAATCGTTGAGTTTCCTGTTTGTCTGCTGCGGACGGTCGTGCCCCCTCCTTATAAAGCCAATGCGCAGCAATACCCTCATTGGCAATCCTATTCATCTCCTCGGTGCGGATCTGGATTTCCATAGGGTCGTTATAGGGGCCAACCACTGTGGTATGCAGGGACTGATACATATTCGATTTGGGCTTGGCGATATAATCTTTGTAGCGGCCGGGAACGGGCCCCCACTCGGCATGGACCATGCCAAGAGCTTCGTAGCATGCCTTGACCGAATCCACAATGATCCGAAAGGCGATGAGATCATAGATGCGACGGAGGTCCATATCCTGCCTCATCATTTTGAGATGGATGCTGAAAAGATGCTTAGGACGTCCGCTAACCTTTCCCTGAATGCCATTCTCCTCGAGTTTTGCGGTCAGAATTTGTTTGACATCGTCAATATATTGGCGGCGATCCTTTTCATTTTTTGCCAATCCCTGAGTGATTTTGTGCCAGGATTCTGGCTCCAGACATCGGAAGGAAAGATCTTCCAGTTCTTGTTTCATCCATTCGATGCCGAGCCTGCCGGCAAGAGGGGCGTAGATGTCGCGAGTCTCCTGAGCAAAAAGCTTTTGCGCTTCGTTCATTTGGCATGGAAGGCTCTTAATGTCATGGAGGCGGTCTGCCAACTTTACCAGCAAGACTCTGACATCCGCTGACATCGCCAGGACCATCTTGCGCATGTACTCAGCCTGGCGCTCCTCGCGCCTGCTAAAATCAAGCTGGCCGAGCTTCGTCACGCCCTGAACGATACGGGCCACATCGGTGCCGAAGTTTTCTTCCAAGTCCTGCATTGTGGCGCATTGTTCTTCGATCACATCGTGGAGCAACCCGGCAGCGATCGTCTCCTCATCGAGCTTCATGAGCGCCAAGGTCCCCGCCACTGCCAGGGGATCATTCAAGTAGGTTTCACCCCGCAACCGTACCTTGCCCTGGTGGACCTTCGCCGTGAAGACATAGGCCTTTTCCAGAAGGGCAATATTAGCCCCGGGATGGTAGTTCAGCACCTGATCAAGGATTTCAAAATAGCGCACGGCCCTCTTCCTGCTTATTTCAAAAGCTTCTCTCCCGTCATCTTTTCCACTTCAAGCAACAGTTGATTCAGCAAATCAGATTCCGGACACTTCGCCACTCGCTCTCCCCTCTTGAAGAGGATGCCCTTCCCGCGGCCTCCCGCAATGCCAACATCAGCCTCTCTGGCCTCCCCCGGACCATTTACCACACATCCCATGATGGCCACCTTCAACGGCGTCCGCACTCCTCTAAGCAACTTTGCTGCGCGCTGAACCATGGGGATCAGATCAATTTCGGTGCGCCCACAGGTTGGACAACTGATCAGCTCTACGCCCCGCTCGCGCAGTTTCAACGCCCTAAGAATACTGTAAGCAACGGGTATTTCTTCTTCAGGATCACTCGTGACGGAAACCCGCAGGGTGTCACCAATACCTTCGAAGAGCAGAATGCCAATTCCCAAGGCGGACTTGATGGCTGCATCAACCAGTGTCCCTGCTTCCGTGACTCCAAGATGCAGGGGGTAGTCTGTTTTCGAGGCCAATAGACGATAACCGGCGATGGTGTCCAAAACGTCTGAGGACTTCAGGGAAACCTTGATGAGACTGAAATCGAGGTCTTCCAACAAACGGATGTGCCGCAGGGCGCTCTCCACCATCGCTTCGGGTGTTGCCCGCCCGTATTGAGTGAGCAGGTCCTTTTCCAGCGAACCGCTGTTTACCCCGATACGTATTGGAACCTGACGCTCCCTCGCCGCCGCCACAACCTTGCGGACCTTCTCCGGCCCACCGATATTACCCGGGTTCAGGCGCAGGCCGTCGGCTCCGGCCCGCAGAGCCTTTAGCGCCAGTCGGTAATCAAAGTGGATATCGGCGATCAGTGGGATTCCAATCACCTGTTTGATCCGTGACAGTTGCTCCGCGGCCGCGCGATCCGGCACCGCCACCCGGACGATTTCGCAACCGGCGTCTTCCAAACGCCGGATCTGGGCCACGGTGGCTTGCCAGTCGCGGGTGTCCGTGTTGGTCATAGACTGCACGACGATCGGCGCACCTCCCCCGATTGCCACGTCTCCTACATGAATCTGCCGTGTGCTGTGCCTTGCCTCGATTTTAGTCAAACCCAATCCTTTCATTGTATTTTAAGAGATGCACCAAACACTGCCAAGCGGCGTAAAAGAAAAAACTTCCACACGAGCTGTTTCCATAGTAATTGTCATCCCGAGGCGGCGCCGCAAACCATAAAGATGGGCATCGCCAACGACGGTGGCCACAATACTGATTGCCAGCTAATGACCACTATCTTGCCCTGATATTACAAGATAGTGATTTTTACGGTTGCCTTCACCAACAAGTTGAATCCTCCTCAAAGTGCCGGGTGATAGAGCATGATCATGAAGAATCTGAGCATCCTTTTCTGTGCTTCCGAAGTAGCTCCATATGCCAAAACTGGTGGCTTGGCCGACGTAACCGAAGCCCTCCCTGCCGCCCTTAGCGCCCTCGGTTGTGACGTCCGCATCTTCATGCCTTTATATCGCTGTGTCCGCAATTGGATCAAAACCCCGACGGTCGTCTCCGAGGCCGCCCCTATTTCCGTAGGGATCCATGACTATCATATCAACTATATGGAAACCCGCACCGTCTCGGGCTTACCGCTGTACCTGCTCGAAAAGGACGAATTCTACGACCGTTCTTTTCTGTATGGTACGCCCAGTTCAGGGGACTATGACGATAATGCCGAGCGCTTCATCACTTTCTGTAGTGCGATTCGTCCCCTGTGCCTCCAACTGAACTGGTTTCCTTCGATCATTCACCTGCACGACTGGCAAACGGGACTGGCCGCTGCTTATCATCATCACTACTGGCGTCGCGACCCCAACTTTGCCCATTCGGGAACGGTTTTCACCATTCACAACCTGGCCTATCAAGGAGTCTTTCCCGGCAAGTATTTTAGCCTTACCAACCTTCCTGCGGAAGCCTTTTCGCTCGATGGGATCGAATTTTGGGGCAACTGCAATTTTCTCAAAGCCGGACTGGTATACAGTGATTTCTTGACCACGGTAAGTCCGCGATACAGCCAGGAAATTCAAACCTCGGAGTACGGGTGCGGACTCCATGGGGTGTTGCATGAACGCAACGATTGCCTGTCAGGGATTCTCAACGGAATCGACCAGGTGGTTTGGAACCCCGTAACGGATTCGTTCATTCCGACTAACTATAGTTCGTCCCGCCTCTCCGGGAAACGTCAATGCAAGGAAGCGTTGCTCACGGAACTTGGCTTTTCCAGAGAACAGGTTGACTTGCCTTTGCTGGGAATGATCGGGCGTTTGGCAACCCAGAAAGGCTTCCAACTGCTCAACGAGATTCTTGACGAGCTGATGAATTGTCCTGCGCTGCTGGTCATCCTTGGCTCGGGGGATGCGGAAATCGGCACCATGGTTCATGCGATGGCCGCTCGCTATCCGGAACAAATCAAAATCCGGATTGAGTTCAATGAACCGCTTGCCCACCGGATAGAAGCTGGCGCTGATATCTTTTTGATGCCGTCCTCATATGAACCCTGCGGGCTAAATCAGATGTACAGCCTGCGCTACGGCGCCATTCCGATCGTCCATGCAACGGGCGGCCTCGATGATTCCGTAGTGGATGTCCGGAAGGAACCGCTTCAGGGCACCGGTTTTAAGTTCACCATTTATGAGGCGTCGGCGTTCATTGAGACGATCAAATCAGCCTTGGAACTTTTTCAGAACAAACCTAAATGGATTGACCTGCAGCGCCGGGCGATGGCGCAGGATTTTTCATGGGAGCGTTCGGCCGAGCGGTATCTTGATGTTTATGAGCGCGTATTGAAGAAAAAAAGAATGATCGGTGGTCAATGAACAGTCGTCAGTGATCGGTCCTCATGAAACGCGTCACCTGTTCTCATTTAGCCCATCCGTGGTGACCCTCGAAAACCCATCCTGAGGTTTACTGATCTCACACGGGGTGAGAATTGGGCGCAAATTCGGGGAGCTTAGTGTGGCAGAGCCTTTGACTGATCTCGCACAAGACTATTTTAGCTATCTCGCCACGCGTTTCCCCGTGATGTGCGCCAGCGACGAATTCCACTTTCTGCCTCGCGCCAAGACCGCCAGCAAGTATTACGACCGGCTGGATGACCTGGGCAACGATGCTATCGACGAATGCGTCCAGGTACTGAAGGATTTCCAATGCAGGCTGGATAGCCTTGCCGTAGTGGAGCAAGACGACCTGGAGGGAGTGCTAAATATTGAATTGCTCAAGAGTAATATCGCAGGAGTTTTGATTGAACTGGAAAAATCCCGGTCATGGCGCCATAACCCGCTGCTATATCTGAAAATTGCCTGCATCGGTTTGGACCACGCCCTCACCAAGCCCGCTTCCAGCCCGCAGGAAATCACCGAGCGCACCGCCGCCCGTCTTGACGCCATCCCCAGATTGCTGCAACAAGCGGTTGCCAACCTTGATGTCGTTCCCACAGCCCATCATCAAGCTGCGCTCCTGATGCTTGCTGACTGCCGGAGGTACCTGGTCGAACTAGCCGAAAGTTTCTTAAGCCCGCACTCGTGCGTGAAAACGCAGCACTCAGCACGAAGCACTCAGTCCAATTCTCTCACGAACGGATTGGAGAGGGCTCACTCCGCACTCAGTGGTTTCGACAACTTCCTGAGAACAATCAAGCCGGTGCCGGATCAGGATTTTCAGGGTTCGGTCGTAGATGTCACGCTGAGAGAACACTTCGGGTCGCAACGCACGGTATCCGAAGTCTTTGAAATCGCGGTCCAGGAATGGCAGGAGAATCTGAGTGCCCTACAGAAGCTGCAAGCTCAAATTGACCCCACCAAAAGCTGGTTGGAGC
>JADGQM010000169.1 GCA_017881795.1 Syntrophobacteraceae bacterium
CGGCGTTTTCAATTTGTTTGGCGACCTTTTCGGTGTTTCCGGTTGCAGAATAATAGAGGTTGAGAACTTTCATAAGCATTTTCTCCTGTCAATTCATCCGGATATGACTTTCTTAAGCAAAAGGATTCTTGACCAGTTTGAACCTGGGCCATTCTAGTTGATCCAAATGAGATTGCAAGGAAGTCGGTCAAAAGGAGTCACACTCGGAATTGAAAGCCCATGACCAACTTTCTAATGGTATGCTGTTGACCGATGACTTGGTGTTGCATCTTGTTGAATGGAGGCAAAAAGGGATGAGCAAGCAAGACCAAATTCTACCGGAAGTATTCTCCGACTATATCTGACCCATCATTACCGGGCGTATTGAAGGCGTACTGCAGAACATAGCTCTTCCAGGGACTCATCAGTGGCGCACCATAAAACTCTCTGCAATCAGAACACAGCTCCTCAAGCTTTTCTCATGGAATGCGGGCATCGTGGAACCTGTAAAACCCAGAGTGAGTAACCCTCGTTTGGGTTCGAAAGGGCTTTTCGCATAACCGCGCGCTGTGGCTTTGGGGAGCCATCGTAATTATCATATCCGTGAGCGCTTCCATGGAGTTGATGGCAAAAACCATTGTCGCTCTATGGGCTACTCCGCCGGATCATTCAGGACTGTCGTGCCGAAATCCGAGCACCGTTTAGAACGTCATGGAAGACTGCTCAGATTGGTTTGAGATAGAAAGTTGTCTTCACCCGGTCGAAGGAGAGCACAGAGATGAAGATACTCATTATAGGAGGAACCGGAAGCGTTGGTTCACACGTTGTACGCGAGTTGCTGGCTCGCAAGGCCGATCCCGTGGTGCTTACGCGAAGCGCTGAAAAGATAAAAAGTTTGCCTGCGGGAGTAGAAGGCGTGGTCGGCGACCTGCTCGATCCCGGCACGGTACGGTCTGTATTCAAAAGCGTAGACGGTGTCTTTATGATCACCGCAGTGAGCACAACCGAGACCCACGAAGGTCTCATGGCGGTCAATGGCGCCCGAATGTCGGACGTGAAGCGCTTCGTATACATGTCAGTCCACAATGTGGAACAAGCCCCCCACCTTCCCCACTTCGGCTCGAAGCTCCCCATTGAGGCTGCTTTAAAGAAGTCGGGGATACCCTACACCGTTCTCCGGCCTAACAACTTCTTCCAGAACGACTACTGGTTCCAGGATGCCTTACTCCAATACGGAGTTTATCCCCAGCCCATGGGAGATGTAGGCCTTTCAAGGGTGGATGTGCGTGATATTGCAGAGGCGGCGGCGATTGCACTGACAGCAAGCGGACACGAGGGTCGAACCTACAACGTCGTCGGTCCGGAGGTGCAAACGGGCAAGAGTACCGCCGAAATCTGGAGCCGCGTTTTGGGCAAGACGATTACTTATGGCGGAAACGATCTCGATGCATGGGAGGAGCAATCACTTTCACGCCTGCCCGCCTGGATGGTGTTCGACTTCAGACTCATGTACGAATTTTTCCAGAACAACGGGCTCAAGGCCACGCCTGCCGATGTTGATAGCATGGCTAGACTGCTTGGACGCGCTCCTCGCGGCTTCGAAGACTTTGCACTGGAAACGGCGAGAATGTGGAATGCGTTGAGTCTCGATAAGGAGAAATAAATATGAGCTTCAGAGACCAAGCTGCACTGATCGTTGGAGGCAGCAGCGGGATGGGTTTCGAGACCGCTCGGCTTCTGGTTGAGTCAGGAGCCTTGTTGACATTGGTTGGTCGCAACCAGGAGAAGTTGAACCATGCACGCAAAACCCTCGAACCCATCGGGAAAGTCCACACCTTTCGTTGTGACCTGACACGCAAAGATGACCTCAATCGATTGATACGGCATGTAGACGACGAGATGAAAGAGGTGAAATACCTCGTGAATGCCGCAGGTGTGTTTTCTCCAAAGCCCTTTCTGGAGCACACAGTAGAGGACTACGACGCCTATTTGGAACTTAACCGGGCAACCTTCTTTGTGACGCAGCAGGTGGCAAAAAACATGGTCGCGAACGGAGGCGGGGCGATTGTTAACATTGGTTCCATGTGGGCCCATCAGGCCGTTAAAGCAACACCTTCCTCGGCATATTCGATGGCCAAGGCCGGGTTGCATTCCTTGACGCAGCACCTGGCGATGGAACTGGCGGACAAGGGCATCCGTGTCAACGCAGTAGCTCCAGCCGTTGTGGAGACTCCGATTTACGGCGCATTCATTAAGCCGGATAAGATCCACGAGACCCTCCAAGGCTTCAATGATTTTCACCCAATCGGGCGGATCGGCGCCGCGAGAGATGTGGCATCGGTGATCGTCTTTTTGCTCTCAGATGATGCCAGTTGGGTGACCGGTTCAATCTGGAATGTTGATGGAGGCGTCATGGCCGGTCGTAATCAATAATTCCACGGCCGGTGAGAACAAGCTTCAACGGGAATAGAGTAACTATGATTGGAGTGGTCATTTGCCGGGACGCGTTCACCTGTTACCAAAGGTGACCCCAGCCCTCTGTAATGGTTGCGCAATCCACGAGCGCGTCGTAGTCGATTAGTGGATTTTGCGTTAGACATATCCTCATTGTGGGTTAGCCTGAGGCGATTAAGTGAAAGCGTCAACGTTGAGGTGTCGAGCATTAACTGGAAGGATTCTGACCCATGTCTAGCTGTAAGATTCTTGCTCGTGAGATGCTGCATCTACCGATAGATGTGTTTATCGAAGATGCTGATCTCGATTTGTACCGTGCGAGAAGGGTCGCCGATTCCCGAGCTCGCCAAATAAGCGAAGACCCTATGCTTCTCGCGTGGTATGATCACAGATCAGGTGAATTCTCACCAAGGGTTGAATGAAGCAGTCAAAACAAACCAGGTTGGTTAGTATACGCTGAATCGCGAGGAGGAAATATTGTCATCGATATCAACCACGAAGACTTCGTTTTCGTCTACAGGGATTGATATTTCTTGACTTGCGCAGCAGGATTCGAGCTCCGACCTCTCAGCTGAAACCAGGTGAAGAAGATTGGGGTGTCCAAAAAGGGCGGAAACCGCCCAAATATCTTCCTCGGTTTTTGGCCCTGCAGATTTCCTCCTTTACGACCGTCACATCTTGGCTCAGGAGGGTTTTCACGGGGGCCAAAAACCGGGGAATGGTCGAGGACCGATTTAGACGCCCTAGATCTGGACGTGGTAAATTTTCAGGATGTCAAGATTTCAATGATCAGGAGAGCTGAGTGGAGTTTCCCCTTTCCCATCCGACCACTGCGCCTGACCAGCGGGCGCGGTTTTTAGCCCGCCTGCGTCCAGTCGCCAAGTTATGCCTGTTTAGCCAGTATATCGCCCAGGTGATGCCGCAAATGTCGCAGATAGTCCTTTACGACAAACTCTAACGTGACGGGGTTGTCTCCGCCAATGTTACAGGACGAGGACATCGCATCTTGCGGTATGCATTCAACGACATGACTTAAGTGACGGTTGTAAGCGGACCAAAGCTCTACCAATACCCCCCAGTCAGATTCATTGTACTTCTGAATCCGAACCCAATCGTTTTGACTATAGGTAGGAAAGTCCGCAGCAACGTTGTGACAGGCTCTCACGAATCGATGGTGGTTATTGGCTGCCGAGTCGATCAGATGGCCCAGGATCTCCTTTTTTGACCAGTTATCTGGAGTTTCCTCCGAGGAGAATTCGTCAGGTTCCATGTGAGCCAACCGATTCGAATTTTCATCGACAATCCCTCTGATCTCCAGAGCGATGTCCTTCACACCAACCCTCCTCTCTTTAGGCGGCATAACAATAATTCGTAACGAAGGAGAACAGATGAATAGAGAACATGACGATTACTCAGAAAATCAAAGCGCAACGCAACCCATTGCTGCCGCTATTTCGAATTATACGAACGGCTGGGGATGAAAGACCATGGCTTCTGCCTCTCCTGCAGTCGGGATGAATCCTTCGCCAGGGGGTTTAATCCTCAACTGGAACTACTACGAACACAGACCATCATGCAGGACGCGCCATTTTGTGATTTCCTCTTCACCCTGAAGTAGTCAATGCCAAGGCCCCCCACTCAATGCGATTCTCGCCTGCATCCACGGCCGTTAGCTGACCACCCACACCGTTTTATCTTTCGCCAGGTGGATGACCTTGTTGCTGACTCGGCCCATAAAAAACTCCTGGACTTTCGACAGTCCTCTGCGCCCAACCACGATCGTGTCGTAGCCCCCCTGTTCCGCCTCGTCCACGATGGCGCCGGCACGAGTGCTGGCTCCCTTAACGACCTTCTGATCCACTCGACCGGGAGCAACTCCACCTTTCGCCAGCCGGTTCGTTGCCTCCTCAAACACCCGGTTGATCCCCTCTGTGGCCTGTTCCAACTCGTCTTCGAGTTTTTCCTTCCAAGCCCTGTCAGCAGACGGAACCTGGCTCTTTCCAACCATCCGGTGAAAGAAGTCGAACTCCCTCACCACATGAAGAAGGGTGATTTCAAGATGGGGCGAACGGCCCAGCAAACCGGCCACGTAATCCACAGCCAGCATGGCTCCTTCGGATGCGTCCAGGCACACGAGGCATTTGCCCCGCTGCTGTTTCACGCCAACGATCCAGACGGGAACATGCACCAACTTCTCCACCAACTTGTTGGCGATACTCCCGAGCACAAAATCCTTGAGCTCACTCAGCCCCCTGCGGCCGACCACTACAGCATCGTAGTTATCTTGTGACTCGGCAATGATATCCTGGGCAATCCCCTGGTTCCGATCGCGGACAGTAGCTCTCACCGATTCCCTCTGAATGTTGGCAGCATAGAGTAGGTCACAGGCCTGTGACATGAATTCCTGAATCATTTTTTGCTGCTGCGTTTCCCATTCCCTGATGTCGGCAAACCGATAATGGTACGCCGGCTCTCTCTCCACGTCCCAGAAAGACTCGGGGACCCTTGTTGCGATATGAAACAGGACAATTTCGACGCCCTCTGCAGGCACTATTTTTGCCGTATACCGAACGGCATCGAGTGAGTGTTCCGAACCGTCTACGACTACCAGGATTTTCTTTCGCGCAGGATTTGCCATATCCTCTCCTTTTTCCGCCTCTGCTCTGCTATGAATCGCAACGAGGTTATCGGTCACTTTGCTGCACGGAACGGCACTCAGTACAGCACCGCTGAAATGGGTGTCCGAATTCAGCTTGTCATACCGGCGAACGCCGCTATCCAGGCTGTTTTTCTGGATTCCGGTTGTCACCGGAATGACGCGTCAGGATTGTGGTCATTTTGTTGTACGGAACGGCACTCAGAGATCGCATGGATGTCGCTGACGATCTTGTTCCGGTGGTGATTATAGGCAGCGTCATTGGACATGATCATGTCCAACTGGCGGGTATGCATGAGCAGATAGCCCAACAACTTGAGCTTTTCCTTCATGATGGTCTCATCAAACCCTTCGATACGAGCAAGCACACCATCTTCCTTGACCTCAACACGAAATCCAAACTCCTCCAGAATGCTCGACACAAAAACGGCTCGCCTCAGTCGTCGTTGATAATCCGCTGCTCCTCCCTTGAAGCTGAAGCTGATGTAGTTCTCGCTCGGCCGTTCGCCAACCAGAGTTTCAATGGTGCAGAAATGAAAACCAAAGCGTGAAGTGAGGCTGCAAAAGTTCCTGGAGATCATAAAGTAATTTCGGTTGAGATAAACCGACGGCATGGATGGGTCCAGAGCCGGGTTGGAGGAAGCTTCAAGCAGCACGGACATGAACCCCCTGGTGTCAACCGGGGGCGGACCCTCCCACGGAATGGCGACGATTCCTTCCCACAGGGCCAACATGGGGATCGACACAATGTTGTCCAGATTCACATATTTGCCGGGAACATCTTCCCGGAAGCCATCATCGAGATTGATGATCCACCAAAGCATTTTCACATCACAAACAAGTTGTTTGCTGGCCCGTTCCGAAAAATGGTGTTCTTTCCCAAAACTGAACATCTCCTTGACCGATTTCTCGTGGCAAAATCGCGTTATGTCGTGAAGGGTTCGGCATTTTTTCGGTTTGAAGTCGGAAGCGTCGGGGTCCAGAAGGTGCAGGGGGACGATGTGCTGGGTAACGTCTCGAAGAATCTCATAGACCGGGCTCCCCTCCATGAGGTTCTTTCGCCCCTCGCCGGATTTTGCCAGGAGCGATTCAACACATCCCCGGTAGAGAGTGAGGCCGTCCGCATCAACGGTCACCAGTTCGTCGTGGAGCAGGACGCGCGTAGCTGAAGGCGCTCCAAAAATGGCCGGCACCCCGAATTCTCGGGCCACATTCGCCAGGTGACCCGCAGCGCTCCCCTGTTCGGTCACCACCGCAGCCGCACGATTCAAAAGCGCCGCCCACCTTGGCAGGGCTTGCGCGGTCACCAGCACGGCGCCCTGAGGAAACTTCAAAGCATCGCTATGCTTGACAAGGAGATAGGCCGGGCCGCACGCCACCCCCGAGCTCGCCGTGGCGCCTCCCTGGAGGATCACCAAGTCCCTTGACACATCGCTCATCGAGGTCCGGTATCCCCCGTCTCCACCTTCCGTTTGCTTCAACGGTCGACACTGGAGGACAAAAATCAATCCCTCCTGATCAATAGCCCACTCTACATCTTGCGGAGAACCATAGTAGTCCTCGAGGCGGAGGGCAATCCTCGTCAGCTCCAAAATCTGAATATCATCGAGTGAAGGATCCCTGCTCTTTTCTCCCGTCACATCCAGCCGGCAGACTCCTTCCTCAGGATAACAGACGAACCGCTGCTCTTTGGTCTTGATATCCCGCTGGAGAATCGACATCGGTTCTTCCCTGGAGATGACGAACAAGTCTGCAGCCACACTGCCATCCACCACGGACTTCGGCAGTCCCCACACGGCATTGATGAAGACGGAGTCGTCTCGAATATTGAGCGGATTGCGAGAATAGGTCACGCCGCCCGCGGCTGCATTAACCATCACCATGCAGCCCACGCACATGGCAATGTCCTCGTCCAGGATGCCCCGGTTCAAGCGGTAGGCAATCGCCTGCAAGCTGTACTTACTGGCTACAATCTCCTTATAAGCGTCCAGGATATCATCGAAACTCACGTTCAACTCCGAGCGATACTGTCCGGCAAACGAAGCGCCGGCCAGATCCTCTCCAAGGGCGCTGCTGCGCATGGAAACCTTCACCTCGCTGCCGGCTTTAGTCTCCAGCTCCCGGTAGGCGTCCATAATCGCCTGCTCAAGGTCCCGGGGCAGGGTAGCACGAATGATCAACTGCTGAATATCGGCGCTCAGCGAATAAAGTTCATCCAACTGATCGACCTCTGAGGTCTGAAGCCGGCGGTCGATTTCCGTCTGCAGATCATTATGTTCGAAGAACCTCTGATAGGCCAGGGAGGATATGACAAACCCCGGTGGCACGCGGAGCTCAAGGCGATTCATCACCTCTCCCAGATTGGCCATTTTGCTCCCCACCTGATCGGCCATGTTCATGTCGATTTCTTCAAACGGGAGCACCAGTCTTTCGGCCTTTGGTTGCTTTCTCTGGCTGAGGGCCAAATTGATATGATCCTGGATCTCTTTAAACTTGTCAAAAAGGTCCCGGTACTTTCCCGGAGCAAGTTGATCAAGGTTTTTGACGATGCGAAAGACATTGACCGACACCGCTGTGCAATTAGCTCGTACAAAAGACATCCCGAAAGGCCGGTTGCCCCTCAGGGCCTCCTCCATTTCTGCCATGATTTCAAGCGCCTTATTATTGGCGGCGAGGAGTACTTTAAAATTATGGTAGCGGTCTTTGAAAGCAGTGCGGAGTTCCTCAATGTCTGCCGGCGAAAATTTATCTTTGCGGCTCTTGAAAGAAAGTCTTCCGAATAGGTTTGCCAAGATCCCCATGGTGCAATCAATCAACCCTTCTTTGCGCCGGAAACCTCATCAACGGCATGCCTGATGCGATCTTCGTGAAGTGTCTTCTTCTTGTAGGCGTCCTGGAGCTTATATAACAATTCATCGATATCCATCGGTTTCATCAAATAGTCAAAAGCCCCCACTTCCATTCCCTCGATGGCTACTTCCATGCTGGCATGTCCGGTCAGCATGATCACTTCCACCAGGGGACAACGTTTTTTTATTTCCCGCAAAGTCTCCAGACCGCCCATTCCAGGCATCTTCACATCCAGCACCACCACATCCACCGGAACTTCGGCCAAAGTTTCAATGGCCTTTTCTCCGCTACTCACGCCCGTTACGGACAGGTTCCTCTTTTTGAGCCTCTTCACCAGGGTTTCGAGAAACTCCACTTCATCATCCACCAATAAAACATTGAAAGTGTCCACCTTCCTCACCTCCTCGCTCTCAGGACCTCTCTGATTTTCTCCAGCAGCTCTTCAAAATCGCAGAGCTCCAGCAGGGTGGAAAAGGCGTCCGCTTCCCCTCCGTCACCTGCCCTCCATTCTGAGTCCAGAGCAGCAACCCTATCCTTAAGCTTTAGTCTAAAAATGGCAACATCGAAATTCTGCTCCCCTAAAATTTGCAACGCGTCATTGCCGGAAACGCAGGAGCGACGAAAATTCGCCTCCCGACCGTCGGTCTGGGAAGCATGACACCGAACCCGCGGTCTTCTCGCGAGCAAAAGTCGCATTGCGATTGAGAAAATGCAAGACCCGTTTCCCAGCGAGTATGTTCCGTCAGATTTTGTTTCCGGTCGAGGGGGAGTAAGAGTGGGGGAACTTACGGCAGGAACCCTTTTCGCCACTAACCTCAGCGATAAAAATGACTGTCAGCCATAAAGGGCGGGCATAAAGCCCGCCCTTCCAGCGAGATGGTTCGTTTATCCACGACGAGCGGGGCTTACCCGGCCCTCGACGAGAGCAGTTCCGGCGGGCGCTCCAAGCGGAAAACGCCCGCCTTCGGCCCGCGTCTTACTGCTCGGCGGGCGCCTTGACCAAGTACACCGAGCAGGGGCTGTGTTTCGCCACCTGCGAAGCAACGCTGCCGAGTTTAAACGTGGAGGATGGACTCAGACCCCGGCTGCCCATGATGATCAGGTCGATCTTTTCGGTCTCGGCAAAATCAATTATGGCATCCGCTACCGCTACCGACGTGACAATATTCTTCGTGCAGCTGGAAGTAACGTTCGCGGCATGCAGCACGTCACAGGCCTGCTTGACGATTTCATCGGCGCGCTTTTCGAAAGTCTCCATGTGCCGCTCTCTCCTGGCGGGAGAGATTTCATGGTCATCCATCCCACCGATATAGGG
>JADGQM010000472.1 GCA_017881795.1 Syntrophobacteraceae bacterium
AATGAGGTATCTGTTTATGATTGCCCGGATTCTAGCTGGGACCTCAGCCATTTGTGGTACTCCTTAATCTTGTTGAATCTCTCCTCGCAAAACGCCCTCGTGCATTTTCGTCGAAATTCATTACGATACTCAGGATAACGCACCTCCAGATTAAAGTCAGTCACCTCATCGAGAAACAGTTTTTGCTCCTCCGTCAACGGCAAAGTGGTTTTTTCCGCGAGTTTGACGAGACTGTGTGTCCTTGGGGGCATCTGACTGTCGTTATCCCGCACGTATATGGCTTTCAGCGCCTTTTCCAGCACGAGATGTCCCAGAAACAGGCACCAGTCAAACCTCTCGGCAGCAAACAGGCTCTCGGCCGCCTCCAAATCGTGCTCGGCGCTTTCCAGCCAGAATTTGATGTGTTCTTCGATCTTCACACTAAATCCGCCTTATTGGGGGTCTCATGCAAGCTATCCCTTTCGCTCCTTTTGAATGCAACATCTTTCGTCTAAATGACGAACTGATGCAAGCCCAAAAAGGGCACCATCTTGGGTGAAACTCTACTCAGTGGAAGGATCTGAAAAGCACAGAAACGGTTGACGAACATGTCAACCGGATAATCAGACCAGATGGCGTCATCATCTCCACCGAAATTCTTTATTGATTTCCTACTGCCCAAGTATCTCTACTACGAGTTATTAACGCACAACGGCCTGCACTTCCTCTTCTACCAATGCCTGGAAAAGAGGCGTTTTGTAAGCGTCTCGCTGCATCGGCTGAGCGTTCCGAACACCAGCTTCCGAGACGCGTTTGCTCAGGTCAGGATCAAGCTGCTTGAGGGGTTAGGGGGCAGACCTTAACTCTTGACACCCCACTCATTTCTTCACAAACGATGCTTTGGCATTTGTGGTATGTCAAGAATGTAGACGTGACCCCTTCTTTCTTCTCCACTTTGACTTGGATGTGCTCTTTATGGGAGCAATAATGGAACAAACCTCGCCTCTGATCGGCAAACAAATGAGGACCCCGCGTGCTGCTGCCATCGCCGGGATTCTCTTTGCAGTTTTACTTACCGCCACTATGGTCCTCCTCCGAACTTCGGTCTCGGCCGCCTTGGAGGAGACACAGGTATGGCCGGGCTCCAGTGCCGGCAGGGTGGTCCTCGCGCTGAACCTGGTACCATTCGCCGGTATTGCTTTTTTGTGGTTCATCGGCGTGGTCCGTGACCGGCTCGGTGCGTAGGAGGACCGCTATTTTGCCACCGTTTTTTTCGGCAGCGGGCTTTTGTTTCTCACCATGTTCTTTGCCGCGGCCGCCGTGGCAGGAGCGACCATCATCGCCCTCAACGCGACGTCCAAGCAGATGATCGAGTCCGGTGCATACACCTTTGGCCGCGCCATTACCGCTCAGATCATGAACGTGTATGCCCTCAAGATGGCCGGCGTATTCATGATCTCGACCTGCACCCTGGTCCTCCGCACACGCATCCTCCCGCTTTGGATAACGATCCTGGGCTATGCTCTGGCGGTGATGCTCCTGCTGAGCAGCCACTTTGTCGACTGGTTGGGTCTTGCATTTCCGCTGTGGGTGTTCATATTGAGTACATACATTCTAATCGAGAATCTGCGCTCGCCGAACGGGGGCGCGGTGACAAACCAGATGGGCGAGAATATTTAAAGGGAAGCATCCGGAAGTCGAATCCTGGTTTTCTGAGCGTCACCATAAGGAGGCGAACATGAAAGAGATAGAAAATTCTAAGGAACAGAAACGGCTGGATGAAGCTCGCGAAAAGGGGGTTCCCTGGAAGAAATGGGGACCCTATCTCAGCGAGCGACAGTGGGGAACCGTTCGTGAGGACTATAGCGAAGGTGGCGATGCCTGGAATTATTTCACCCACGATCACGCCCGCTCGCGGGCATACCGGTGGGGTGAGGACGGTCTCGCCGGAATATCCGATCCCAAGCAGCGCCTGTGCTTTGCCCTCGCCTTGTGGAACGGCAGAGACTCGATCCTCAAGGAGCGCCTCTTCGGACTCACGAACAGTGAAGGGAACCACGGCGAAGACGTCAAGGAATACTACTTCTACCTCGACAGCACACCGACCCATTCCTACATGAAGTACCTCTACAAGTATCCTCAGGCGGCATATCCCTATGCGGAACTGGTGGAGACGAACCGCCAACGCTCCCGCCATGAATTCGAATACGAGTTGCTCGACACCGGTGTTTTCGAAGGCGACCGTTACTTCGATGTGTTTGTGGAGTACGCCAAGGAATCGCCGGAGGACATCCTGGTGCAGATCACCGCGATCAACCGGGGACCGGAGGCGGCCGAACTGCACGTCCTGCCGACGCTCTGGTTCCGCAATGACTGGGCGGAGTGGGTGGCCCAACCCTCGGCTAAACCAGCGCTCAAGCAGATCGAGGGACCAAAAGGCACGAGTGCCATTGCGGCGGAGCATCCGGTACTGGGGGCGTACACCTTAACCTGCGAAGGCGAGGTGCCCCTGCTTTTTACCGAAAACGAAACCAACAACGAACGGCTCTTCCCTGAATACCCAAACGCCAGCCCGTACGTGAAAGACGGCATCAACAACTATGTCGTCCACGGCCAACAGAGTGCCGTCAATCCCGACAAGACCGGGACGAAGGCATCGGCCCACTACCGGCTGAAGGTCGGCCCCGGCGAGTCGGCGACGGTGCGGCTTCGCCTTACCGACCAGACCTCGCCAGGGAAGGGCGCAAAAGCTAAAGGCGGCGCCTCCCCCCTTCGGTCAAA
>JADGQM010000473.1 GCA_017881795.1 Syntrophobacteraceae bacterium
GGCTCTGCCGGGAGTCGTAACGGGAACGATCTCCACGTTGCGCCTTTCCTGGACTTCACCGATTTCGGTGACCACCTCTTTTACACTGAGCAGGAATGGTTTCTGCCCATCATTGTCAAGAGCAGCGTAGGCCCCCGCCAATTCCAGAGGCGTTGCTTCGAAGTCCCCCAGCGCCACTGAAGGAACCGGGCGCAGCGGCGATTGTATGCCCAGATTGTGAAGCATCGTGATGATCTTCCCCAGGCCAGCAGTGACCGCAAGATTAACCGTAGCGGCGCTCAACGACTGTTCCAGCGCATCCCGAAACATGACCCGGCCGTGGTATCGGTCATCATAATTCCGTGGAGACCAGGCAGTCCCATTGACGTTATAGGATACCGGTTCATCCTTCAGCCAACTAGCGGGTGAAAACTGATCCAAAGCGGTCAGATAAACAAACGGCATAATCGCAGATCCTGGTTGCCGATATGCGGAGAGGGCCCGATTAAAGCTGCTTGCCGCATAATTTCTCCCGCCAACCAAAGCCAGCACGTCCCCGGTTTTCGGCTGAACCGCAATGAGCACACCCTGAAGCGTTCCTGGTGAAGGAGATGCACCCTTGCGATCAGAAAGTTCCTTATCCAGCAGGAGCAGTTCTTCTCTCAGAGCATTATCCGCGGCCATGGCCATTTCGGGATGGAGCACGGTGTGAATGGTTAAACCCTCAGACCCC
Source organism: Syntrophobacteraceae bacterium (assembly GCA_017881795.1). Lineage (GTDB taxonomy): Bacteria > Desulfobacterota > Syntrophobacteria > Syntrophobacterales > Syntrophobacteraceae > JADGQM01. The sequence goes on from JADGQM010000473.1 coordinate 713, forward strand.
AGGACTTTTTCGTCGTACAGGTCATGGAGTTGTTGCCTGGCATAATCCACATAATAGGGAGCCACGTCTCTTGGAATGTTGGTCGTCGCTCTTATCCTGGGTTCTCCGCGAGTCTTTTCGTACTCGATGGCGGGGATCATGCCCAGCTCGAGCATTCGCTTCAAAACCATGTTCCGGCGATCGAGCGATGCTTCGGGGCTGGCCAGGGGCGAATAATTGTTGGGGGCTCGAATCATTCCGGCAAGTGTGGCACATTCAGCCAACGTCAGGTCTTCGACATTTCTCCCGAAATAATACAGGGCCGCCTCGCCCATTCCATGGATAGCGACGCTGCCTCTTTGGCCCATGTAGATTTCGTTCAGGTACATCTCGAGGATGGCATCCTTATCATAAAGAGCCTCCAGCACTACCGCCATGGAAGCCTCTTGAAGCTTTCGTTTGAAGGTGCGTTCAGGTTCCAGAAAGTAATTCTTCACCAGTTGCTGCGTAATCGTGGAGCCCCCCTCGATAACCCGCCGAGCTACGATGTCCCGGTATAGGGCCCGCAGGGTCCCCTGCCAGTCGACTCCGCGATGTTCATAAAAACGATGATCCTCAATGGCCAAAACCCCGTCAATCAGATAAGCAGGAACCTGTTTTATGTTGATGAGCAGGCGGCTTTTTCGTTCGGGCCCAAAAAGACGTGCGATTTCAAGCGGCTCCAATTCGAGAAAGGCCAGTTCAGCTTGTCCGCTCTTAATCCTTACGAGTGTATTCTGTTGAAAGACAAAGTCCACCCGTTGCGCGGGGAGAGCGTGGCCCGGAAAGCGGAATTCCCGCAGATAGGCAACCAGGCTGTCGCGACCCAATTTGTATTCTCCGGCCTGCAGTGGTTCTCTGATGGCTTCCTTATAACGCCGTTCTTCCAGAAGCTGTTTCATCTGGGAGATCGAAAGCGACTGGCCGGGGTAAAGCGGAACCGGTGCGGAAAAAACCCTTGAAGGAATGCTCCATCGCCGCGATTCAAACCGCTGTTTGACTTCGATGTAAAGGTAGAAGAAGTAGCCGATCAGCAGGAGCGGGAGAAGCAGTGCTGCAAGTATCGGGATGATGCTCCCGAAGAACCGCCGCGATTCCCTTCTACTCTGTATCATAGGTAAACCAATCACTTTTTCTTTAGCTTTACTAGACATTCAATATGAGGGGTATGCGGAAAGAGGTCAAAAGGTTGCACGGATTCAAGATGGTAATGCTCCAGGAGAACCATGAGATCCCGCGCGAGGGTTGCAGGATTGCACGATACCGCAATGATGCTGGGAGGAGCAACTTCAACAAGGGTCTTCAGAACATGGGGATGCATGCCGGCACGGGGCGGGTCCGTGATCACCACATCCGGAGAGGGTTGGTTGGGAAACAATTCGCCGACCTTCCTCATGACATCCTTCAGGTCTCCGGCCACAAAGGAACAGTTGTCAACCGCGTTCAGTCCGCAATTTTCGTAAGCATCTTTGACGGCTTCCTCGCTCACTTCAAATCCCACCACCTGCCGCACATGGGCGGCAATGAAGAGGGCGATGCTTCCCGTGCCACAATAAAGGTCCCAGACGGTTTCTCTCCCGGAGAATTCTCCCAGTTGCAGGATGGCGTTGTAAAGTTGTTCCGCAGCGAGGGTATTGGTCTGAAAAAAGGAATGCGGGGAAATCCTGAATTGCAGACTCCCCATTCGTTCTTCAATAAAACCGGGACCAATCAAATATCGACTCCGACCGCCGGAGGCAACCTGCGCCTTGCTGTCGGTCAGGGAATGGACGAGGGTGGTGATCTCGGGAAAACGGGCGTGGAGATTGGTAGCCAGACGTTCTACTATGCCGCCATTGTCTCCCTGGCTCGAGGTCAAGAGATGGACAAGAAGTTGATTGGTGCGTTTCCCCTCGCGGATGACGAGAAAACGCCAGAATCCCTGATGGTCCCTGGTGTTGTAGGCAGGCAAGCGAGTCTCCCGGCACCATCCCCGCACCTCCTTCAAGACCTCAACGGCCAGCGGCGATTCCAGAA
>JADGQM010000170.1 GCA_017881795.1 Syntrophobacteraceae bacterium
GCCCGTGCATGGCTCGTGCAGAAAGCCGTTTGTGGATCCGAATCCAACACTCCGGACCAAGCCATTCTTCGTCCAGGAGGCAGATGCAACCGTCCAATTGCCCTGGTCTCCGCAGTTGGTGCCGGCGGACCCCGCTTTTCCGGACCCGGTCAATGGCTGCACCGATCCTGCCGAGGGCGCCCGCTATTATGAGGCGGCGAGCGGCTTTTGGATCGTCAATCCGACAACCAGACTGGTGGGCAACGCCGTCGGGGGATGCCAGGGGATGGGCATGGGCTTCTGGTATGCCAACCCGGGGAGTGGGCCGGACGGGGCTAAATGGAACAAATTTACGCCGATCGGCCGTTTTGAAAACAACCGGGCCCACGCCTGTTACTATGGGTTTTATAATGAAAATGCGCCAGGCGTGACCTCCGATCAGATCTTCCCGAGAATCGCCGTCAAGGATGACACGACTGGGGCAACCCTGTACCGCCCGGTAATCTCGACTTTTGACGGCGTCACGGCAACGCGTAATCGTTATATTGGGTTCTGGATGCGCCCCGAATGGATCGTCGTCAAAGACGGGAGATTTGCGAGCAACCGCGAATCCGTATCGCTGGTTACGTCGGGAGGCCTTGATGGAAATGCGCCCGGAGTTTGGTCAATGCTTCATAACTCGGTGGTCATTGGGCGCAGTCAGAACAATGTCAATTTCTTCGGTCCCTGCCCCTATGATAACCAGGCCGGACCATTTACCGGGAACCTCGTTGGCTGCGTTGATCAGAACAGCGTCGCTCAATCCTTCGAACAGTTTGAAAATGGCTATCCCCAGGTGTATTGGAATTGGGGAGGCTTCTATATCTATGATGGTCCGGTTCGCATCTTCCGGGACCGTTTCGTCAATTTCAGGAAGAATATCGCTCAAGATGGCGCCGCACGACTGCTCACCGAGTATGACCAGCAGGTCCTCAAGGAAAAGGTCCAGCACCTCACCAATAATAGCGGGGTCCATGAGGGTGACTCGGCCCTGGCCTGGTTCAAGTCGAACCAGAGCGCTTATCCCAATTTAACCGTGAGCAAAGAGCTGAGCTTTAAGAATGTGGATCTGCGCCATCAGATTTTTACCGAGAAGGTGAATTTCGGCGAATTCGCCGATGGTGATAAGAATACCGTTATTGTCGACCGTGACGGCTCACTGACCGGCCTCATGGTCGTCAATGCCAACAAAGTCCCGGTAAAAGGCGAATTCCCCATCTCGCTCAACAACCTGACGTTCAACGCTGCGTCCAACTCGGTTGACGAATGTCGCTCCGAGGGCCGCCAGGACAACAAGCTGGAGGGCCGTCCAACGTCCCTGATTACGCCCGGCAACATTGCCACCCTCGAGTTTGAGGCGAGGAACAACTTTAAAGATCAGGGTTACAAACAGAATCTTGAATTCCGGATCGACTCCGTTCAGTATTACCAGAACGGCAAGCCCGTCAACCCCGAGGATCGCACCATGAGTCTGACCGGCCGCGATAACCATCAAGTCTGGGAGCCCAAGGTGGCGAGCGGCTACGGCTATACGATTCTGGCGAAGAAAAAGCTCCCCCAGTATCCCCTGTCCGGCATCCCCAAGGTCATCAACGTGGGGTTGACTGACGCGGTTAAGACAAAGATGAAAGATGACCCGTTTTATGTGCGTGTGGGCATATGTTATACGAGCAAAACCGGCGCCCGCCATCCGCAAAATCCTGAAGCGTTCCAGATCAAGCGCGGGTATAAGTCCTGGGGAAAGCTCGAGGTGTGGCCCGGCATTGGTTTCAAGCCCAATCAGGACCAGCTTTTCAAACGCTACTATACGGAGCTGCGGGATAACCTCTATAACAATCAAACCTGCCATAATCTGGATGGCCAAATCCCGGACCAGTCAAGCCTCAATCTCGATCCGGTAAACGGGTGCCCGGCGGATGGGGTAACCGTCCCGGACGAAAATGGTACGTGTCCTGACGGATCACAAGTGGTTGCCTACGACAACCAGAACCTTTGCATCTATGGGAAGCAAACGCTGACCCACGCCCCCACTTTGGCAGGCCTTAAGGATAGCTAGTGGCAAGCCGGTGCAGGACAAATACTTCTATGACCCCAAGACGGCATGCTGTTCTTCTATGTGGTCCAGGATTACGATAACCCGGAGGCCCCATCGCCCCTCGGCAGTTGCGTCAGCGTCAAGGGCAGCGCCATCGACCCCTCTTGCCCGAAATTCAAGCAGGGGGAAAGCTATTATGCCTGTCCGCGCCAGGGCTGCATCGATTACACCGTCAGATTGGAGGATGATAATTACACCGCAGACGAATCAAAATGCAACATAAACGGGATTCCATCCGAGGCGCCTGATCCCGCCCAGGTCAATCTGCTGGCGACCATGAGCCTCACTGATCCTATTGCTAAACCGAAAGATTTGGTCGATGGGAATGTAACCAAGAGTCCCCAAGGTTTTTGGCATCGCGAAGCGGCGGCCGGCACCGAACCGACATGCGAGGAAACCCAGATCTGGCAGCGGAAGTGAGCGGTAACAAGATCTTCAGTTTTCTTCGATGGCCTGGCCTCGAGAAGTAAATGATATGCCCTGTTGTGTGGAAGTCCCGATCATGATCGCTTCGATTATTGGTTCGGTGACCTTTTCTTCCGACTTCCACACAACAATGAAGTTGGCTCCTGAACCTCCGGCTTTATCGGATTCTCTTACCATGTAGTGAGCCGTTGCCATGGCGCCGAGCTTGACTTCGTGCTCCAGATACTTTCTAAGCAACTTTCCTTCGGAGTCAAAATAGTCGATCGAGACAATGGTGATGGGATGAACCCGATCGGTATTGCGGATGCTTAAGGTCACCGTCAAATAGAAGGGCTGTTCTCTGTCACCATGATAGATGTGAGAATATGCAGGTACATAGACAATTTGTCCCTTTAAGAGTTTGATTTCAGATGCCGCTGGATCTGGAAAAGCCAGCATAAACATAAGTAAGATAGAGATAAAATTAAGTGGAGTTATTCGGACAAACCAAGGCAAATTCTTGATTCTACCAGCACTGATCATTGCCATTGCTCCTCCTGATGCCCCCCGTGTAGAAGACGGTTGCTTTATTGTCTGTTTTAACTCTCATGGTTTGATAACAGAATAGCTGCTTTTGGGCGGGCTGAAAACCCACCCTCCTTTCAGGTCTTTGCACCCTCGTGCTTTAACCACAGAGCAACCTTGGCCGCGGCCAACAAGGATTCACCGCAGTGGTCGCAGAGAGCATCAATTGGTTTTCTGCGCGTTCTCTGCGTCTCTGCGGTGCGTTATTGGGGGCGAGCCAGTTCTTGGAACGCATGAAATTGCTCGTTTTTGCCGATAACGGCAACCTGATCCCCTTCCACAAAGCGAAATTCCGGGCCGGGATTGGGGTGGAGTATGCCGTCTCTCGTTACTCCCACCACGGAAGCGCCGGTGTGAGTGCGGAGGGCAAGCTCCCCTATGGTGCGGCCGTTAAGGGGATTCGCCGGGCCTAATGACAGCCAGTTCAGCTCCAGTGAACTTCCGGCGCTCAGGAGCAGAGCGAGTTTCTTATACTGATCATGATTCCCGGGTAAGGGGGCGCAGAGGTCGTGACGTACGGCATCGCTATACTGGAGGATCTCCGTCGCAGGAAGATGCAGATGAAGCAGCACCTGCCGCGTGATTTCAAGACCGGCCTCCAATTCGGGCTGAATGACATTGTCCACGCCCTTTTCGTACAGAGCTCTCATCTGTTCCACCCCTTCCGCCCGAGCGAGAGTGCTCAAAGTCCGATTGAGCTGTTGGGACTGAAGAACAACCTCTTGGGAAACGACAATGGCAGGAATGGTAACCAGCAGCAGACATGCCTTCTCAATCTGGGCGGCTTCCAGGACTATTTTTTGACTTGCATCTCCATATATTATCGGAAAACCCGCCAGCTTCCCCTCGTCAAACCGGTAATAATCCAGTTCGATGAGCACAAAAGGGATCTCGAGAGGAATCAAAACCTGAGCCACATGCCGCCCGATTCGCCCGGCCCCGGCAATCACCACGTGCTCATTCAGCCCCGATGTGGGGATATTGATGGTTTGCAGGGGTTCGTGCCGGAACCAGTGCTTGCGAAGGGAGTAGAGGGGTCCGGTCAGACCGGAGACGAACGGCGTCAGCGCCATGCTGATAATGGCCGTACTGAGCACCAGAGCATACATCTCGCTCGATATCGACCCGGTGGAAAGCCCCGTCCGGGCCAGTACGAATGAAAACTCGCCGACTTGGAAGAGCCCCAATCCAACCGCGAGGGGAACGACATTGCCGTATCTGAAAAGACGTGTCACGGCGGCAAAAGTCAGCCCTTTGCCCAACCCTACCAGGATTACCAGCAACAGGATAGTGCGCCAGTGCGCCAACAAAAACCACGGGTCCAGCAACATGCCTACCGAGGTGAAGAAAAGCAGTCCGAAAAGGTCTCGCAAGGGAATGATATCGCTCAAGGCCTGATGGCTGTAATCCGACTCGCTCAAGACCATGCCGGTGACAAACGCCCCGAGAGCGAAAGAGAGCCCGGAGAGGTAGGTGGCATAGCCAATTCCCAGGCCGATGGCGGTGATTGCCAGGAGAAAGAGCTCCCGCGAGTTCCATTTGGCGATGGTGGTCATTACTCGAGGCAGAAGGCGCGTGCCGAGGAGGATCATCAGGGCCAGAAAGAGGGCGGCCTTCAATGCCGCCAGCCCCAGCAGAGGAAACCCGATTTTGGGATTACTCAGCTGGGGCAAGATGATAATGAGCGGCACGACGGCCAGATCTTGAACAATGAGCATGCCGATCATCACGCGGCTGGAAAGCGTGCCAAGCAATCCTTGATTCATAAGGGTCTTCAAAATGACCATGGTGCTCGACAACGAAACGAGAGCTCCCAGCCAGACTGAAGGCAGCCATTCCCAACCCAGCCAGCGCCCGATGGCATAGCCGTAAATGATGGTCAGGAGCATCTGGATGGGGGCGCCGGCAAGGGCGATGGTACGGACCGGTTTCAACTTCTTGAGGGAAAACTCGAGCCCTAAAGCGAAGAGCAGGAGGGCTACGCCGATTTCGGCCAGCAATTCGATGTCATGGACTTTCGATACGGTGACCCCGCCAGTATAAGGGCCAACCACCACCCCTGCCAGGATGTAGCCGAGAATCAATGGCTGTCTCAGCCCATGGGCAAGAATACCCCCCACGAGGGCTGCCACGACAATGATGACGATGTCAGATGCTATACCCAATAACTACCACGCCGAGTGCGGAGGTGGAGGCGGGGGAGGGGGAGCGGGATAATTTCTCTGATTGCCTTGCCCCGAGCCCGGGACCTGATTCCCCCTGGCATACATGCATTGCTGATAGGCGATGTCGTATCGACGCTGCGCCTCCCATCCATACGCCTGACCGTTGTTGGCGCCGACAATCGTGCCGCCAACCAGGCCGCTACCCGCTCCGATGGCTGCACCCGCGCCCGGATTGCCGGAGACGGCGCCAATGGCCGCGCCAAGACCTGCGCCGACGACCGTCCCAACGGCGGCGCTAGCTACCGTGTTCTGGTTGACCGCTTCCTGGGGTGTCTGACCCACCTGCTGGCTGGCCCACATCCTGCAATTCGCGTCCTCGGCCTGGAATACGTCAAAAGGCTTCCCCGGGGTTGGCAACACCATCACACTTGGACCTGCTGGGAGGGTCGCGCATCCGCCCAGCACCAGTAACATCAGAAATACGAAAAAGCTTCGTGTGTAATTCATCGTGCCATCACTCCTATTGGTTGGGTGGAGCCGGAGAAGGATTGACCCTCATCCAGCCGTTCGGACATTCTCTGACATACGGGTAGTAACCTTGAGCGCTTTCACAGTAATACCAATAATATGCTCCGTCCGGTTGCGGCGCCGGCTGAACATAGACGGGAGGTGACTCCTGGACGACGGCGGGTGGCGCGGCATAATACGGATAAGCACCACCCCAATAGGGGGCGCCCCAATAAGGACCACCCCAATAGGGAGCGCCCAAATAGATGCTTGGACCTCCCCAGTAGCCCCATCCCCGGCCCCATCCCGGACCTCCCCAATGGCCTCCCCATCCTGGATCTCCCCCATGGCCCCCCCATCCGTGTCCTCCTCCGTGGTCCCCCCATCCGGAGCCTCCTCCGGGGCCCCCGCCCGGACCACCTCGTGGACCTCCCCCGGAGTATGGCCCAGCCGCGTGCCCGACCAAGGGACTCATCAAGAGCACCGCCATCATCACCATGGCAATACAGATAGTCTTGTTCATTTCAGTTCTCCTTTGCTTTAAGAATGTAATCATGAATTCTACTAAATCCAAATCCATTCGACAATCTCCGCTATTTGCCAAAATGTGGGTCCTGCTGTCGTCAGCTTCCTTTTCCCATGCTATGTTGTGACCCACCGAATCAGAGTGAGCGGTTACACACGTCAAGTCAACCATTCAAGCATCGTGTATTTTTGGCAATGTTGGATGAAATCGAGGTGCGGGGTGGGATAGAAACGGAAAAGGAGCAGGGTCAGGAGAACGATCTTGACCATGTGGGGCTGTCGTGACGCGGGGTGCGCGAAGCACAAAGAGGGCGGCAGCCGTTGAATGCATGATTTCCATATCGTAGGAGGGTTTCAAAATCCATGAGCGTTGAACCGAACAAGATCATTTACTCCATGATCGGAGTCAGCAAGTATTACAGCAAAAAACCTATTCTGAAAGACATTTACCTTTCTTACTTCTATGGAGCGAAGATCGGCGTTCTGGGACTCAACGGTTCGGGAAAGAGCTCCCTCTTGCGCATTCTGGCTGGCGTGGACAAGGATTTCAGCGGCGAGACCGTCGTCGCACCCGGTCATACCATCGGTTTTCTCGAACAGGAACCGCACCTGGACGAAACGAAGACGGTGCGCGAAATGGTCGAACAGGGAGTGCAGGGGGCGGTTGATTTACTGAACGAGTTCAACCGGATCAATGAACGGTTTGCCGAGCCGATGACTGATGATGAGATGGACAAGCTCATCCAGCGCCAGGGCGAAGTGCAGGAGAAGCTCGATTCCCTGAATGCCTGGGACCTGGATTCGCAGCTCGAGATGGCAATGGACGCCTTGCGATGCCCTCCCGGGGAGACGCCGGTGAAGATTCTGTCGGGAGGCGAGAAGCGGCGCGTGGCCCTCTGCCGCCTTTTGCTGCAGGCGCCTGACATTTTGCTCCTAGACGAACCGACCAACCACCTCGATGCCGAATCGGTCGCCTGGCTCGAACATCACCTGCAGCGCTACGCCGGCACGGTGATCGCCGTCACCCACGACCGCTACTTCCTCGACAACGTGGCGGGTTGGATCCTCGAACTGGACCGGGGGCAGGGGATTCCGTGGCGGGGCAATTACTCGTCCTGGCTGGAGCAGAAGCAGGCGCGACTGAAGCACGAAGAAAAGGGCGAAAGCGAACGGCAGAGGACTCTGGAGCGCGAGTTGGAGTGGATCAGGATGTCGCCAAAGGGGCGGCACGCCAAATCGAAGGCCCGCATAGGCGCCTATGAATCACTGTTGCGGAAAGACCATGAGAAGCAGGCGAGGGAGCTCGAGATATACATTCCGCCTGGGCCGAGGCTGGGGAAGGTGGTGATCGAGGCCGACGGGGTGAGCAAGGCCTATGGTGACAACCTCCTGATCGACGGCATGTCGTTCTCGCTTCCGCCTGGCGGAATCATCGGGGTCATCGGCCCGAACGGCGCCGGCAAGACCACCCTGTTCCGGATGATTACCGGCCAGGAAGAGCCCGATTCGGGCACGGTCAGAATCGGTGAAACGGTGAAGTTGGCCTACGTGGAGCAGAGCCGCTCGGTGCTCGACCCGGAAAAGACCATCTGGGAAGCGATTTCGGACGGAAAGGATACCATTGAGCTGGGGAGTCGGGCGGTCAATTCACGGGCATACGTGGCGCGGTTCAACTTCTCGGGAACTGACCAGCAGAAGAAGGTCGGCTTGCTTTCCGGTGGCGAACGGAACCGCGTGCATCTTGCCCGAATGCTGAAAGAGGGCGCCAACGTTATCCTCCTCGATGAGCCGACCAACGATCTGGACGTGAACACCATGCGGGCGCTCGAAGATGCCCTGGAGAACTTCGCCGGCTGCGCGGTGGTGATCAGCCATGACCGCTGGTTCCTCGACCGCATCGTAACGCACATCCTCGCCTTCGAGGGCGACAGCACAGTGGTCTGGTTCGACGGCAACTATTCCGAATACGAAGCCGATCGAAAAGCCAGTCTCGGCGCAGCCGCCGAACAGCCTCACCGGATCAAGTACCGGCAATTGACGCGGGCGTAAAGGCTGCTGCATTGATCTTCTCATGAACGGGAAATTCCGCTGGTATACCTCGGAGGACGTGTAGGGGCGACCGGCCGGTCGCCCCCACCCAACGTATGCTCAGTGTGTTATCCGAAAGCCGAACTGCCAGTTGAGCGGTGAGCAATCACAGTCAAGGAGCGGGGGACAGCAAACGTGAATCTCCCTATGGTTGCCCGTCCGATCGAGCGACAGTTTGCCCATTCTGGCAAAGTGATTAAGAGGAAAGCGAAATACAAAACAGCTACGTCGATACCGCTACTGAACTTTCATGTTTAGCCGAAGGTTTGGGACGACGGGCCGGAGAACCGAAAAGCATTCCCTCTACGCTGATGTCCTCGTCTATCTCCGGCCAGTGAATGCCTTGTCCATCGCCGATAATCTCGAAATTCTGACGCTGGTCCGGAGTTGCCTCTGACAGCCGCCAGGACCATGCAAGAGGAACAGTGATGGTGCGACCGTCCACAAGGTGCGCTATGATCTCATCCTCTGTGATTTGGATGTCCAGTAGCCTGGGCTCAACTACATTAACCGCAATGCTCATTCCATCCCTCCAAGAACGTATTCCGATTGGAGTTGATGATCTCTCGGATCGCGTTGAGCTCCTTCGGAGAAAAGCCATAATTCTTGCTTAAAACTACGGGTTCGAGCCAGAATTTGCAAACGAGTTTCCCGCGCTGAAGGTGGACATGCTTCGGTTCATTACAGTCGAAGCTGTAGAAGTAGAATCGGTATGGTCCTGCAATACCTTTCACGGTAGGCATGATCAGCTCATCCTGCTATGCCCCATATGCTGTGATTTCTTG
>JADGQM010000033.1 GCA_017881795.1 Syntrophobacteraceae bacterium
AAGCGTGCACTCCAGATGGCGCCTTCACCGGTGACCGACTCAAGGCGACACCGTAAAACTCAAGACGCCCTGGGCGCTGGCCTTGTAGGAACCACCGGCATTGGGAATCAACGTCACCGTCATCACGCCATTCTGGGAGCTGGTCGAGAGCTTGTAGCGCGCATTGGCAGGCAGATCGGTGAGCAGGTTGAAGGTTCGTCCTGTAGGTTTAAAGCTATAACTGATGGTTCCAGCTGGAGGGCTGCCATTGTTGGAAGATGAAAAAAGCGCCACGCGGTTCAACGAAGAATCGGCAATATGAGCGCCTTGTACTCCAATCCCTGAGACCAGCACCGTTTCAGGCATCGCCGCGGTCCCTTTTTTCGTCGGGTAAAGCACGGTGAGGAAATTGTGTTCTAAAGCCGTGTCAGCCGGTTCGAGCTCGATGCGCCACTCACCGTAGGGCACGCCCTCGAAATCATTGGTGGCCTGAGGCTGCGGTTCGGCCGGGTCCCATTGCCAGTCGTAGTTGCTGTCAAAAACCCAGAAAGCCTTAACCGCCCGGCCGCCTACTCTGCGGATGTTGCGCTGAGCCGGAAGCAGTGCTTTGAGGAAGAGTCTGCCGGTGTCCGAGTCGGCCACCACCAGATCGGCGCCCGTGTAAAGCGTCTCCCCAGGTGCAAGATTACTCGCTTTTCCATTAACGGTTGGTTGCTTCAGGGTGTGAAACAAGAGCTTCGTATTTTCACCACTGAAAGCCGCCTGCGTCACTCCCACGCGGTCGTAGATCACCACATAGTCAGGAGCGCTGACAGTTTCGGGGCGCAGGTAGACAAATTCCCGCTGGAAACGGCTCACTTTGGCGACGTTTCCGCTGAGACCGGCATCCATGGTCTGGTTGTAAGACGGATTGTTGTAGGCTTTGGTGGCATCGCCCAGTGCGTAGGTGTAGCGAGCCGCATCCTCGAACCTAAGCATATCCCCGGTGTCATAGTGAACGGCATGTTGATCGTAGTAAGCGACGGTTTGTGGGCTTCGCGTGGCCGGAGCCATGGTGCGCTGCCCGCCATCATTCGAGGTCGCGTCAGGGCGCGCCGACGAGAAATCTTCCAGCGGGTTGTAAACCAGCAGCGTGTTGTGGGCGATCGTCCGGACGTAATAGTTGACATCGTGATTCGACAGGCCATCGCCGCTGTAGACGCCGCTGTCCAGAGCCAAGTCGCCGCTCTTGAACAGGGTGAAGCTGTTCTGGTCATAATGTTGATGGTAGGTAAAGTGGTCGCCAACCCTGAATGTGATGGTGGTCGCGTTGGAGCCGGTGTCGGCGGCGCCGTTGGGCCAGCCTGAGCGCATAAAGATCGACCCCAACGCCGGGGCATAGTGAGTGAGCAGGCTGGGAGGACTGGAGGGTTGATTGGGATTAAACCACAAGAATTCTTCGTGGTACAGGAAGCTCATGGAGTTGCCCGTCGGGGACGCCGCAAGATAGGCCTGTAGCTGGCGGGTAAACGAATTCGTCGGGAACCGCTCGATGAGGATCAAAGTCATGATGCGCTCATAATTGGCCATACTGCCCCGGTTTCGCTCCGTATCTCCGGTAGAGAGGTACGGGTGAAACTTGTATCCCCACTGGTCGGCCAGTCCCGGCCAACGGTGGAGGAGAATATAAGGCAGCCGGTTTTGGTACCAGGAGGTGCTGGCGAAAAGGTTCTCCCCCGTAGCACTTCGCCAGGCTTCCAAAGCCTTCATGCGAGGCCAGTTCGCGATCCAATCGTAGATCATGCCCTCCGGCCAACCGCCACCGACGGCAACACGATCGAGGAGCGCTAAATCATTATCACGGTAGCGGCGATGACGGTAATCATCGAGCCATGATTTGGCGCGCGGATTGTCACCATAAGTGGCAAGGCCAATGAGGGCGAAGGAGTAGCCGTAGCGTGGCCAGTAGTTGCCCCATCCCGGAATGTCGTTGCCCGGGTCAGCCAACACCTCGTCAGCCCACTGGTTGAGAAAGTCGATGAACGTGGTCCGGTCACTCGGGTTCAACTGGGCATGGCACCAGTCGTAGACCAGAGCGATGTCTCCGCCCTTCGTGGCCCAATTGCCAGGCTCACTGATGAGCTGCAAAGCTGTAGCGATGGCCTCATTGCAGTGAGCAGGCTGACCTTCCACCTGGGATACCAGCGCCTTGGCGTGCATCTCGCCGTCTGGAGCGGCAGCTTGATCTTTGAGCTGCACCCAGCGCGGGTTCGACGCTGTGGCTCTCGCCTTGAGCTGGGCAAGTTTTTCGGCAGTGAGATAAATCCTCGGGTGATCCGCGCGAATACCGAGCAAGCGCAGGTGCACCTGGTCCGTGGCGCGTTCGTTCTGGTTGTTGGTAACGGTCAACTCGAGGTCCCACTCGCCGACCGCATCGGGGGTAAAGCTTGTGGTCGAGTTCGGGCCGGAGTAAATGTTGCCGCCCATTTTGGAGCCGTATGCCGCCTTGAGAATGCGCCAGGAATAGGTCAGTTTGGAATTATCACCCCCGGGGCGATCATGGCTGCGTGAACCATCGAGAGTCACCGCAGTTCCGTTCCAGCTCAGGTTCTCCTGAGCCGGCCCGGCATCTGCAAAAGGAACATCAGGATTGTAGATCACGGTGAGCTTGGGGCGCCAAGTCGAATTGACCGTGGACTGGCTGGAGGCAAAATTGCGCCAGTCCTTATGATCATCCTCATAGCCTGTGGCATCGCGCAGCACCATGCCGAAGTTCGGCTGTTCACCCCGCACGTGTGTGCGTACAAGATTCGTCACATCCCACGAATACCAGCCCTCATCCAGAACATCGGCGTGGCCCTCGGGCAACACAGCATAGTCCACCCCGAACGCCATGCCGCGCGCCCCCCAGGGCACATTGGTCCCCTCGCCGTCATAGTATTCAAAGGCGTTGTCGCCCATAGCCCCATGCTTTCCAGGGCCATTGATGGGCGATGCCACTTGATTTCCCTCCTCCCAGTCGCGCAACACCCGGAACAGATCGATGCGGCGAGGGTAACTCTTAGTGCCGCTGAAGCTCGAATAGGTTGTATTGTAAAGGGAGAAGGTGGCGGAGAGCACGGCACTGTTCCCGGGAATGCTGCTCACATCGAAGCGCAGCAAAGGATTTTCGCCGCCATCACGGGAGAGTACCAGTTCCTCGTTCTGACCGTAATTGATCAAATGCTGCGGTGGGTGATCCCAATCGAGCTTGCTGGCCCAGGTATCGCGAACACCGGTATAGCCGGCCTGCCCCTGCTGGAGGACGATGCTCCGAGACGCGGCATACGCCCCCGTGGCTTGCGGTCCCAAGACCATTGAGACTACCAGGAATGCAACACCTAATATCCGGAAGGCGAACATCGCTAACATGGGCACACCTCCTTTGGTTGAACATGAATATCACCTCTTTTACCAATGCCACGAATATGATCCACAATTCCGGTTCAAACCCGTAATGTCCGGTAAGAAAGCGTGAAGAACGGTCAGGAAGAGCATCGCGGAAGGGAACCTCCTCATCGCTGAACCTCGGAGCAAAGAAAGAGAAAACGGCCTTCGGTCATTAGTATCCGATAATACCATTTTCAGCCCGAATGAATAGGACTAACCTTCTTGTCTTCTCCTTCCTTTCTCGTTCAGGAACCGCGTTCGTTCTTGAAATTGAGATCTACCAAGAGCAACAGGTACGAGCAAAAGCCTTGGCGAAATTCCCCTGATGGATGCTCCATGATGGACAGCGTTACTGCGAGGAATCGCACTATGCGCCCCTCCCTGCCACACTGATCAAGAAGAGCGAAATTCTTCACCGCGTCCTATCATGCTGAGGCTTCATCAATATTTCACACTCCCTTCACCGAAATGTAACAAGAGGCTCATAGGATACCCGACAGATTCCGTTGACAATTTGTCTGTGTTGGTTGTGGGGGTCTATCCTTGGGTGAGAGAATGTTCAGTTATGCTGTTTCTCAGAAAGAAGGGGGGGCGTTCATGCAGTGGTAGACGGATGCTAAGGCCAATCCTAAAACGCGCAACAATCCATTAAAATCATGAAAGGGGAAAATTTAATGAGAGGACTATCTTGTTTCAAAAAAATGCACGCGCTGGGGCTTGCCCTGGTGCTCGCTTTGGTTTTGGGAGCCTCATCGGCATGGGCGGCGCCGTGGAGCTTCGGCGTTATGTCCGATACCCAATGGACCGTGCCCGATGACGGGAAGAATCCCAACACGGTCTCGGTGGGGATTATCGACCAGATCAATGCGCAGTTCATCAAGGCCGGCGTCGAGTTCGTGGTGCAGGTCGGTGACCTGACGGACAAAGGAAACCAGGTCGCGACAGACATAGACACCAGGGCTGCGGCTGCCCAGGCGCTTTACAATGCCGGGATTGGTTTCTACCCGTTGCGCGGTAACCATGAGGATTCGCAGGCCGCAGCACTGCAGTTCCAGACGGATTTTCCGCAAACCCGTGACAACGGCGTCCACGTCTTCGGCGCCGATGATTTCAGCAGTCCCAGCATCAATCTGTATGGGTTGAGCTACGCTTTCCAATATGAAAATGCGCGGTTCGTACTGCTCGACCAGTTCACAAGGACTGACGGCCAGGGCAGTGGGTCAGCCAACGTGAACAACTCCAATATCGCCGACCAGCAAGGCTGGATCAGCAGTGTTCTGGCGGACAAGCTCGTTGATGGCCACGCTTTTGTCTTCGGCCACAAGAACCTGATCGGTGAAAACCACGTTGACGTCCTCCTGGGCGCAAACCCCGGCCAGAATGCCGCAGCCCAGAATACGTTCATCTCCAGCCTTCATGCGAATGGCGTGCGCTACTACATCAGCGGTCACGACCATATTCACCAGCGTTCAATCATCACCAGCCCGGACGGCAGCGCAGCGGTGCAGGAGATCATTGGTGCTTCCGACAGCTCCAAGTTCTATATCCCGGCCATTCCTTCAAACGACAACACATACAATAACCCGCCACGTGAGACATCCGTTTCTCAGGAAGTCAACACGGTCGGCTATTACATTTACACGGTTGATGGTCCGCGAGTAACAGTGGATTACTATTCCGCCGTGGTCAATCCCACACTGGATTCCGGGGAATATCTCATTTACACCACTCCGACTCTCCAGTTCACCAAACGGGAGACCTTTGGCTACAGCCTCAACGGCAAGGAATTTCTCGTGGCCGAAGGCCAGCCCTACACCAACATCCAGGACAGTTTCTCCGGCACCACCGCCCGGATTCTGAGCGGAATGAACAGCAACACGGCCATGGACGGGAGCAATCGCCCCCTCACCAATGCAGTGGACACGGGATGGTCCACCAGAACCCGTGACACCGCGAGCAACATTTTCAGCTTGTGGGGCATGGCCAGCAACTTAGGAAGCAGTCAGACTGATGTTTACACGCTCTCGATGACGTACGACCCAAGAAGAATCCCCTTCATGCCGCTCGGACGCTTCTCGCTTTTCGGCCTGGCCACGAAGGACTCCAATGGCCACTGGATCAACGCCGTGGACAAGAATTTTGGAGGCACTAAGAAGTTGGTTCTTGGCCCATGGCGAGCCGGCTACAAGCTGGGAACCTACGGTATCGACCAGCGCACAAATACTGCTTGGGCGGTCGTCAATCATGCCGGCGATTTTGCCCTCGCCTGGTGCGCAGAAGCCTTTCATTGAGACCGACAGTGAACTTTGGGGTAACGGGATCTGGTACGCCCCGGCCAAAGTTTCTTACCAGTTCGACCGCCATTTAACCCGATTGTGTACGGGCGACCGGCCCCTCGTGAGGAGGCAAGGGGGGCTTTTTCAATTTAGCCCGCGTATGTAGGGGCGACCGGCCGGTCGCCCCTGTCTGCCGAAACCGACTAGTACACACGGGTATAAGTTCGTGCAGGTTTCCGGTGGGCAAAAAAACCTGCCCACCCTGCGGAACCGGGAACACTGTAGGGTGGGCACAGCTTCACCGTGCCCACCGAAACTGGCTACCGATTTCCGCCCAAGTGTACCAGGTGCTTCGGTCCCTGAAAATTCTCCGGTTTTATCATTTGACCGCCTCTTTCTCGTCTTGAGCTATGCTTTGTTTGTATGGTCATCGATAAAATATATAGGTCTTTGGATTGTCACCCCTGACATGCTCATCTCCGCCTATCTTTATTGTATTTCCGCCATGCTGCTGCGCATTCGCATGGGCGAGGCAAATACGCTTTCATTTTGCTTGTTGGGGGCCATCCTTGGCCTTTCTTATCTGACCAAGACATTTATGCTGCCCATGACTTTTGTTTTCCTCGGCATCGCCTTCATCGCCTCCGGCTATAATCGTGTTGCCCTGAGGAACACCCTGATCGCCTTCGGTATTTTTCTGCTGATTTCCAGTCCCTTTGTGTTTGCACTCTCTCAATCAAAGGGCTATTTCACCTTCGGAGACAGCGGGAAGCTGAACTATGCCTGGCATGTTAATGGAATTCAGCGCTTTATCCACTGGCAGGGCGATCCGGCGGGAGGCAACGTGCCGAAGCACCCCACCAGAATAATCTTTGACTCACCAACCGTCTACGAATTTGCGGCGCCGGTTAGCGGCTCCTATCCTCCATTTTATGATCCATCTTACTGGTATGAAGGCGTCACTGTTCACCATGATCTGAAGATGCAGATCACCGCTTTCTTTAGAAATGGGAAGGTGTTTGTTGAAAGGTTTTTTATTTTGCAGAGCGGCATCATACTATGCGCTCTTTTACTGTTCTGTGTCAGTCGTAAGAAACGCGACATTATAATAAGGTTGACTCAACTATGGTTTTTGGTCTTGCCGCCTTTTATTGCTTTATTTTTATATCTACTCGTTCACTTGGAACAGCGTTATTGGGGTGGATACAATGTAATGTTTTGGTGCTCAATATTATCGGCAATGTGTTTTTCGAATTTCCAACCTTATGAAAGATCAGCGAAGAGAATTTGCGCCTTCATGCTAGCTATTCTCTTTGCACAAATTCTTGGCTACACTATTTACACAGTCAATAACCGGTCTCTTAACTTGAATTGGTTGGATAACCTTGTCCAGGAAGTGAACAGCAAGGATCGAGACTTCTTCTCGCCCGTGCCCACGCAAGTGGCGGATTATCTTCGTAGAGGCATCGTTGTGCCAGGGGACAAGGTGGCATGTATCGAGAGACTGAATGGCATGCACGCGTTCTGGGCCCACCTGGCCAGGGTCCGGATCGTCGCTGAAGTTCAGGGCGAAGACGTCGCACAATTCTGGGGGGCAGACGATGATATCAAATCCCAGGTGATTGCGGCTTTTGGCCGAACCGGTGCAAAAATCCTGGTTTTCCACCTGCCGGATTATGTAACCGAACTGGGAAACATCAACGCTCAGAGGATCGAAAACACCCGCTACTACTTTATGCCTCTAAAAAGATGATGGAAGTTTGGATTTCTTGTCTCTTTTCGGTATAAAGAAGGTTCAGCATTTTTTATCATTCCATGTCTCAAATCAGAAGGGTTTCGGAGTATGGCGGGAAGCACTGTTAGAGAGACCACGGAACAGGCTGTCAGGCAACTGGAAGGGCTCCTTTCGGTCTTTGATGGTTTTGAAGGAGTCGTCTATGTGGCTGACATGGAAACGTATGAGATCTTGTATGCCAATAGATACGTTAAAGAAAAATGGGGTGATCCGGTGGGCAAGATCTGTTGGCAAGCCTTGCACGAAGGTCAGAAACATGCTTGCCCGTTTTGCACCAACAGCCGGCTGTTGGACTCTCGAGGCAATCCGGCAGGAAGTATTGTCTGGGAGTTCGAGAATACGAAAACCGGACGATGGTACCAATGCACCGACCGGGCAATACTTTGGCCCGAGGGGAAGTACGTCCGCATGGAGGTTGCCGTTGACATCACCGAGCGCAGGCGTGCAGAAGAGAAGCTCCGGAAAAGCGAAGAGAAGTACCGAAGCATCATCGAAAATGCTGTGGAAGGGATCTTTCAGGCTACTCCCGAGGGCAAATATCTGAGTGTTAATCCGGCTTTTGCCAGGATGTGCGGTTATCAAAACCCTGAAGAGATGGTGGCAGCGATCACCAGCATTCAGCGTCAGTTATATGTAAATCCCGAAGATCGAAGCAAGATTCAAGCCCTATACGAAGAAGCTGGTGTGGTTAGAAATTTCGAAACGGAGTTGAAGCGCAAAGACGGCCAAGGGATTTGGGTTTCTGTAAATGCCAGAACGGTTCGCGATGAACAGGGTAGGACCCTTTTTTACGAAGGAACGATCGAGGACATTACCGAGCGCAAGCGCGCCGAAGAAAAACTCCGAGAGAGCGAGCAGAAGTATCGCGACTTCTTTCAAACTTCCAGGGATTGCGTTTTCATATCCTCGGTAGCGGGTGAATGGATTGATTTCAACGATGCTGCGATGGAGCTTTTCGGCTATGAAAACAGAGCTGAATTGATGAAAACAAGGATTGCGGACCTTTATGAAGACCCAGCACAACGGAAGGAGCTCACTCAACAAATCCAAAAACTTGGATTTGTAAAGGATTACGCTGTTAATCTGCGCAAAAGGGGCGGCAGCATCATTCGCGCTCTCATCACCGCGGCGGTGTGGAAGGACGAGAAGGGTAATACCGTTCACCTTCAAGGAACCATTAAAGACCTCACCGAGCAGCGAAAACTTGAAGCGCGCCTCCAGCACACCCACAAGATGGAGGCTATTGGCACCCTTGCGGGTGGAATCGCCCATGATTTTAACAATATGCTTGGCATGATCCTGGGATTTACCGAGATCGCTCTTCTGGACCTTCCGCAAGGTTCCAGGTCATACACAAGCTTGCACAAAGCTCTTGGAGCAACTCACCGGGCGAAGGATCTGGTAAGACAGATCGTTGCTTTCAGTCGTCCTGTTGACCAGAAACGAAAGCTCATCGACATTACTCCTGTAATCCATGAGTCGCTGAAATTCATACGCGCATCCCTGCCCACAACGATCGAAATCCGTGAAAATATCACCTGCAGAGGGGCGATTCTTGGCGATCCCTCTGAAATTGAACAAGTGATCATGAATCTTTGCGCCAATGCGTATCATGCAATGAGAGGTCAGGTGGGGCTTTTGGATATCAGTCTTCGCGATATAGACCTTAAGACTATCCAGACTTTCGATTATAAGGACCTTTCGCCAGGTAAATATGTCAGGTTAACGGTTTCCGACACCGGTTGCGGGATAGATCCTGCAATCAGGGATAGAATTTTTGACCCTTACTTCACGACAAAACCCATTGGGGAAGGAAGCGGCTTAGGCCTTTCAATCGTCCACGGGATTGTCACGAATTGTGGCGGGTCGATCATGGTTGACAGTAAACCGGGACAAGGGGCGACTTTTGATATTTATTTGCCGGCAGTTGCGAGGGAATCCTCCGAATCCGGACCGGAAGCGAGTCAGGCAGCGCCCACGGGGAGTGGCACGGTTCTCTATGTCGATGATGAGGCTGCTTTGGTTGAAGTCGGCAAGCTGATGCTCGAGCTCCTTGGTTATCGAGTGGTGGCTACAACAAACAGCATGGAGGCTTTGAAGATGTTTATGGATCGGCCTGATGAATTGGATGCTGTCGTTACCGACATGACCATGCCTAACATGACCGGAGTTGAACTGGCCAGGAAAGTAATGGAAGTCCGACCGGAAATCCCAATTATTTTGTGTACAGGCTACAGTGACCTTATCAATAAGGAAAAAGCCAAAGAATTGGGAATTAGAGGATTTCTGATGAAACCATTTAATCTCCTCGGGCTGGGCACAATCATGAAGAATGTCCTCGGCGCAAACGTCCAGTGATAGGGACAATGCAGTTGAATTAAGGGATTGAGGAATTGAGGGATTGAGGAATTGAGGAATTGAGGAATTGAGGGGGAGCATACCCTATTTGTTCTGCTCACTGTGGGTACGGACGCTACAGTCGTCATTCCGGCAGGTTTTTAGCCGGAATCCAGCCTTTTTGAACCGGACAACAGGCGCAAAAAGCTGGATTCCGGCCCAGAAGCACCGCCGGAATGACGAAACAGACGACCGTCCCTCCCGCTGGACAAACTGGGTATCTCCCCATTGAGGAATTGTTAACTCAACAACATTGAGTAATAGGGAAGACCGATGACCTGGTTGAAAAAATATTACGCGTGGCTATGTTCGAACACAACCCGTGAAGAAACAAAAGACACTGGAATGATCATAGCTTTGATATGCTTGATTGTCGGCTATTATTTTGATGATAACAGAATAATAATAGTGGCTATGATTTGCTTGGTTGTAAATATAATAGAATGTACTTTATATAAACCCATAGCTGCAATGTTGATTAACATTTCACATATTATTGGGAAAATAACTTCATTGGTAATTATGTCCATACTGTTTGTGAGTTTGGTAGTGCCGGTTGGAGTTTTTAGAAGACTTATGGGTTTCGATTCACTGTCTCTTGGTCAATGGAAGAAAAACAATTCATCTGTTTTCAAGATTCGTGAACATACATTTGAGCCTATAGATATGAACAATCCTTATTAATTATTGGAAATAGGAACATGGACTTTCTCAATGATTTGTGGGGATTCATGAAGGTCAGAAAGAAATACTGGCTGCTGCCGATAATCCTCACTCTGGTCCTTTTTGGAGCGCTGATAATTCTGTCCAGCGGCTCTGCTCTTGCTCCTTTCATTTATACATTATTCTAGGACATATGAGCATGTCGCAGGTCGTGTTGGGGATCTCCGCATACTACCACGATAGTGCCGCGGCCCTATTGGTGGATGGGGAAATTCTTGCTGCGGCTCAGGAGGAGCGGTTCACGCGCCGGAAGCACGACCCTTCTTTTCCCGCAAACGCCACAAAATACGTCCTGGATGAGGCCGGCATTACCAGCCTCGATGATCTCCTGGCAGTGGCCTTTTACGACAAACCCTACCTCAAGTTCGAGAGGCTCCTGGAAACCTACCATGCGTTTGCTCCGCGAGGGATGACCAGCTTTCTTTCGGCAATGCCGGTCTGGATCAAAGAAAAGCTGTTCACCCGAAGGCTGCTCAAAGAAGAATTGGGCAAGATTGCTTCCGGAGCTCCGAGGCTGCTCTTCCCCGAACATCATCTTTCTCATGCGGCCAGCGCCTTTTACCCTTCTCCCTTTGAGGAAGCAGCAATCCTGACGATTGACGGCGTCGGGGAATGGGCTACGGCAACCGTGGGTCACGGCCGTTCAAACCAGATCATGACATTGCGCCAGCTCGACTTCCCTCACTCCGTGGGACTTCTCTATTCGGCTTTCACCTTCTATTGCGGATTCAAAGTGAACAGCGGCGAATACAAGCTCATGGGGCTCGCACCCTATGGCAACGCACACTCCGACCGGACACGGACCTATGTGAACAAAATCCGCGACGAACTGGTGGATATACGTCCGGACGGTTCGATCCTGCTGAACATGGCATACTTTAATTTTGCGACGGGCCTGACCATGTGTCATGAAGCCAGATGGCAAGAACTGTTTGGCTGCCCGAAAAGGGAGCCCGGGGGCGAACTGACCCAGGTCTATATGGATCTTGCTCTGGCCATTCAACACGTCACCGAAGAGATCGTATTGCGGCTGAGCCGCACCGCTCGGGAACTGACCGCATCTCAATACCTTGTGCTCGCCGGTGGTGTCGCTTTAAACTGCGTGGCTAACGGCAAGATCCTGCGCTCCGGCCTGTTTAAAGACATCTGGATTCAACCTGCCGCCGGGGATGCGGGCGGGGCTCTGGGAGCGGCGTACGCGGCGTGGTATGTCGGGAACGGCCGGGAACGCAAGGTGAACGCCGGGCAGGACTCTATGCACGGTGCATACGTTGGTCCCGAGTTCTCCGCCGGCGATATTCTCCGGCTCACAAGAAAGCGCCGGGCGCCGTTCCAACACTACACGGGTGGTGATGAGCTGTACCGGGATGTCGCTGGATTGCTGGCAAACGGATGCGTGGTGGGATGGTTCCAGGGGAGGATGGAATTTGGACCTCGTGCCCTGGGCAATCGCAGCATCCTGGCTGATCCCCGCAATCCCGACATGCAAAAGAAATTAAACTTGAAGATCAAACATCGCGAAGGCTTTCGGCCGTTTGCACCGGCCGTTTTGGAAGAAGAGTGCAGTGAATATTTTGAACTGGACCGCCCCTCCCCATACATGCTCCTCGTTGCCCCGGTGCACCAACGCCGGAGAACCCCACTTCCCGAAAACACCGATCAACTGGGGATGTGGGAAAAGCTCTACCAGCAGCGCTCGGATATCCCGGCGGTGACCCATGTGGATTTCTCGGCCCGGATACAAACCGTGAGCAAACAACCTCATGACAGACTGTGGGAACTGCTCCGGGCATTTAGAGAGAAGACCGGCTGTGGACTCCTGGTGAATACCAGCTTCAATGTCAGGGGGGAACCCATCGTCTGCAGTCCGGACGACGCTTACCGCTGTTTCATGAGGACCGAAATGGATTATCTGGCAATGGACAATTACCTGTTTGCAAAGTCCGAACAGCCCGTTTGGAAGGAAGACGATGACTGGCAAATCCGGTTGGAACCCGACTAAGGGGCCGTCCAAAAATATAAGGCATTCTTTTACCGCGAAGAACACGAAGGACACGAAGTGATTCCTTCGTGTCCTTCGTGGTTTGAAAAAAGGCTGAAATGAGAGCATGTAGTTTTTGGACAGTTCCTAAGCGGTGAACGGTTGCAGACTTTCTTGAGATACTATACTTATGTCAGGATAAGCTTATGTTTAGACAGCATATTACCAAAAGAATTATAGCATTATGTATAGGGTTTGCTATCTCATTCATAATGATTGTAATATTTGTTTTAGTGTTCTCAAAGAGTGGCATAATTCTCAATCAAAACTATAGTGCTGATATGTTTTTATATAAAGAAGATAGCATACTCGGATATAGACTCCTTCCAAATCAGGAAGTCATTCGCCAGGATAGTTCAGGGAACTTCACGGTGTCTATTAATAATATAGGGTTTAGAGATTCATTATATGATTCAATATTGATTACAAATACATTTTATAAAATCATGCTTTTGGGTGATTCATTTACATTTGGAGGAAGAGTCCGTTATCCATACTCATCGCTGGTTCAATCAAAACTTATTAGCAAACATATTTTATCATTGCATGTCTTCAATTTTGGCATCCCAGGATTTGGGACATTAAATGAATATGGCATATTAAATATATATGGTGATCAAATTAAACCCGATATAGCGATAGTGGCATTCTTCCTTGGCAATGATTTCCATGACAACCTCCTTCCACTAAACAACATGAAGGTTATCGATGGATACTTGGTTCATAACTTTATATCATGGTCTGATAAAAGATGCGTTTTAAGTGACGACGAACTCAAATCATATGTGAGCGTGGCCAAGGCTAAAGGCCTTTCTCCCTACTCACTGGCTCAATTGATACGAGTTGATAAATTCGGGGATCACATGACCTTCATTGAACGGACCGTGAGGCAGCTTGGAATCAATTTTCCCGTGGTGCGAACCCTTGTTGATATGACCAAGACCAAACTGTCCATAAATTCTATTTTGTCCTTCGGGATAACGAACCCTGCCTATTACGGCGTAACCAAAGAAGAGGCGCAGGCGACGGGAGACTATCTCACCAAAATCCAAAACAAATGCCGAGAACTTCAGGCAGAGCTTATCCTGGTAATGATTCCTGAATATATAGGAAATTATGACGACGGCGAAAGGCGGACGACGCTCAAGAATCTCTGTCGTGAAGCCGGCATTGTCAACGTCATCGATTTATTCCCAATTTTTGAAGACAACATGGCAAAATACTATCTGGAGGCTGACGCTCATTTTTCACCGGCCGGGCACGAGGCAACGGCAGATGCCATAACCGCCCACATTCTGGACCACAATCTCCTGCATCTGGAGGGAAAAGGCTCCTCACCAGGACCACGGTGAGGAGCTTTCCACAACCGTGACAAGAGTGCAGAGGCAATGGCCACTCACGTTAAACAGATCATCATCAACGCCGACGACCTCGGTTGGAACCAGCGGGTAAACGCTGAGGCCATGGTCCTTATGGAAGCCGGGCTCGTCACCTCGGCAACCATCATGGCTAACGGGCGCTGTTGGTCTGAAGCGATCGCCCTTGCTCGGTCGAAATCCAACCTTTCCTTCGGCGTTCATTTGAATCTGACCAGCGGCCGCCCTCTTTGCCCGGACGGCAAGTTGGCGCCGCTACTGGATGACGAGGGCAATTTCAGGAAATTGGAAAGCTACGGTCACCTACCCCATTGCGCGCTCCAGGGGATCTTTCGCGAGCTCTGCGCTCAAGTGGGGAGTATTCAACAGAGTGGGATCCGCATAAGCCATCTGGATTCCCATCAATTCGTTCACACCCAGCCCAGGTTCTTTGGCATTCTCAAGCGCCTTCAGCATCTTTTCCGGATCAGAAGCGTCCGCCTCTCCAAGAACGTTTATGCTCCGGATAAGGTCCTCCGCTCGCCCGCACTCCTGTACCGGAAGGCCATGTGGAATTTCGCCCTGAGGAATCTGTACCGGACAAAGACGACGGGTGGTTTTACGGATTTCGCCACCTTCATGGAAGTTGTGCAGCGTCGTGAACTGCCTTATTCTACACTGGAGCTGATGGTTCATCCAGGGAATGAAAACTATGCAGCAGAAACCGCGCTCTTGTTGTCCTGGAGGCCTCAGGATTTGCCTTTCACGGTTAGGCTGATCAACTACAACCAACTTTGAACGAGCTTGCGGGGAGCGCGGCCATGTGTCAGCGCGAGCCGATGGAGGAATCCCATGCCAAGTGAGGTTTTGGTCACTGCTTTTGATCGTGCCGATGCCACCCAGATTGAATTACTCGGCGCCAAAGGCGCCAAGCTGGTCGAGGACTTCCAGCATATCAAGGAGTTTTTTCCCGGGATGGATGACCTGATTGCCGTGCCGGATGGGTTCATTCTCACGACGGACTTTTGGAGGGCCTATCACCGGGCGGGAGACCGGCTCGACGGGGACCAATTGGCGTTCGTTCAAGAAGCGTTGCAGGCCCTGGAAAACCGCAAGGGATGCCGACTCGGAGAGTTGTGCGGGGCGGCGCCACTGATCGTAGCCGTCCGCGGCGGGGCCCCGATCTCCATGCCCGGCGCGGTCGGAACTATTCTCAACATCGGGCTGAATGACGAGATTGTAACCTCACTCATTGCCCTGGGAGAAGATGAAAGCTTTGTGCTCACCACTTATCTCACCGCTATCCGCATGTATGGTGAGGTGGTGCTCCAGCTTCACTACGATCACTTTTACAATTTAATCAAACGGTTCGGCGCCGGTGACGAAGGCACGCTTGCTGTCCCGCTTCTCCGCGATCTCATCGTCGCCTTTAAGGAAGTTCTCAGAAGGGCCCGGCACCCCAAGTTCCCGGCAGGATTCGAGACGGATATTCAAAAGCAGCTTCACTATGCCATTGAAGCAGTCATGGATTCGTGGATGTCTCCTGCTGCGATCGAGGCGCGGCTCAGCCGTCTTCCCGAAGAGGGCGGGGTGTCCGACGATATGGGGACGGCGGTGGTGATTCAAGAGATGGTCTTTGGCAACCGGGATGATCGGAATTGCCTGAGCGGTGTTCTCTTCACCAGAGATCAGCGCACCGGTGCTAATTTCCCCAACGTCGAATGGGCTCCGAAAGTCCAGTGCGACAAGATCGTTTCCGGAAAACTGAGAAAACAGCTATTCCACACGAGAGACCTCCAGGAACAGTTCCCTGACATTTATGAACGGCTTCTTATGGTGAAAGAAGGCTTCGAGGCTCGTGCGAAACGTCCTCTGGATATGGAATTCACGGTGGAGAATCGCAAACTCTACATCCTCCAGCGGCGGCCGTTGCGCATGACCTCCAACGCCGCTCTCCGTGCCATGTGGGATTTTGTGGACGAAGGAAAAACCAGCATCCAACTGGCTTCAATGATCATCAATACCGCTCTGGAACAAACCGAAAAGACGCTGAGGTGCGACTTCACCAACTACGAGATTCTCGCCCGCGGGGAGCCGATTACGGACACGGCGGACAGCGGCATCCTGGTGCTTGGGACGGAATCCGCCGTAGCCCTGGCCGATCAGGGAGAAGACGTCATCATGCTTGGCCGCCGCCCGTTTGGGGAAACCGAAGCGGTCAACCATCCCCGGGTGCGAGGGATTATCCGCTACGAGGGGAACACGACCGGCCATGAGGCGGTTTCCGCAGTGGCCTACAGCAAACCTTACCTGATCAACCTTGTCGATGTCACCGGCAAGCCTCTCGTTCTTTCGGATGGCGACGAGATCGTCCCGAATCCCGAGACCACCCTGTCGCAGTATGTTGGGAAGCGGGTTTTCGTTGATGGCGAGCGCGGTATTGTCGGATATACGGAAGCTGCAGACTTTCTCGAAGACCGCAAGAATCGGAAAAAACTCTATGTCGATTGGGAATACCTCCGCAATCAATTCGATGCTGCCGCCTACGACCAGCGCGACTACGAAGAACTGCTCGATCTTCACTATCAGTGGGAATTGGAGCTTGACCAATACCAGTATCTGGAAAAGCGGCTTCGAGACCAGGATCCGGGGGTTTCCCGGAAAGAGCTCTTGGAGACCTTCAGCACTTATTTGCGCCACATTCCGGAACGCGATCGGGAACTCGTTCTGTGGTTCAAAGATGTACTGGTTGAAGATTTCGTTTTCGACCCTGAATTGAACTACCTGGGCAACAAGTTGGACCGGGAAGTACGGAAGGTCCTTCGTGCACTCATGCTCTGCACCACCTGGAATACGCACTGGGTGCACGAACTCATGGTGCACCAGGCCAAAGCCCGCGGCGCAACCGAAAACGATGTGATCCGCGACATTTTCCTGAAGAACCGCACGATGAGTATGGTGCGTGAATTCGAAGATGAAGGTTTCCACGTCGTCCGGCTGGGTGATTACGATCATCTCATTCTCGCCAGTAACTTTGAATATGGTGAGGATCTTGACAAGATCCAAATCGGTCCGGGAGCTCTGGATTATGCGGAAAAGGAAATCCTGGCCGGCCAATTCCTGATCTACCTCGAGCAGGTCAATCCCGGCCTGCACCGGAAAGTGCGCATGCTCCAGGGGGAACCCTTCCTGGGCCGTGGTCATCAGCGGATCATCAATATCGGCCTTGCCATCCCGCACCAGGACTTTGACCTCCTGTGCCGCTACCTCAGGACCTTCCTCGACCAGTGTCGGCACGGATGTCCGCTCGATCTTCAGAGCAAAATTCCGGAAGGTGAAGACATCGAGCTCTACCAGTTGGATCCCTTCTTCGCCCTTTATCCGGAATTCCTGGTCACCCAGGAAGTTACCACCTCCAGACCCACTGGCGACCTGCTTCTCACGTTCGGGAAATGTTCTTTTGGCGAATTTGACGGAACGTTCTATGGCAAAGACGAATACGAAAAGCTCGTTGCCGACGTGAAGACGTTTCAGGTCTATCTGGAGAAAAAAGGAAAAGCCATCCCCCTTCGCCCATGGCAGTTCGAAATCGATCCTTTTCGGCGCCATTCGGTGATCGCGGCCTATGGCGTGCGCTTCAACAAGCAGAAATTCACGGAAGTCCTGAACGGTCTGAAAGCATTTCTTGAGGAAGGGAACTGATTTCGGATTTCGGATTTCGGATTGCGGGATGGTGAATTCAGTTCGTGTGTCTTCGTTAATCTTCGTGTGACTTCGTGGACAGCTTTTAGGAGATTTCGGATTTCGGATGGCGGATCTTAATGATGGATTGGTGATCGGGATTGGAGGGGTGTGATGGGCATTGGGGACTATTTCAAGCCGGTCTCGTCGTGGTCGGTTGAGAAGGTTCGAGATTCTTTGAAGAAGCTGAACCCCGAGGACTATAATCTGGTCGATGTGCGCCAACCCCAGGAATACGAACAGGGTCACCTGCCGGGAGCAAAGCTGATTCCGGTGGGAGAGTTGCATGATCGTCTCAAGGAACTTGATCCCGGCAAGCCCACCATTGTCTACTGAGCTGCCGGGCCTCGCAGCCGGGCTGCTGCGTCCGTCTTATCCCAGGCCGACTTCAAGGAAGTGCACATGATGAAAGGCGGGATGAACGCATGGAAAGGGATCACCGCCCACGGGTTTCCGGAAACATCAATGCCTCTTTTCCCACCCACACTGCCGCCAGGACAAACCATTGCCCTTGCCTGGCTATTGGAAGAAGGCACACGGCATTTTTATGATGGGGTCTCAGCGATGCTGAATGATCCGACAGCCTCGGGTCTATTCCGTGATTTAGCTTCTGCCGAAGAGCGACACAAGGCGTTGCTTTCCTCGCTTTATGCCGAAGTGACAGGGAAACAAGCGCAGGAAGATGACCTCTCCCGGCAAGTTCCCGGCGATCTGGCACACGGCTCGTTCATGGAAGGAGGCATACGCCTGGAGGAAGCCCTCGCGTGGTTGCCTGGAAAACGGGCAAGGGACATCCTCGAATTCTCTATCGGCATGGAGACGAATGCCTATGACCGCTACCTCACTCTGGGGCGCGCCGCAACAAGCGACCTTCCACGGCGCGTGTTCAGCAAGTTATCGCGTGAGGAAAAGCAGCACCTTCAGCGGCTGACAGAAGGTTTTGAGCAGACCATATAGGAGTTTCCGTCCACCTTTCAATGCTATTGAATTGAGGGATTTAGGAATTGAGGGATTTAGGAATTGTTAATTCAACAGCTTTGTCCGCTCTCTGCACCCCAAAAGACCGCTCTTGACCTTCTGGGAGTTATCTTTCCTGCTGCCAAATGTCATCTTGCTTTTTTTTGCTGCAGGCAGTTATTGTGAATCCGAAAGGGCAAATCGTAGCACTCATACCCCTATCATCCCTTCGACCTCGTACGGATTTTCTGAAAAAGCCCAAAAACCACGTGTAACACCCCGAACAAAACATCCTGAAGGCATGGAATGGTGGTTGGGCAACCCCGAGTGCTACTCGGTTTGTCAACCACACCAACATTCGAAGGAGGGCTAAGCGTTATGTCAAAGAAATGGGTTTATTTGTTCGATGAACTCGACCAGGCGATAAGTTCCGTTGGGGGCAACTGGGAAAACGTGCGTGCTTTGCTCGGCGGCAAAGGCGCCAACCTTGCCGAAATGACCCGTATTGGCTTGCCTGTTCCCCCCGGTTTCACGGTTACCACCGAAGCCTGCAATGCCTACTTGGCAGCTCGCATGAAGTTTTCGAAAGACATGTGGGAGCAGGAGTTGGCAGCCCTCGCTGAGGTTGAAAAGAAGACCGGCAAGCAGTTCGGTGATCCCACCAACCCCCTGCTTGTATCCTGCCGTTCCGGCGCCAAGTTTTCCATGCCCGGCATGATGGACACGGTGCTCAACATCGGTCTTAATGAAGAGACGGTTAAAGGCATGATCGACGCCACGGGCGATCCCCGCTTTGTTTACGACTCCTACCGGCGTCTGATCCAGATGTTCGGTTCGGTGGTTATGGGCGTGCCTGATGAGCCGTTCGAGGAGGTCATCACCGAATGCCGCAAAAGCCGGGGCGTGAAGAGTGACGCCGAGCTCACCGCCGCTGACTGGCAAGCCGTCGGGGAACGCTTCAAGGACATCTTCCGGCGTTACAACCGCATCGATTTTCCTACGGATCCCCATGAGCAGCTCCGTCTGGCCACGGAAGCCGTGTTCAAATCCTGGAATGGCAAGCGCGCTATCGATTACCGCAATGCTGCCAAGATTCCCCACGACCTGGGCACGGCGGTCAATATCCAGACGATGGTTTTCGGCAACATGGGCGATGACTGCGCCACGGGCGTGGCCATGACGCGCAATGCCACGACCGGCGAAAAAAGGATCGAGGGCGATTACCTGATCAATGCCCAGGGTGAGGACGTGGTGGCCGGCATACGCATTACCGATCCCGTGGGCAACATGGCCCAAACCATGCCCGGTCCGTGGCAGGAATTCGTGGGCATCACCCAGACGCTGGAAAAGCACTACCGTGACATGCAGGATGTGGAGTTCACGGTCGAGCGCGGCACGTTGTGGATGCTCCAGACGCGCGATGGCAAGCGCACCGCCCAGGCCGCGGTCCGCATCGCGGTGGAGATGGCCGAGGAAGGACTGATCACACGCGAGGAAGCGGTGATGCGGGTCACTCCCGAACAGGTGGACTTCTTCCTCCACCCTCAATTCAATGCCAAGTCCAAGAAGGCCGCCATCGCCGACGGACGGCTGCTCGCCAGTGGTTTGAATGTCTCCCCCGGCGCTGCCGTCGGGACGGTGGCGTTTAATCCCGATCTGGCTGAAAGCTGGGTCAAGAAAGAGGGGAAAAAGGTGATCATGGTCCGTCCCGAGACCAAGCCTGACGATGTGCACGGCATGCTGGCAGCCGAAGGGATTCTTACCAGCCGTGGCGGCCGCACCAGCCATGCCGCCCTGGTTGCCCGCCAATTCGGTAAACCCGCCGTGGTTGGCGTCGCGGCTTTGGAGATCGACATGGGCCAGCATCTCATGACCGTGCGCGAACAGGTCATCAATGAGGGTGACTGGATCTCCATTGACGGCTTGACCGGCGAGGTTTTCCTGGGCAAATTGGAAACGATCGTGCCCGACATCTCCGATCCCTGGCTGATGCGGTTGCTGGGCTGGGCCGACGGCTTCCGTCGCCTGGGGGTCTGGGCCAACGCCGACTATCCTCAAGACGCCAAACGCGGCCGCGACTACGGCGCCGGCGGCATCGGCCTGTGTCGCACCGAACACATGTTCTTCCAATCCGAGCGGTTGCCCTTTGTACAGAAGATGATCATGACCAACCAGCCCACCGAGCGGCGCGAGGCGTTAGATGCCCTGCTGCCCTTTCAGCGCGAGGATTTTATCGGCATCTTCCGGGCGATGGATGGATTACCCGTGATCATCCGCCTCATCGATCCCCCTCTGCATGAGTTCCTGCCGAGCTACGAATCGCTGATGATCGGGCTCGCGGACAACAAAATCCGTCTGCTGCACGCCGGGAACTTGCAGGAAATCGATGATCTCCTCCACAAAATCGAAGAAGACGAGCACGTCCTCGCACGCGTGCAAGCCCTCCATGAGGCCAACCCCATGCTGGGCCTGCGTGGCGTGCGGTTGGGCATCATGATGCCGGACCTCACGCAAATCCAGGTGCGGGCTATCTTCGAGGCTGCCTGCCAGTGCCTCAAGGAAGGTGTGGATGTTCACCCCGAGGTGATGATCCCGCTCACCAGCCATGTCAATGAGCTCAAGATCCAACGGGAGGCTTTGGAGTCGGTGGTCAAAGAAGTGCTGGCGGAGCAGGGAATGACCGTCGACTATAAGTTCGGCACCATGATCGAAATTCCCCGCGCGGCCCTCACCGCCGATGAGATTGCAGAGTACGCCGAATTCTTCTCCTTCGGAACCAACGACCTCACCCAGACGGCCTTCGGCATCAGCCGTGACGATGCCGAGAAGGGCTTCCTCATCGATTACATTCAGCGCGGTGTGCTGCCGGAAAACCCCTTTGAAAGCATCGACGAGAAAGGGGTGGCCAAACTGATGGGGATCGGGGTGGAGCTGGGTCGCAAGACCCGGCCAAATCTGGAAGTGGGCATCTGTGGCGAGCACGGAGGCGACCCCAAGTCCATCGCCATTTGTCACAAACTGGGGCTGAATTACGTCAGCTGTTCGCCCTTCCGCGTCCCCATCGCCCGCCTGGCCGCAGCCCAGGCCGCGCTAAGAGAACGCATGACGGTGAAGGAAGACCTGTAGAAGCAATGGAGGTCAGTTCTGCTCGCTCAGTTGGGCGTAGATCGCATCCAAGACGATGCCGCCGACGTCGATTGCCCCTTGATCATCCCCCAGCACCCTGGTGAGACCTCGGCAAATGAGATCCAGGCCGGGTGATTCGGACGAAGGTGATCCTATGAAGACCGAGTCGAATGTTGCTCCCGCTAAGGTTCAGTTTAGAGATGCCTTGAAGTTCTGGGTTAAGCTTGGATTCATCAACTTTGGAGGCCCTGCCGGGCAGATTGCCATCATGCAACATGAACTGGTGGACGGCAAGCGGTGGGTATCCCAGAGCCAGTTCCTGAGGGCGCTAAACTTTTGCATGATTCTTCCTGGTCCTGAAGCACAGCAGCTCGCCATCTATATCGGCTGGCGCCTTCATGGAATCCTTGGGGGAATAGTTGCCGGCGGATTTTTTGTATTACCCTCAATTTTTGTAATGCTTGCCTTAAGCTGGATGGCCGTAGTTTCTTCCGATGTCCCAGCGATTCGCGGGCTTCTTTACGGGGTGCAGCCGGTCGTTATTGCAATCGTTGCCTCAGCGGTTTTGCGCATAGGAAAGAAGACCCTGTGCCATTGGGGGCTTGTTCTTTACGCGCTTGCAGCTTTTGTAGCCCTTTATTTTTTCGACATTTCATTCCCCTACGTTATAGGGGCTGCCGCATTGAGTGGCATCGCCCTGCACCGATTCTGGCCTCATGTGTTTGAGTCCTGTCAGATCGGCCACGGTGTCTCCAGTTGTACAGGCATAGAGGAAGGCGCACAGAGCAGCCGACCTTCGGCGGGGCGCATTCTAAAGATGATTTTCGTGTTTTTCCTCCTGTGGGGCATACCGGTTTGTGGATTGTGGCTTTGGAGAGGGCCATTGGATGTGCTGGTACAGGAAGCGATTCTATTTTCCAAGGCGGCTTTCGTCACCTTTGGGGGAGCTTATGCCGTTTTGACCTATATCGCGGATATGGCCGTAAACCATTATGGATGGCTGGATGCGCATCAGATGGTCCAAGGACTGGGACTTGCAGAGTCAACGCCGGGGCCGCTCATCATGGTTACCCAGTTCATCGGTTTTCTGGCGGCATGGAAGCTTGCCGGCGATTTCAACCCGCTATTCTACGGTACTCTTGGCGCCCTCATTACAACCTATATGACGTTTCTCCCATGCTTTTTCTTCATCTTTCTTGGAGCGCCATACATCGAGATGTTGTCAGGGAACCGCACGGTCCAGGCTGCGCTCGTGGGGGTTGCCTCAGCGGTCGTTGGCGTCATTGTGAACCTGGGGTTTTTTTTCGGACAGAAAGTACTGTTTCCAGCTCAAGGCGTATTCGACTATTTCGCTGCCGCAGTGGCTGTCGTTTCTTTCGGCCTTGCTCTGAAATCCCTTATTCCCATGCATTATCTCGTACCGGTGGGAGCACTGGTCGGAATGGCCTGGCATCTATTAGGTTATGGTGTATCGTGATTAGTATCAACGAAGTGGGCATATCTTACTTATTGATCGGCTCGCCACCGGCGGATCACTATTCTTCTTTGACTGTCAGATTGTCGAAAAGCGTTTGTGCATCCGCCTTCGTCCACAACCCGATCTTGCCCGCCTCCGGGAAAATGGTGTCTTTAACGTCCAGATATTTTTTCCCGTCGTAGTAAGCCTCAATATGATCAGCCTTCATTGTCACACGAAGAGTATGCCAGCCTTCAGTATGCTTGAGGTCGGCACTCCCAAGCTGGGTGCGTCGTCCGTTTTCAACCCTGTAAACCCGATAGTTGTCCTCAAGCGGATTGTAGCGGGTGACATAATAATTC
>JADGQM010000474.1 GCA_017881795.1 Syntrophobacteraceae bacterium
TGGATGTTCAGCGAAATACCTCGCAGCACCGGGATGTTGATTTCGCCAATTTCATAAGTTTTGTAAATATCTTGCAACTCGATGAGTGCCATGAGTTTTCTTCCAATTTATCGGACCGCCGGTCTTCTCACTGACGAATTTTCCGGCTATGGGCGGCGGCCGCCGCCGGCTCCCGTGCCTCTGCCGAACTGAGGAGCAAACGGATTGGTGGTGGCTGCAGGTGCTGCTGCCTCCTTAGGTTGTTCACCCACCACGACCGGGGTCCCTTCCTTGAGCTCGTCGCTCTGGACTTCAGTCAGCGTACCATCGCCCATGCCGATGCGGACTGGAATGGCCTTGACCAGAGTGCCTTCAGGAACCCAGACGACCCCCCGGCCGGCTTCCTCTTGAGTCGCTTCGGCAGAAGCCTTGGCGCGGCCGGCCCCCTCGAGAGCAGAGCTCCTCTCCGGTGCGCTCCGACTGCCTGGAGCTACCTGTTCAGCCTGCGGGACCCAGCGCAAAGCAGTGTTTGGCACCAGCAGAACATTGAGACGATTGCTTACCATGAACTTCGCATTGGCGGTCAGGTAGGGAAGCAGCTTGCCGTCAGAATTGTCCGTAATGACTTCCACCGTATAGGTAACCACATTTTGGGTCATGGTCGCATTCAGCCGAACCTTGCCTACTTCGCCCTTGAAAACCTGGCCTGGGAAAGCGTCAACGGTGAACGTAACCGCCTGGCCGGGATTGATATTGCCTATGTCAGCCTCATTCACCGAAATCCAAACCTGCATGCGCTTGAGGTCTTTGGCCATCAGAAAGAGGCTGGGGGCATTGAGGCTGGCGACCACAGTCTGACCGATGTTCACCCGGCGGTCGATGATTACTCCTCGCACTGGAGATTTGATGGTGCAATAGTCCAGGTTTTGCTGGGTCCGGTTGAGATTAGCCATGGCCTGGGCGACGGCACTGTTGGCCTGGACGATGGCGGCCTTGCCGACAGCCACGTTGGCTTTGGCAACATCATAGGCCGATACGGAGGCATCGTAGTCGGCTTGCGACAGGGCGTCGCCGGGCCCCAGCTTCTTGGCTCGATTCCAATCGCGCTCGGCTTGAACGAGTTTCGCCTGCATCTGCACCAGATCAGCCTCAGCCCGCAACACACCGGCGCGGGCCTGTTCCAACTGGGCTTTGGACTGGGCGACATCGGCGGCGTAGAGGGCGTCATCGATCTGGGCTAAGACCGTTCCTTCCTCGACGCGTGACCCGTAGTCAACAGTTTTCCCGGAGACGTCTTTGCCGAAGGCGACAATCCTTCCTGCCACCTGGGCGCCTACATCCACCACTTCTTCGGGTTCCACCGTGCCGGTCGCGCCGATGGTTGCAACCAGATCCCCCTGCTTTACGGGGACCGTGCGGAACAAGACGGAACCTTTGCTGTCGCGCTTCAAGAGCCATGAAGCCGCAAAAGTCAACACCGCCAGGAAAACCAACAGAAGGACGCCATACTTAAGCAAACGCTTCATGGGTGAATTTCTATCCCTCTTCGAACAAAAGTTAATGTTAGTGAGAACCCTATAAGGTGCTCAGCCAGGCGCTCGATAGTTATAAGTCCGAATTCCTGAGGATCAAGCCTCAAGAGAATATGTCAGGCATAATAATGAAGACATTACCCGATAATGCTCATAACGCCACGCAGAGTGCTCAATGAGGATGCGAGAAATGTCTGGATGGCGCTGGTGAAACTTCTCCGCGGAAGCTGGCGCGGGCGCTGGCAACCAGTGCTTCGACAGCCTCTCCATCTCTCGTGTCATCAGGGCCGATAAACCTCGGCGCAGGGCCCTCCATGTGGCTGTAGTCGCCACGGAGGGTTCGGGACAGGGCGTTATCTTTACTCGCAAGTTCCATGAACCGTCTGCCGGCATATTTGAAACCGCGGGCATAGGAACCGGCGGGAACATAGACTCGCATTCCATATCCCATGCTGGTTATCACTTCCTTGATCTCGTCGCCCATGCCGCGCAACATTTGAAATTCAAACTCGGATTTGCGGATTCCGCAACCGCTTGCCAGAGCCATAGCATGAGCTATTGAACGAATATTATGTGTGGCCATCGCAAATTGAAAATACTCTTTGTTGAGAGTCAGGAATTCATTGAGTTTTTCATAACTGGCATCGGTTGATTCTTTGTGGCTCCAGACGGGACTTTTTGTGTCGCCTTTCTTCCTTGCGACCTCTTTCTCGTGTTTTTCATAGGCTCCCTTGACGAGCCTGACCGGCACCCGCACCTGATTCTTCTTTGCCCACTTGAGCAAGTCATCGAGGTCCTTGCAGGCATCACGCAGGTAGGCCTGGATAACGACCCCGAGGCGCAGGCTTCCATCGGCATTTCTCACGACAGCCGGGTTATCCTCGACGACTTCCTTAAATAGGGCGAGCGTCGCGTCCTTATAGGCATATTCTTCCATGTCAATGCGAACAAATACCTTTTTATCTTTTACTTCATTTGCCGCCACGAGCAGCTTCGTCAGGGCCGCTTTTGCTTCCCCTGCTTTCTTTTGCGCGTCGGCAGAGGTTGCGGAACTGATGTCGGCAAAGCCCTGGAGTTTCTCCAATTCATAAACCAGCGCCGATAATTTTACGGAAAAATTGATCTCCTCGATCTCTTCGCGTGGCGCCAGGTGACGCATGAGGTGAATATAAAAGTCCAAATACTGGCTTGCCGCATCTTACGATAACGATGCGTCGCCCACC
>JADGQM010000171.1 GCA_017881795.1 Syntrophobacteraceae bacterium
CCATGGCAGATCATCTTGTTGGCACTCTCTATAGCACCACTTCCAATATGAAATCCTGAACGTCTCGCCGAGGCATAATTGAGCCGCTCGGAGTGTCTTGTGAGATGCACGATGGCTTTCTCTATCAATTTTGCGGCTTCGCACGAGGCAGCTTTCATTCTCTTGAGCCCCGCGATGACATGGCTCTCCTGCTTCAACGAAAGTCGCACCAGGGTGGCTTGGACCCATTCCAGAGCCTGCATCGCGCCCTTGCCGTATTGAGCCGCAGCCACTGTATGGAGGTACTCTGAACAATGGTAGAAATCCAACACCTGTCTGGCGTTGGGAAAGAGCTCTTCGATGCGATTCCAGATCCAGGCTGCCCCATCGGCGACAACACAGAGCCTGACTTTTTCATCCGGGATAAGTCCGGCTTCTTTGATGGTCGAAAGTGCTTCGGCAAGCTCACGATCCGACTCAATCTGGTGCCAGCTAACCAAGTGATCGATTCGATCCTCATCCAGGAGATACAGACGAAATCCTTTGGCCTTCTTCCACTCGCCTTTGCCCCGTTTGCCTTTGCGGGGAGAGGGCTCGGGGCGAACGGGCTCTTTGGCTCCATCGATGGTCATCATCATGACCGGCCGCCAGCGTTTGCCTTCTGCAATCCGGGCTATTTTTTCGTCCACCTCGGCCTTACTCGGGCACACATCCAGGATCTCCAGCCCTTCGGCCACACGGTTTACTGACTCATGCAAGCTGTGGCCACTGAACTGCATCCCCGTGCAACGTTGAAAGGTCTCGCTGGCGAGTTCATAAGGAAGCTCTGTCGCCAACCAAATCCCCACACTCTGAACGTCGTCCTGTTTGGTGGAAGGGCTCAACCCCAAGGCCTCATCAAGGGGGTAGATGCCGAGACTGCATGGTACGCAATAGAAGTACGGCCGCTCCACTTCGAACTGTCCTGCGAGGGTTTCCACTTGCCGTTTGTGCATGCCTCGCTTCTTGAGGACTCTGCCACACTCCGGGCAATGGCATTGCTCCTGCTCCAGCAAGGCGCCGTGGCGCTTCCGGATGAAGGCCAGCACCATTTGGCCGAGGATATCTGCCTTATGATTGAAGATGGTCGATGTTATGTCTGATAGTTTGTCCATGCAAAACCTGTTGAGAAGTTCTTCGAGAGACACGCTCACAAACGCCAGAAACCCAGCTTTCCAATCCTCTTTTTCTGAGCAAAGGGCTTCGCTGCCGAACATGGGAATAACCTGTGCTGCCATAGAATCCTCCTGTGCAGAATGGTTGTACCCATGTTCATTTAATACAAATATTCAGGTTTGTCCCGTCCTAAATTCAGGGGCATCACCCGCCAACTTCGTTGGCATCGATCAGCCTACCGGCTACGCACTGCGACGAAATGCCTCGCTCTGTAAAAAGTCGGGAATGCGCCCGATGCACTTAGCATTGGTGGTATCTCCGCCCTTCCATCGTTTGATGAGATGTGGTTCGCGAATAAACGGGCGGGCCATGGAAATGTAATCCGCTTGTCTCTCCTTCAGAATCCAGTCTATTACGGGCACTGACCGTATGCCTCCAACAATTATGACGGGAACCTTAATCCTTTCTTTAATTCATCGCCTTCCCTGAAAAAGAGCTTAGGGTTCGCCCTTGCCAAACAGTGGACGAGTTGGGCCGCGATCTTACCACCCTCTCTGTGCACCGTGTCGGTGAGTTTTTTCAGCCCTTCAGCCTGCGTGTCGTCGTAATTACCCAACATGTAAGGTAGTCCCTGCCCATTGGTCATGACATATTGGTAGCCGGTCAAAATAAGCCCAATTTCTCCCTTGGCAAGTTCGCCATAAAACTCCAGGGCGCGATCGGTCACATATCCTTTCTGGTCTCCGACGCCGCTCCAGGTGGAGGACCTGATGGCACGGTTGGAAAGTTCCAAGGATCTGATCGAAGTTTTTTCGAATAGAAGGTGGTTGTCGGCCCTCGCGAATTTGGATCCCACAACTACTGCTGCCGTTGCCGCGAGCCCTGTTTTCAGAAATTCTCGACGCGAGAGTGTGTCGATCATAAATCTCTGCCTCCTCTGGCAGTTCCATTTTGATAGACTATTTTCCTTTCCATGGTTTCAACTCCTTGGATAGAGAGACTTTCTCATTCAGCCTTTATGAGCTCTTCCAGCACACTATATGGCTGAGCACCGACCACCATTCGACCTCTCGCCGCAAACGTCGGGACCGCCGTGATCTGACAGGACCGGGAGTATTTCCAGTCGTTATCCACTGCCTCTTTGAAGGTCCCCATGGAGATGACTTCTTCTGCTCCGTCGAGGCCAACAGATTCGGCAATCTCCACCAGCACCGGAATCTTGGCAATGTTGAGTCCCTCGGCAAAATATGCCTTGAACACCGCCAGGTGAAACTCTTCTCCCTTGTTCAGGGATTCAGCCCACTTTCCCAACTCCTGAGCCCGCCGGCTGTTATAGGTTTTGGACCGCATTCCGAAGGGCAGGCCGCAGTCGGCTGCCACCCTTTTCAGATGGTCCACCATGGATGGAATATCGATATCCCTTCCGGCAAAGAGCTCTTCGAGGGTTCGGCCTTCCTCCGGGGTTTCCGGATGCAAGGGAAACGCGATCCACTTCACCTCGATATCGTACGCTTGTTTGAGTCTTTCAATACGCCCGGTAATGAAGTAGCACCAGGGTCAGATATAGTCGGAGAAAACCTCCAGCAGGATTCGGTCTTGCGTGCTCATCCCGTATTACCTCCCTTATAAAGGTTTGTCTTCCGGAAGCGTTTCGCTTAGCGCCAGACCGACATCCAATGCAGTTCGGTCAACACCAGTATGGCCGCCGGATATGATTTTTTCAATATGCTCCGGAGAGATTGATCGCCAACTCCATCACATTTCGGGTAGAATGATCATCGGCTCAACACCCAAACGATGGGATCTCACCCTTACCACAAGATTTGAACGGGCTGCCTAAATGAACAAAAAGCAAATCTGCATCACCTTGATGGGAGTTACTTTCCTTTATGCCGGGGTGCTGTCCCTGGCTGATGACCTGTATGTGGGCATCGGCATGATGATTGGTGGCATCATTCTCACTGTCATACCTCTCCGGAAGGCGCTTTCTCATTTTCGGAATCTCTCAAGCAGTTCGACCGGGTATGCTGCCAAGACCAGGAAGGTTAAGAGGAAAGGGCATCTGAGAGTCGTCAATGGCGACAAGGAAGATCGTCCAACCTATCACTGAAAGAGGCTCCATATGAACCCGACACTTTGGCTTAAAAGCGTCGAGGAGGCCGCCGATCAGATCATCTCCTTCATGGCCAGGGATGAGAGAGACGAGAGATCAAAGGGATGGGAAATCAAAGGGATGGCCGAGCAGGACCTCGTTTCCATTGTACGGCGTCTTGGCTTTGAAGAGTAACATCATGACGGATGATTTGAACCAGCACATCAAATGGTTTGAGAATTACTCAGAGCGCTTTTCCCAAGGAAGCGTGGAAGATCGGAAGAACGTTGCCATCAAGAAAGATCACTCTCTGCGGGTCCTTGACAACGCTATCAAAATCAGTGCCTCGCTGAAGCTGGATGGTGTATTGGCTCAACTCACACACCTCGCCGCGCTGTTTCATGATGTAGGCCGATTTCCACAATATGAGCGGTTTCGCACTTTCAATGACCGCAACTCCGCCAATCATGCCGCCTTGAGTGTAGATGTCCTCAGAACAACGGATGCCCTCACCACCTTAAGGCCAGAACACCGTCGGTTGGTTTTGGGCGCCATATTCCTCCATAATCGCCAGTTTATTCCAGCAGGGCTCCCTTTCGCACTGGATAGGATGACGCGGATCGTTCGGGATGCTGACAAACTCGATATCTTCCCCGTCCTGATCTCTTACTTTTTGCCCGATTCCCCGGTCAACGGTGTGGTTACACTGAATTTGAAACCCCATCCTACAGCATACACTGAGGAAATTTTTCAGAGCGTTCGAACCGGGAGAATTGGCAAATATGAAGCAATGGTTTGGATCAATGACCTGAAGCTGCTGGTCTGTAGTTGGGTTTACGATTTGAATTTTGCTGTCAGCCGCGAGATCGTTTTGCAGGCAGGTTATCTTGACACGATTTTTCGGTCACTTCCCAGCAGCCCGGAGTTCATCGCCTTGAGGGAACAACTTAAACGAGAACTCACAAAGGGCTCTGATGCGCCGGATTCGGATCTATGAAGATTGTATGGAGCGTCTGAGCCATCCCAACAGTTCGTACACACGGGCATAAGTCCGTGCACGTTTCCGGTGGGCACAGCTTCACCGTGCCCACCGGAACTGGCTACCGATTTCCGCCCAAGTGTACAAGTTCGAGCGTGGGCTCTGATGCCTATCATGTGCATGGGGCGAAAAAATATAAGGAAAAAATCGGCGTTCCTTTGATGCTGGTTGGAGGAATTCGCTCTTATGAAGTGGCCGAACGATTGGTAAGCGAGGGCTTGGCCGACTACATTTCACTAAGTCGCCCTCTCATTCGAGAACCCCATCTCATCAATCGCTGGAGGTCAGGAAATACGGGGAGAGCAAGGTGTCAATCGGACAATTTGTGCTTTGATCCCGCGGTCCAGGGAGAGGGAATCTACTGCGTTGTGGAGAGGCGAGAGGCGGCCAGGAAGGATGCTTAAGGAAAGCAAGTTCTTTACGTGAGACAGCTTCAAACCTCAGAAGAAAATCTCACACCGGACGCAAGGCGCCGATGGACCCGATTTTTCTGGTGACGTATTGGTGACTCACACTTGCCGTACCTTTCACCTAAAATAAGATCGTTGCTTTTCACAGTGGGTTGAACTTGATTAGTAAGCTCCTTATAATTTCAGGGTCGGGCCACATAAGATGGAGTCGGACGTAACCCGGATTTTTCCAAAAAATGTCTTGCAGATGAGGGCTATCCATTTTCAGGATAATCAACATGAATCCTTAGCATGCATCGGAGGGAACCCATGCCAACATTTGAGTACGAGAGCAAGAAAATCCAGGTGGATGAGGAAGGTTATTTGAAAAACTTTGACGATTGGGACGAGACGGTGGCTTGTGCCTTGGCCGAGAGAGAGGGCGTCGGTAAGGAGTGCCCGTTTAATAAAGAGCAAATTGAAATATTAAAATTTATCCGAGAGTACTAAAAAAAGTTTACCTCTGTTCCAGTTGTCCGGGCTGTCTGTACCAATGTGCACCAACCCAAGGCCTGCGAATACTTTCAATTTCCGGATCCCATAACTACTTGCAAAATCGCTGGAATTCCCAAACTCAATACGGGGTATGAATTAATGTAACCTGATTTACACCATCCCGCTGTTCAGCCGAATAGGTCCACTGTCGGAGGATCGTCCAGGTCGGCGTGCTCGTAGCGGAAACAAACGGAAAGTGGAGGAAAGCACATGCGGCTCGAGGACGAACGAGAGAGTGACAATGTCGAGGACCGTCGCGGCGAAGGTGGCCGCGGCGGCTTCGGCGTCGGCCGGGGCGTCGGCATCGGTACGGTCATCCTCGCCCTGGTGGCGAGCTACTTCCTCGGCATCGACCCTTCGGTGATGCTCAGCCTCTTCTCGGGTGGCGGCAACCCGGCGCCCCAGTCGGCGCCCGCGCACAAGCCTCCGGCTAGCGACGAGATGGCAACTTTCGTCTCGAAGGTGCTCGCGGACACCGAGGACACGTGGCGCGTGATCTTCCAACAAACCGGCCGTCAGTACCAGAATCCGAAGCTCGTCCTGTTCACGGGCGCGACCCCGACCGCCTGCGGCACCGGCCAGACGGCGATGGGGCCGTTCTATTGCCCGCAGGACCAGAAGGTTTACATCGACCTCGCTTTCTACCAGGATCTGAAGACCCGGTACAAGGCGCCCGGCGACTTCGCCCAGGCGTACGTCATCGCGCATGAGGTTGGCCACCACGTGCAGCATCTGCTTGGCATCATGGACAAGGTGCAGGCGCAGCGAGGCCGTACCAGCGAAACCCAAGCCAACGCCTTGTCGGTGCGCCTTGAGCTCCAGGCCGATTGCTTCGCCGGGGTCTGGGCCTACCATGCCGATCGCATGCGCAACGTCCTCGAGGCCGGCGACATCGAGGAAGCGCTGGCTGCTGCCAGCGCGATCGGCGACGACCGCTTGCAGCGGCAGGCACGTGGCTACGTCGTTCCCGACACGTTCACCCACGGCACCTCGGCGCAGCGCGTGCACTGGTTCAGGAGCGGCATCGAGAGCGGCGATCTCAGGCAATGCGATACTTTCCAGGCGCGGCCGCATTGACCATGGCGCATGTGGGCGTGGGGCTCAGGGGTCCTCTCGGGTGATCCGGTAGGGAAGGCGACCCCGGGGTTGGAGCGCCGATCGACTTCCAGAGTCAGCGCGGTTCCATCCACCGTCTCGGCGTCACCGCCGGAAGATCTGCTATTCAGAAACCTCAATAAGGTAACTCCTAATCACCCTCGCTTGCCCTATTCGCGCGGCCGGAAATGTTAGCGGCTTGGGAAATACCCTTCTCCACTCTTGAAGATTCCAATCTTTTCACCTTTATTGTTTAAAACCTCATAAGTCTCCGGATCAATTCTTCGTAGCTGCCACCCTTCGTTGGTGCAAAATTCCTTTCTAAATTCCCAATATCTCATTCCTTTCGTATCTTCCACAATACCAGCTTCGGGTCCGGCAGCCTCTGGTTTATTATTCCTGGTTTCCATAGGTTTCCTTCCTGTCTGCATTAAGGCATTCACTTTCTGGTGATCTCCTCTGCTGCTCGATCAACGCCGGTTTGGCCACAAGAGATGATTTTCTGAAGCTTTGCTCGGTCCATGCTGTAAATCTCGAAATCTCGAAGACATTGGTCGAAAAATCGATAGAAGTTAAGGTAAAATGACCACCGAGCCAGCGAGACAGACTACCACACTTGGGGCCATGAGAGAACAAACATGACCATTCATCCGAGTCCAAAGAAAGAGAGGTGCTGTTGATGCGACAATCAACCAGACTCATCATGGCTGCGGTAGTTCTGATGGCCTGCTTGATCGGGTTATCCCATTTTGCCCAGGCTGCCAACGTCCACCCTGTA
This sequence comes from Syntrophobacteraceae bacterium, assembly GCA_017881795.1. Lineage (GTDB taxonomy): Bacteria > Desulfobacterota > Syntrophobacteria > Syntrophobacterales > Syntrophobacteraceae > JADGQM01. Next base: position 7,083 of record JADGQM010000171.1, read on the forward strand.
GTTTTCGTTCATGGATTTCTAGGTTTCGGAAGGAGTGAAGGTCTCGGTTTTCATTATTGGGGTGGCAACTCTGACCTACAGGAGGTTATGAAAGCGACCTATCCCGATCAAAGGTTCTTCACTGCGGCGATAGGCCCCGTGAGCTCAAACTGGGACCGGGCAGTCGAGCTCTACTATCAAATTAAAGGTGGCTGCGCTGATTATGGCGAACAGCACAGTTGGGCTTTTAATCATAGCCAATTCGGGAGATGTTACGAAGGCTTCTACCCTGAATGGGATAAAGACCATCCGATTCATATCATCTCTCACAGCATGGGGGGCCAGACAGCCAGAACCTTGGTGCAACTGCTCACCACGAATGGCGGCCGGAAGAATCCGGATCTCTTTGCCAATAAGGCAACCAGCAGTTCTTGGGTGATGAGCATTACGACACTCGCCACTCCTCATGACGGCACAACGTTGGCTGACGTCATCACGGATTTTGTACCGTTCATACAGTCCCTGGTAGCAGGGATGGCAACCTTGTCAAGCGGTCTGGACGGCATCAGCCGCTATGTCTACGACTTCAAGCTCGATCAGTGGGGGATAACAGCCCAGGCGCCCAATGAATCTTTCCCTGAATATCTGCATCGGGTCATGGCCTCGCCCCTCTGGGCCAACCGCTTTAACAGGGATTTGAGCTCTTATGATCTCAGTCCAAAAGGGGCCGCAGAATTGAACACCTGGGTGAAAGACTTGCCGCAAGTTTATTACTTCTCCTATAGCACGAAATCGACCTGGACAGGGCCGGTAACGGGTTGGGAATACCCGGTGCCTTTCACTAACCCACTCATCAGCATTTTTTCCGGCCCACCTTTCATGGGAAGCTATACTCGGCAAGAGGCGGGTTACCCGGCAATCGACAAGAGTTGGTGGCCAAACGATGGGGTAGTCAACACAAGGAGCATGAAAGGCCCGACAATCCAGGTATGCGGCGACGCCTTCTGCCAGACGAGCTCCACCATCAAGGACCTGAGCAAGGGAGATAAGCCGGCGGCCGGGATCTGGAACTGGAAGGGGCTTGAGAATGGTGTAGATCACATGGACATCATTGGGTGGTCTCTACAATTTGACAGTGCAGGATTTTACCGGGGGCTGGTTGCGATGCTTCGCCAGCTCTAGGGCGGCTAAAGGCCTGGTAAAGTTGAAGCCACAAGGGTATGCATCCGTTGCAAGTCCTGAGATACGCGAAAAGCAAGGTGTCAATCGGTGACTCACACTTGCCGTGCCTTATTCAGAAGTGGAGCCGGCTGGCGGGCTTGTGGAAGTACCGGGTTGGGCATTACCGCATGATCTGTGAAATCCAAGACGAGAAAGTCACCGTGCTTGTGGTGCGGATTGGCTACCGAAGAGAAATCTACAGATAACCCTCTTCCAGGGGATAGGGTCACTCCCGACAAGCCGGGGTGGTGTGTGGTAACTGGGGAAGAAATACCTCCAGCTACCCGATCTGATGGCTTTTTCATGCCGCCGCCGCATACACACTGCGCCCTGCGCCATAGTAGGCGTCATAAACATGCTGGAACACGGCTGTCGTCTTTTGTTCGAACAGTTCCGGCGTGTAGGCCCTCGGCAAGCCCTGGTCCAGGAGTTTCTCGATGGTCACCCGCACGTCGGCGCGGGCCTGCTGGCGTTTTCGCCAATCGAGCACCAGCTTCTCCGCCTTGAGTGTGGGCAGCAGCTCCCGAGCTGTGGACTTCACCTTGTTCCGGTCTGCGTCACTCATCTCAATCCGAGGTTTGGTCAAGAGGTCAAAAAGGGCCAGTTCCTCTTCATCCAGTTGCTCGCCCACGGCCCGTTGCTCTTCTGCGTTCAGGCTCTGGGCGAAGGCCACCAATTGCTGGAAGAACTCCTCGGCGTTGTAGGCGTCGATCATCGCCTGGAATCGCTCCAGATAATCCATGCGCTTGCGGTGCGGGCGGATATCCAGTCATTAATAACCTCTCTCAGGGAACGTTGCGGCGACAAATTGGTTGCAGTTTCAGGATAGGCCATGGAAAACTCCTTTCTTCAAAGTAGTGTTCCCATG
>JADGQM010000475.1 GCA_017881795.1 Syntrophobacteraceae bacterium
TTCCCACGATCAGCCCGCCCAGGAGGATAGAGCGAGGCGAGCTTGCCATTGCTCTCTTTATAAAGCTGTATCCATCTTAAAATCGTTGACCGGCTGATCCGGGTCTTCTCCGAGAACGGAATGCTCCACCTTCGGGAGCACTTCTCCCGAAGCAACCGCTCCGGTTCTCCTCGATCCAGGTCCATCCTGTTTACCAGTTCATGGATGACCCCGAAGCGAAACACCGCCACTTCTTTCTTTTGATCCTCTGTCATAAAGCGCCTCCTTTTTTGTTTGGTTCGGCATCTTTACGACGCAGATCATCCCTTTGGCGATGACACCCTTCGGTAGGGCCAATAATAACTGGGTTCCGTTTGGGATTAGATGGACCGGCTTACCGGGACCTTGCCCATCTGGCAAAGACGATCAAAGGCCTGAAGCAAATCGTCGCCAATGGCATCCCCAAGATAGGCCTTGGCCTTCCGTTTCAGGGCCTTGTACCAGTGCCCTTCACGAGTTCGAGAAAAACCACCCTGGCAGCAATTGGACTTTAAGCGATGACAGATACTGGCGCGGATGTCTTGGATGGAAGACTGAAACCGTTTGAAATAGCCTTCAGGCTTGAGGCGGAGTACACTGTTGCATTGCGGGCAACGATAACGACGCAGGTAAACGCCGCCAAGCTGTCCATCAAAATAGGCCAACACAAACCCGTGGCCCCACAACCGACTTGCCTTGCAACACGGGCAAACCTCCGGTTTTGGCCACAGATAATCTCGACCCTTCTCGTAAATCTCCTTGAGAACCGCAACAACAGGCAGTATCATTGCTTCGTCCTTTCGGGTGCTTGACGCACCCCTGTTTTGTTTCAAGGGCGGTTGAGTTCGCCGAAAACTCTCCGCCCTCTTTTTCATAAAAAAAGGCCTCTTCGCTGAGGCCCACTTATTTCGATAATCACTGCCTTTTTGTCAACCTATTCTGAAAAATACCCCCCTTATCCCCTACCTTTATTCTGACTCCCTACACAACATGTCACTCTTAGGGTCAACGCAACTCCCTGGATCGTCGGCCAGATCATAGCTTGTAAGGCCACCTTTGGTGGTCTTGAATACTCCGTCGGTCCATGTTCCGGCATAGACGGTCTGGGGATTCTTTAGGTCGATGGCAAGAGCGGTAATATGGCTACCATTCAGACCATTACTCTGCCACTTTGCATGGACTGGACTTGCCCAAGAAAGACAAATCAGGTTCATAATTAGCAGGAAAAAGATTAGAGTACTTGCACACGCTTTTCCGGACTCTGAGTTCAATAACAGAAAAAGGAAAGAACTGTGTGTTCCAACCCGTTGTATCCAACCAGCAGCTAACTCAAGGCGAGTCGAGGTTTGGATCTCAGGTGCGGGGTGGCCTGCTCAAACTGGTAGGCGATCCTCAGGATGAGGTCTTCCCGGAAATGGGGGCCGAGGATTTGCAGCCCGATGGGAAGCTTCTCGGATGAGAAGCCGCACGGCACCGAGATGCCGGGGATTCCGGCCAGGCTGGCCGGCAGGGTAAAAACGTCGCTGAGATACATCTGCAGCGGATCATCTGCCTTTTCCCCGATCTTAAACGCCGGAACCGGAGCCACCGGAGCCAGCAGCGCATCACATTGCTCAAACGCCTTCACGAAATCCTGTCGGATCAAAGTCCTCACCTGCGAGGCTTTCTTGTAATAGGCATCGTAATAGCCTGCCGAGAGCACATAAGTGCCGAGCATAATCCTTCGCTTCACCTCCGAGCCAAACCCCTGCGACCGACTCTGGCGATACATGGTCATAAGGTCCCGGGCATCGGAAACTCGCAGGCCATACTTCACCCCGTCGTAACGTGCCAGGTTGGAGCTCGCTTCGGCTGGAGCAATGATGTAATAGGCAGCGATTCCATATTCCGTATGAGGCAGGGAGACTTCGATTATTTCGGCGCCCAGGTCCTGGCAGGTCGCGATGGCCTTTTGCACTTTCGCTGACACGTCGGGGTGCATGCCTTCAATGAAATATTCTTTGGGAATTCCAAGCCGGAGTCCTTTTATGGATTCTTTCAAAGCCCCTCGATAATCCGGAACGGGCTGATCTACCGAGGTCGAATCTCTCCGGTCATGGCCGGCAATGACTTGCAGCAACAGCGCGGCGTCCTCGACATCTTTGGTGATTGGGCCGATCTGATCGAGAGAGGAAGCAAAAGCCACCAGACCGAAACGGGAAACGCGGCCATAGGTGGGTTTGAGTCCCACCACACCGCAAAATGAGGCTGGCTGGCGAATGGAACCTCCGGTGTCGGTCCCCAAAGATCCGGCACAAAGGTCCGCGGCCACGGCGGCGGCGGATCCTCCGCTGGAGCCTCCCGGGACTCGGTTCAGGTCCCAGGGATTGCGCGTAGGCTCATATGCCGAGTTCTCTGTGGATGATCCCATGGCGAATTCATCCATGTTCGTCTTGCCAATGAAGATGGCCCCGGCCTGCTTGAGAAGCTCCGTCACCGTGGCATCGTAAGGGGGAACAAAGTTCTCCAGGATGCGTGAGCCACAAGTCGTCCTTATTCCCTGCATGCAGATCACATCTTTAATGGCGAGGGGGACGGCGGCAAGGGGAGAAAGACCAACATCCCGTTGTCCCTCTTCAAATTGCCTGGCCTGCTCGAGTGCCGCATCGGCTAGCGAGCTCAGGTAGCAGTTGAGTTTCGGGTCGAGCTGTTCGATGCGCGAAAGAAAGGC
>JADGQM010000476.1 GCA_017881795.1 Syntrophobacteraceae bacterium
GGGCACAAGGCGCGCCATCTACCGCGTTCGTGCTTTTGTAAAGGGATGTGTCGGCGGATAGAGCCGCAGCGAGGCACCGCGGGGCTTCGCGGTCCAATAACTCGTATCCGCAAATCCAGGTGCCGCGATGTTTACTGCAAGATCGAACAGCCGCTCGTCGCTGAGCAAGCTGCTGTGAAATCCAAAAATGAAAATCCTGTTCTGCGAGCCTTTGCTCGGTTTCTCTAAATATTGGCACGCGAGGAGCTGCACGGTTAGCCGAAACCAGTTCAAAGAAATACCACGAGGGTCTGGCCTTTTCCCTAGTCGGGTGTACGCCCCGTCGAGAATTGTCGCGAGTTGGGGATCAAGGCCGATTTCAACGAAGGCATATTCCGCCGGCTGCGCAGACCGATTGCCGACAGTGGCAATGATCGGGAAGGCAACAGGCGTGGCGCACCACGGCGAAGATCCCAGCGCTTAGCCGGGATCGATATCTCACGCCTGGTTGGTGAACCAAATCGTTGGCGCTCCGGCCACTCCCGCATTCTGCATGGCGCTCTTTAATTCGGCGCTTGTCGCGAAGGCTCGCGCAGCTTCGACCGACGCAAACTCGTGAGTTATCGTAATGTCATTGGGATTGTCGGCTGCTCGGTAAACAGCCTGAGCTGTTACGCCCTTCGCCTTCTGGACCGGAGAGAAATCGTCGTAGGCTTTACGCCAGATCTTGTAGTCGGAGACTGTGTGTCTGACAAACATAGTCGTCATCAATTTTCCTCCCTGCAAAATCTTAAAAATCTTCCACCAATCACTTCATACAGTATTTTGGCAGGGCCCAGCATGAATATTGGCCGCCGCTCGAAGGTCTTTCCTGGTGCCAACAGCAGACTCTCAATCCAGTTAACTTAGTCGCACCACAGAACAATGTTCAGGAACACAACGTGTCAATCGCTCTTGCCGTCGGGAATCCGCCCCGACCCAGGTGCGCCCCTTGCTTTGAAAGCACTGCGAGCGACGCTACCTCACTTCGCCTTTCCGGAAAAGGGAGGCGCGGCTTTCAGTTCGGCCGTCAAATTCTTGATGAAGAACTCTATGTATCTTTTCCGACTGTCGACCGTGGCCCCACGGTCATATGCCATCGTGTACCCCAGGACTTTTCTCATCGGCCGTGGCTGATCAAAGCCGTGGTACGCGTTTGGATAAGATATAACTTCGAACTCTGCACCCGTGACGACACCAGGACTTTTCGATTTGATGCATTCAGCTGGCGGAGTCCAATCATCTTTCTCTCCGACAAAGACAATTATCGGCGACTTATAAACGTAGCCAACTCCCCCGAGCAATTTTCCACAATCAGGATAGTAGGAAGCAATCGCGCGAAAGTGGTCGACCGGTCCTCCCTTAGCGCTGAGGAGGGCGGCGCTCCCGCCATCGCTTAGACCAAGAAGAAATATGTTCTCCTTGCTGATGTTTGCGTGGCGCTGCAGAGCAGCCATCGCGTTGAATGCGTCATCTCGTCTGATCCCATACCGGATATCCGATCTGTACAATCTGTTGCTGCACATTTTGCCACCCGTCAGATTTCGAGACCCGTAGCTATCCAAAATCAACGTCGCAAATCCGCTGCTCAGCAACTCCCGGGAGTGACCTTGAAGTGTCGTTAGGACAACTTCATCCAGCCCTCCACATGGATGCAACAAGATGACGACCGGAAACGGACCTTTTCCTTTTGGAAGGGAGAGCTCACCGCCAATGGTGGCGGTCAAATCCGCGGGAATGGCCTCACTTCTGAAGGTAAGCAACTCCGCGTGTGCATGAGCTGGAAGCAGCACAGCGGTCAGTAAGACCAACCAATGACATAAGTTGCGCATCGCTGCGGTTCCTGAAAGGGGGCCTGAGAACGAGCGTCACGTTTGGTCTCAAGTGCATTACAGCGTCAAGAAATAGTCAATGAGCGAGGCCATCGCGCCCACCGAGAGGAAGACATCCCTTATGCTGACGGGCCAGGCTTTAGCGACCTGTCCAAGTCTGCTCCGGGTGAAAAGGGAAGTGGCCCGGCATAAACCGCGTTTCCGGTTTACTCTCAGGAGCAGACATCGCCGGTTTGATCGCCAAGCCCGATGGCAATGCGGACCGCTGGGCTGGACGCGTTGATCATGCCCGCTTGAACACGCGCGCCACCTGCGCTGGACGCCACTTGCCCTTGCCGCGCGAGGTCGAAAACGAAGCAGACGCGCTTTAGATGTCCGTTAAGGAGGCTGCATTATCCTGACAATGGGGATGGCGGGCGACGTGTCTCTTTGGGGGTCGCCATGATTTTTGGATTGCGCCGCCGGCGCCTTTTGGTGCTCGGCTTATTGTTCACGATGACCTTGGCCGGATGCGCCTCCTGGATCACCTACGGCGACGGCGATCTGAAGGGTCACGTGGTCGTTGTATGGAATCGGCAGGACAAATTCATCTACGTTCCGGACAATAACGACCTATTCAGCTTCCAGCCGTCGTTCATGAAGGCCACGAACACCAGGATTGTTCCTGGCCTTATGTACACCGACGGCGGCAGCATACCTCGCGTATTCTGGAGTGTCCCAGGACTCTCGCCCTGGGCTTTCGGGCCCGCCTACATAGTCCACGACTGGCTGTTCGTGGTGCATCGTTGTCATTGGCCGGCTCCGCCCGAAGTCCAGGCCATCACGTTCGAGCAGTCGGCTCAGATCCTGGCCGAGGTAGGAAAGTCATTGGTCAAA
>JADGQM010000172.1 GCA_017881795.1 Syntrophobacteraceae bacterium
ATTCCAGATACCTTAACACTGTTCGAACCTTAAGGGCGCAACTCTTTTGTTGGCGATATGTTCTTGATATCTTGCCTTATGTTGAATGGTTAAATCTGCGTCATTGCATGAATCTTGGGGTTACCCCTATAATGCGAGAAGCCGGAGGGAGAGAGCAACATTGGACAGAATACAGCAAACTGTGTGCTGGGTCATAGTCCATTTGCGACAGCAATTCGACCCAAATTATTGGTTTTTGGCATTTTTTCACCCTTTATCATGCAATTTCCTAATCGGCATTTTCGTGATGGTGTCAATTGTCTCCTTTCGACGCGCCACCATCATTGCTGGATCGCATAGGCAACACGGTTCCTGCCCTCGGCTTTTGCCTGATAAAGGGCAGCATCCGCGGCGGCAAGCAGTGCGTCAATCGCACTTTGACCTGTTCCTGGAGCGACCCCGATGCTGACTGTTATTGAAATAGGTCCCGCCTTAGTCTTGATCTCGGTGTCGGCAACCTCCGTAACCAACCTTTCATAAATTCCCTCTTGAATCTGTCCTTCTGAACCCGCGACGATGATGAGGAACTCCTCTCCACCGTATCGGCCAACAGAGTCATATTCCCGCAGATGAGCTTGAATGCACTGAGTGAAGGCGACCAGCACTTCATCGCCGACCTGGTGACCGTAAGTGTCGTTGACCTTCTTGAAATGGTCGAGGTCGCAGATCCCGACGCTCAGCCTTCCGTCTTCCCTACTCACTCGTAAAAGCTCCTTGTTGAGCCTATCCAGGATGGCGCGGCGGTTGAGAATACCGGTCAAGGGATCGTGGGTCGCCTGATGCGCCAGGGCGTCCCGCGCTTCCAGCAAACTGCACTGCAACTCCAGCATTCGTTTACCCACCCCGATCCTGGCCTGCAATTCCTCCTTGTCATAGGGCTTGGAGATGTAGTCATTGGCTCCTGCCTCCAACCCCTGGACGATATCGCCTTTCTCCCCCCGCCCGGTCAAAAGAATGACGTAGGAAGGACTGGGTGAATCGATTTCCCTGAGGCGGCGACAGACCTCGAGCCCTTCCATTCCCGGCATGTTCCAATCGAGAAGGACCAGTTTCGGCGCGTCGGGCTGCTGGAGTGCGTCCCAGGCGGCATTGCCGTCGACCGTGGTCAGGGGATCATAGCCCCATTTTTTCAGAATCGCCGTCAGAATGTTACGCGAGGTAAAGTCATCTTCGGCAATCAGAATTCTCATGATTGGTCCTCCCGCATATGCACTTCCAGCAACTCGAACTGCCGTTCCAGTTCAGACATGAGGGCGGCGATTTCCTGTAATCGGCCTTCCCGTCCGGCCTTCTCCATCTCGAAGGCCACCGCACTCAGGGCCATGGCGCCCACGTTGGCCGCCGAACCTTTTATTGCGTGCGCCTGGCCTCCCGCCAATGGCGCGTCGTCCTGGTCGATGTACTTCGCGAGCGTATGCATCTGCTTGGGCATGTCTCCCAGGAAATCTGCGATGATCTCCCTGGCCAGCTCCTCGTCATCCATCAGCAGCGAAATGAGGGCTTGCCGATCGAACACGGGCGGACCTTCGAAAGGGCCGGTTTGCCCCGCGGGGGCAGAGACGACGGGTGGTTCTTCTTGAGCGTGATCCAGCCACCTCTCGAGGGCCTCGGCTAGGGCCAGCGGCGCGACCGGTTTGGAGATATAATCGTCCATGCCCGCTTCGAGACAGCGCTCACGGTCACCTTTCATGGCGTGGGCGGTCATGGCGATGATGGGTATACTCGGGTCGGAGACCTTCGTCTTGCCTGAGCGAATGGATCGGGTCGCTTCGAAACCATCCATGACCGGCATCTGCACGTCCATGAACACGAGATCATAGGGGACCGTCTCAAGGACCTGGATTGCCTCCCGTCCGTTAGCCACGACATCGGCGCGGAAACCCAGCTTCTCGAGAATCCGCAGAGCCACCTGCTGATTGGTGATGTTGTCTTCGGCCACCAGGATGCGAACCTTTCGCCGTCGGGCCTCGCTGAGTGTGTGGCGGGTGACCAGGGTTGCCCCCTGTGCCTTTTCCGAAGCAACGGCGCCCCCTAGGACGGTGACCAGGCAGTCGTACAATTGGGACTGCTTGACGGGCTTGATCAAGTACCCGGAAAAACCTATTGCTTTGAGCCGTGTCGAATCGCCACGATTGCCGAAAGAGGCCATCATCACCAGGAGCGTGTCGCGCAATTCGGGGTCGGCCTTGACGGCCCTGCCCATGGATTCTCCGTCCATTTGCGGCATCTGCATGTCGGTGAGGACGAGGCGGAAGGGATCTCCCGCGGCACGGGCGGCGCGAAGTATGTCAATGGCCTTGGCGGCGCTCTCGGCCTCCGAGTGACGCACGCCCCACGAAGCCAGTTGCTCGGCGAGAACCAGGCGATTCGTTGCGTTGTCGTCCACGGCCAGGATGCGGACACTCCGGAGGTCGGCCTGGGGCATCCCTTCGAGGCGTTCGCCCGGAAGCTGCTTGCCAAACACTGCTGTGAACCAGAAGGTGGAGCCCTCGTCCTCGACGCTTTGGACGCCGACTTCGCCGCCCATCAGCGCCGCGAGGCGTGTCGATATGGCCAGTCCCAGCCCCGTACCGCCGAACTGGCGCGTGGTCGAGGCGTCCACCTGCTGGAAGGCGTTGAACAGGAGTGGGATCTTATGCTGAGGAATGCCGATGCCCGTGTCCCTCACCTCGAAACGGGCCTTGATCTGGTCGTCGGTTTCCAACTCCAACCGCACATCGATTGCGACTTCGCCCTGTGAAGTGAATTTGATGGCGTTGCCTCCCAAATTGACAAGGATCTGGCGCAGCCGCCCAGGGTCGCCCCGCAGGAAGGTCGGCACTTCGGGATCGATGTGGCAGATGAACTCGAGTTGCTTCTCGTGGGCGCGCACGGCAAGCAACTCCACCGTGTCCTCGATCATGGCGCGCAGGTCGAAATCCAGCGTTTCCAACTCCAGCTTGTCCGCCTCGATCTTCGAAAAGTCGAGAATGTCGTTGATCACATACAGAAGAGCCTCACCACTCGATCTCACTGTCTCGGCGTAACTGCGCTGCTCCCGCGAGAGGTCGGTGTCGAGCAGCAACCCGGTCATGCCGATGACGCCGTTCATAGGAGTGCGGATTTCGTGGCTCATGTTGGCCAAAAATTGGCTCTTGGCGATGTTGGCCGCCTGGGCTTCGATGGTCATCTGGTTGGCAAGCTCGATGGCCGCTTCGAGCCGGGCGTTGGCCTGCTCCAGTTGCTCCATCGCCCGACGCAAGTCACGCTCTGCCTTCTTCTGCTCGGTGATATCCCTGACTGTTGCCTGGAGATTCACCTTTCCGGCCCATTCCGTCCTGGTCAGGAGTACGGTGGCGGGAAACGCCTTTCCATCCATCCGCGCGTGGGTCCATTCGAAGAAGTGGGACCCCTCGCGCATGGCCGTTTCGATCATCTCCTTGGCCTTCTCGGCAGATATACGGCCGTCCGGTTGCCGCTCTGGAGACACGTCCCCGGGTCCGTAGGAAATGAATTCTTCAGCGTTCTTCGCCTTGAACATGTCCAGCGTTGCCGGGTTTCCAGATGTGAAATTCCAGAGCGGTGGCTCCATGGTCATTATGGCATCACGGGAGCTTTCAAAGAGGATCCGGAACCGCTCCTCGCTCTCGCGCAAGGCCTGTTCAGCGTGCTTGCGCGCAGTAATGTCGCGTAACATGCCCACGGCGCACCAGTCTTCCTTGACTCGCACGGCGGACAGCGACAGGGCCACGGTGATCTCTTGGCCGTCCTTTCTGAGCGCCTGTAGTTCGAGCCTCTTGCCCACGGCCGGTCCCCGGCCTGTGCGCTGGAATTCCGGGAAGGCCGCGTGGTGCTCTTCATGATAGCGTTGCGGCGCGATGAGTTCATGCAAGTCCCTGCCGAGCACCTCGGTGCTCGTGTAACCGAAGATACTTTCGGCTGCGGGATTCCAATAGGACACCTTGCCTTCAGGGTCCATCATCAGGATGGCGTCATGGGCCGAGTCGGTGATGGCCTTCAGCTTCGATTCGCTCTCGAACATCGCTTGCTGCGCCTGCTTTCTCTCGGTGATGTCGTCAAGCATCTCAATGGCGGCCACCACCCGTCCGTCCGCGTCGCTGACCGGGGTCGAGACAATCCGGTAGAACCTGGTTCCATCCGGCGTTGGCTTCTGCGTCTCGGCTTCGTGCAGTCGCCCGTCTTCCAGGGTCATGCGCGTGGGACAATTGGGACAGCATTCGTCCAGGGGGACGAGGTTGAATGCGCGGTAGCAGAGCGGCCGTTGCGGGAGATCGGTCTCAGGAAACCATTGTTGCATCCGGCGGTTGAGTGCCAGGATTTCCATGTCCTTCCCGATCATCGCCACGCCGACCCCGACGTTGTCATAGAGTGCCCTGTATTTCTGCTCGCTCTCGCGCAGTGTTTCCCTGACCTGGTAAGCGGCGGTGACGTCGTGGAAGACCAGGACCGTCCCCCGAATGCCGTCCTGATGATCCCGGATGGGCGCGGCGTTGTCAGCGATCAGGCGCTCGGCGCCGTCCCGGGCGATCAAGGCCGTGTCGTTGCCCACCGCGACAACCTCGCCGTCGGCCAGAGCCCTCACCAGAGGATCGTCGACCGGCTCGCGGGTCCGGGCATTGATTATGCGGAAAACCTCGGTCAGCCTTCTTCCGACGGCTTCGGGCAGCGGCCAGCCCGTCAACCGTTCGGCCACCGGGTTCATCCGGACCACCCGGCCATCGGTATCCGTGGCGATTACTGCATCCCCGATGGAGCGCAAGGTGATCGAGAGGTCCTCCTCACGCTCCCGGAGTGCTTGTTCGGACGCCCGGCGCACCCCCATTTCCTGTTCCAGGCGATGATTGGCCGCGGTGAGATGGGCGGTGGCCTCGGCTACCCGTGTCTCCAACTCGTTCCGCGCGTGTTCCGTGGCCTGCCTTGCTCGACGCTCGGCTTCGGTGCGCCGTCTGCTTGTGCGCAACAGGGTCACCCAGAAGAAAGACAGGACCGCGAGCACGACCAGGAGGCTGGCAAAAACGAGTTGTATTCGTCTTTGCTGCGCATCCAAGGCGGTCTCGGCCTGGGCCCTCAGGGAGGCGGTGAGTTTCAGCATTCCATCGGTATAGAGCTGCTTCTGCCTCTCGTATTCAGGGCTGAAGAGGACCGCCGCCGCGGCGTCCCGGTCTTTCTGACGGACCAGCTCGAAGCTCCTTTTCTCCATCTCCACCAGTTTTCGGTTGGCCGCGTCGGTCTGGGCGATGAACTCGCCCACGATCCATGGCTCCAGCCCGAGGCTCTCATTGATCGCTTTGTCCAACTGGGGCTCAAACCGGCGGTAACGCTCCTCCCAAGCTGGATCGAGAGTAGCCGCAGCCATGTGCGCCGACATGGTCAGGACCTCATCCAGATGGACGATTTCCCCGGCCAGTTCCACCAGACGCTGGTCGCGGTGGCGGATGTGTTCCATATCTCCTTGCAGAACATAGAACTGCCAGCCGAGCCAGAGGATCATGGCCCCGGTAAGAGCCAGGAGCATGGTGAGACCCAAGACCGTGCCCTGCTTCTCGGGGGTAATGCTGGAGACTGCGTTCGGGACAACATCCCCTGCGCGCTGCCCTATTCTTTCGTGAATGTCCATCGTTACGCTCCTGTGGTTGCGCGCTCTTGAAAAACGGCGGCTCCAGACCCTTTAGGCCTGCTCCCACCAAAGACGTCGGAGGTCAATCTCGACTTCTTGAAAAAGGCCTGCCCTCACTTTGTCATCTTCAAAGAAGCTTGCCGACAAGAAACATTTGCCGGATTCGAGCCGGAATACGTCCAGTGTCTTGGCCAGTGGGTCAAGGAACCAGAGGTGCGATACGGTCTGCTCGGCGAAAGGACTTCGCAGATCCAGTCCGGAGAGACAGCGATCCAATTTTCCTCAGATGGCTCAGGCAGCCTTTCTTTCTTCCATCCTGCCAGATCCGGCACTATCGTGTGTTCTCCAAGCCGAAGCTCCGGTTCGAATAGAACGATCCATCCGCCAGGGCCGTCACCTTCTCCAAATTGCCGTTCTGCAGTGAGGTTAGCTTCACTCATCTCGCCATGCCGATCAACAGTAAGGTAACCAACAGGAGCAAAATCATAGAGATCCGAATACTTGGTGCGGGACTCTTCAAGCTGCTCAAGAGCATTGCGAAGCTCTTGGTTCTGAAGTTCGAGTTCAGTCTGGTGAACCTGAAGCTCATGAACTGGCCTGCTAGCATCTTCAGCTTGCATCTCAGGGGGCATGGCAAGTGCTGCCTTGACTTGTGTACCTCAGCCAACTTGCGGAGTTCATCAGGTAGTTTCGATTATTTCTGCGGTTGTGGGTTCTTTAATTCGGCAATCTCGCTCCGGATCTCGATCAATTCTTTGAGCAATTGCTCTTTAGTTATCTCTTCGTCTTTCATTTCGAGTCTCCTGAAATGGAGATGACAGCATTGGAGCCTTAGTCTGGAGCCTCATGAGCGCTGCGGTGCCTGGATTCCGAATCTTCAGGCTCAATTGTGTGCTTGTATGCAGAGTAAATGGGTTTTCTCGTTCATTATGGGTGGTTCAGGTAGCGATTTCAAGAATAAATCGTGAGGTGAAGTGGCCAGAATCCACCCTCATCGGGTCTTCGAGCGGAGTGGCAAAAGTGACGATACCTTAACAGTATCGATACTTCGCCTGGATTCGCGATATATTCCGGTATCGCAATTCTGATTAGCTTCCGCTGAATCGAAAGACTCCGCATGTCGGTCTTTACGGATAGTTACGGATAGTTAGCACTTATGGGCGCCAGGGGAGTGTTCGACTTCCACAATGAGAATTGCTGGCCATAAGAAATTATGAGAGTTTTGTCCCCTTCAAAATGCCTCTTGCTCCAAAATCTTGAGAGCCCGGCGCGCTGGTTATGGATATAAGGCAGGTATAGAGAATTTTCAAGGATGATTTCTCTCATCACTTGCCAAGAAATCGGTGCGAGAATGTCCTGTCGAAAATGTCCTTGACAAAATCCACGACAGGTGCTGCCGCAATATCTTAAGTAGTAATTTCTTATCACCTCACCCACCTTTACACCCGACAGAAAGGAAAAAGCGATGAAGACCACGAAACGATTCACCAGGGGAGTTGGCCCGGTTCGAAACGTGCTCATATGGTCTGTCCTGTTCCTCCTCTGCGCCTTCGGGACGTCCCAGGCCGCCATCAGCAAACCACCCCAGATCACTGCAAAGCTGCAAGTCGCGAGCAACTACACATCCGCCCATGTGCCCAAGCACCAACGCACCTTTCAACTCGTCGGCATGGACAATACCGTCCACAAGCCTCTTTCCGTCGTCCAAACCACAGGCGGGCATGTAGCCACCTTCCGGCTGCCCAACAAACCCGGGCTGCACCCCTTCTCGAATATTGCCCCGAACTTCTACAGCGTTATCGCCTACGACAGTGGTTACCTGACCGGCGTCGGCGCCATCATGGTGTCCTACGACCAGAACGGCGCGGGGCGCACCTGGAGTTTTCCGGTGGATGCCCGGCAGAGCCTTCTCCTGGGTACCTACGTCCTGAAGCTGGCCGCGACCCTGTCCGGTACATCGGACACCGTTCTCTACGGTCGGCTGGCCCGGGCTTGGCTCATGCCCATCTTCGAGGCTAACCCGGGACCCGATTACAGTCGTGTTGCCGAGAAGGCCGGGAAGTACACGTTGAAGCACCCGGTCACGTCGCCCAGGAAGGCGGCTCAGGCCATCCTCGCCCTGCTCGGCCCTGCCGGGGCGGAGACGGCCGGGGCCGGAGGCGCCGCCACGGTTCCAGAGGACGTCGCGATGGATGCGAAGAGCATGGCTGCGGATGGGAAGCCCGATAGGAAGATTGCGACGGCCGCCAGCGCGAACGTCATCACGACTTGCGGCAACTTCGCCGCTGCCGTGGTCGGGGAGATCCCCATTGTGGGGCCCTTCCTGGGAGCTGCCGTCCAATCCATTTTCAGCGCAATCGCAGGGGAGCAGACGGTGTCGGTGCAGGAGTTCGACCAGTTCGTCGGCACGGTGGAGTATCAGATCGGCCAGTTGCAGCAAGCGATGGCCATAGGGCAGCAGGATTTCAAATCGTTCGTCCTGCAGACCGACTTCGATAACGCGAAGACCAATTTTGACAATGTATTTAATAACATGAAGTCTATCCAAACGGCTTACAATACGCAGTTCATGACTACGATTTGTGACCCCGCTTACGGCGTGACGTGTGTTCCGGCCGGCCCAAATGGCCCATATATCCCACAGAACTGGCAGAGCCTTCAGAATGCACTGGCGACCAATTCGACCATGAGATACACCCTGGAGAATTTCCTCTCAGGAGCTACGCTTAGCATGATCTATTCCAATTTGAACGGTTATGTGCCCCGTGTGGCGCAGCCTGGTATGGCCGAATCCGACGATCCCCTGTTCGTTCTAAACAATGGCCTCAGGCAGGACATGCAAAACCTCACCAACCTGAATGGCCCGTTCCCGTCCGTCTTGAAGGTCTTCGCAGAGTACGACGAGTTTTACGCATCCGTTGGGCTCGGGGTTGCACTGATGTTCGACCAGGCGGCGCAGATGGTCGCCATGGCGCAGTACCTGTACGACAAGTACTCGACAGTCAATGGCGGGCCTGACTCGTTCTACCCGGCCGGCCTGCCCTCACAAGGCCCGGGGTGGGCCACGTATTGCCAAACGCAGTACCAGGCGCCTGGGCGCACTTCCCCTTGGACGTACCTTCCCTACTGTATGGCCCAGGAGTTCAATTACTCGAATGCTCAACCGTGGCTGTTCATGTCGACCCTGAATTTGACCGGCGGTTGCCCATCCGCCTGGCAATCAAATTCCCTCTTTACCAGTGTGGGTTCTGCGTATACAGCCAATTGTCCATGGATCGTCCTGCCGGCGGAAAGCTCGCCTACCGCCGGTTTCCCCTGGCTGAACGGGGGCGGCGGGGGGTCTTGCGTGGTGAACGACTGGAATGCTTCGGGCACCTGGTTCTATGTCACTTGTAACAACTACAGCGGCGTCCCCACGTATTCAACGTTCCAATACAACGGCTGT
>JADGQM010000173.1 GCA_017881795.1 Syntrophobacteraceae bacterium
GGTTGCCGATGTCGTGATTGTCGTCAACCCGGAGGGCGGCGACATCGTAAACGCAACAAAAGAATTCCCTGTCAAGATTGCCGTCAATGAACTGCCGGGAAGCGACATGGCGGCATCCGTGAAGGCGGGAATGGCCTGCATTGACAATGATGCAACGGGCATCATGATTTGCCTTTGCGACCATCCGGTTGTCCGTCCGGAAACGCTCGGAGCCATGATATCCGCGCACTCCCAAAAGCCCGACGCGATCATCATCCCCATCTATCGCGGCAGGAAAGGGCACCCGACTCTGTTTCCCCGATTCATCCTGGAAGACATCGGGAAGCTCGCCACCCTGCGAGATGTCATCCGCCAACACTTCACGAAAATATCCTTGCTGGACGTCGACGACGAAGGCGTTATCCTGGACATGGACACCCCGGAGGACTATGTAAGGATCAGGGACAGATCTGGTTCCTGAACCGGCCGGTCAGTCACTTTACACAAAGGTGCGGAAAATGGCGATGTCAGGTCAAGTCTGACTGACCATGTAATGTCGGAGGGGAATTGGACCAAGGTCCAGTGCATACAGGGCCAAAGTCCAATTTCCTTCTGGCGCGGGATGATGTAAGGTAGAAAATCGAGTGAGGGCGTCAATTTGAGGCTAGCATCCAGCTGCGGAATGGCAAAGTGTGCCTGTGAAGGCAGCATATATTCTTTCTACAAACCTGTTTTCAACGAGACGCTGGACCTTGAGGGGAATTGTTTTCAACCCCTCATAGAAGAAGAGGATACACTGTTCCTCTGAACAAGCCCGGCTTCAAGACCTTCCTGCAGTATTTGCTGCGTCTTCCCTGAAACCGGATGAAGGATTGAATTGGATGCGTCAGGTTGCGATTGGCATAATCATGAGAGAGTTCCCGGTCTTCTATCCATTTGCACGTTTGTTGTTCACGGGGCATATGGGCACCCGTAGCAAAAAATTATCGGCCAAGACCGTGTAATGGCGCAGCCATTCTTGCGCATTTTGGTCGCCCGGGCTGGCCTTCTCCTTGAAGTTGGAACAAAGGCCGTGAAGGATCTTGTAGCAGATGTTTTGGGTTTTCCAGAGATTGACTTCGAACGGCAAGGTCCGGACCAGTTGTGCAGCCTTATTCAGCCGCGTAAGACGAGAAAGATCGTCTGGCTGCTCGAGAAGTTGTTCGGCCAGGCTCTCAATGTTGACGGCCAGTAGCAAGCCGAGAGCAGTCGCATCCAGAGTTGCGCCGGCCAAACGAGCTTCTTCCAGAAGAGGTCTTACGACTTCAGGGTCAAGCCCCTCCCCTTGAAGCACCGTGCGAAGCTTGGCATTCAAGCACAAGTCCGCGGCAACCGACAAGACTTGGGGCCGTTGCGCGCCGGACCCGGTTAGAAAGCGAATCAAGGGAGCATGGTGCTCATAGATCGAGCTATATGCAGCTTCAGCCTCTCTCAGAGTCGGCCCCATGATGATGTTCAGGACTTTTCGACGTTCATCGGCGAACAACGAGGTCAGAGAGTACGTGGACGTCCCGAAGTATTTACCCAGCAGAAGTATGGTTTTCGGGAAGTCCGCTCCGGCAAAAGCCGCTGAAATCTCTTTGGCCAGTGCTTCATATTTTTGCGCGCCCTGATATTCACCGGTGCCGCAGGCGATACTATGATCGCCAAGATGTAGAACACCAAAGCACAAGCTGGAGGATATGCGCGTAACCTCTGAAGTGACCGTGGCCCGCCCGATTACCAGCCGTGAGCCTCCTACCTGAAAGCTGCGGTAGTCCTCCCGAGTGGCGGAATACGCATAGATCGAGCTGCGTTCATCGAATTCCTGGAACAGTGAGCTTAAGGCATAGTGGGCGCCCACATCTTTCATATCGAGCATGGCAGGCCTGACGAATTCTTCATATATGATGCGGCCATCACGGTGTTCAGGGATGTTGCTCCTGGCAAGTTCAAGACGTTCGAGAAAGCCAGGTTCGAAGGCTTCGCTAAAAAGCTGGTCGGCCAACTGAAGAACTCGGCCAGCATATTGCATGACCTGAACCGTCTCAAGCCCGGAGAGTTCGTCAAAAAACCAACCACAACTTGTGTACATGAGCATGGTGTTGCGTTGGAGCTCCATGAGCTTCAGGACGGTGATCTCGTCCTCGGAGTTTAATGGGCGGGTCGCGTGACGGCTCAGAAACGCATTGATGCGGTCTGGCGATCGGTCCACGATGATGTCGATGTAGTCGTCTCGAGCCGCCCACGGATCGGTCAGGAACCGTCCGGCCAATTGTTCGTAAGCGGGACTAACGGTGTCTCGGAGCCAGTCCAGTGCCGCACGCAGGGGGGCTCGCCAACCCTGGTTCCAACCTGGGTGGCCGCCGGTGTTGCACCCACAATCGGACCGCCAACGTTCTATGCCGTGAGCACAACTCCACGAGCTGTTCTCAAAGATCGCCACTTCGTGCGTCGGTGGGTGTTCGTCCAAGTACCGGCCATAATTCGTCACCTGCGCGAGCCCGTTGGATTCGATGTAATCGAGCGCGTGAGCGAGGGCCATGTCGCCCCCGCGATGGTGATGCCCATAGCTTTCGCCATCCGTTGCGATGTGGACGAGGCGGGGAGCCGAATGATTGTCGGGAAACGCGGACAGCAGTCTGTGGGCGAAGGCCTCTCCGTTGTTGAGCAATCCTTCAAATGCCAGAGCCTGCGAAATGGGACCATCGTAAAAGAACAGATTCATGACGCGGCCTGACGGCAGCGACACCCGATAGGCCATGCCGTGGTCGATTCTTCCGCCACTCACGTCTTGCCATTCATTACCATCAATGGGCCGAACCTGCCGTGCCTGGTTGGGGGAAAGTATGGCAAAGCCGATGTCGTATTGTGCCATGACGTCCAGGGTTTCCAGATCAACCGCCGTCTCCGGGAGCCACAACCCTTCCGGCTTGCGGCCAAAGCGATGCTCAAAGTCCTTAATTCCCCAAATAATCTGGGTAATCTTGTCGCGTCTGTTGGCCAGCGGCAGGATCATGTGGTTGTATGCCTGGGCCAAAGCATTGCCATGACCGGAGAATTTCTCCATGCTCTGCCTGTCAGCCTCTAGAATTGCCTGATAGACTTCAACGGCATTCTTCTGCATCCAGAGCAAGACCGTAGGCCCGAAGTTGAAGCTTATGCTGGCATAATTGTTCACCAGTTGGGTAATTCGGCCTTTTGTATCCCAGATCCTCGACACGGCGTTCGCCGCGTAGCATTCAGCGGTAATCCGCTCGTTCCAGTCGTGGTACGGGAACGCAGAATCCTGGATCTCAATGGCCTCCAGCCAGGGACTTTCCCTGGGTGGTTGATAAAAATGCCCATGAATACAGATAAATCGACCCGTCATGTAGGCCTCCTTTCGGCAATATCATACCGTATTCACCCAGCAGCGCAGCACCTCGGCCACACTCCACGCCTGCGCCGTGCAACCGCGCGGCGTGTATGGCTCCTCGGCATCAAAGACCTCGCTGATCGAACCGACGCAGGCGTCGCTCAGGTGTGCCACGAAGCCTGCCAGGAATCGCCGGGCCTCCGCCTCCTTGCCCGGATACAGCTTTCGCCACGCATCCACATAAGGTCCGATGAGCCATGCCCACACTGTGCCCTGATGGTATGCGGCATCGCGGGAGCGCAGGTCGCCAAAGTATCTCGCCTTGTAATCTGGATGCCCGGGGGCAAGAGAGCGCAACCCAACGGGCGTGAGCAGGCGATCCGTCACCACATCCATTACGGGTTTCCATCGAGCTTCGTCGAGAACTGGATGATCGAGCGAGATCGCGAAAATCTGGTTCGGACGGCACGCGTCGTCGTTCCCGCCGGTTTCTGCGTCTACCACGTCGTAGAGATAGCCCCCCTGTTCATGCCAGAACCGCCGGTTGAAAGACTCTCGCACGCGATCGGCTGTCTGTCTCATTTGGAGCATGGCGGCCTCCTGATTTTCCTCCTTCAGCCACCCCTCCATCAACCGCAGTGCGTTATACCAGAGCGCGTTGATCTCCACTGCTTTGCCCCGCCGCGGCGTCACCACCCAGTCTCCCACCTTGGCGTCCATCCAGGTAAGCTGATATCCTTGCTGCCCTTGGTGCAACAATGCGTCCTTCGGGTCCATGCCGATACCGAACCGCGTTCCGTTCCTGTGACACTCGATGATTTCCACCAGCTTGGGCAGCATCAGCTTCAGCGTCGAGCGGTCGTTGGTAATCTGCACGTATCGGTGGATGGCGTGGAAAAACCACAACGTAGCGTCGGCGGTATGATAGAGGCCGTCCTGCTCGCCTTCAGGGAACATATTGGGGATCAGTCCATCGCGCACGTAACGGGCATACGTCCGCAGTATCCGGCCCGCCTCGTTCCCACGGCCGGTCATCAGCGTGAGTCCTTCCAGACTGATCATGGTGTCGCGGCCCCAGTCCGTGAACCAGGGATACCCCGCGATAATGGTCCGGGTCTCTTCGCCGGAAACCTGCACAGGTGCGTCTTCCAAGCGGCCGACGGGCGTGATGAGGAACTGATCGGCGGCAAGCACCAGTTCCGCGGCCGGTCCTGTCTGTGCTTGAGGCGGAGCGGCGTTCAACAGCTGCTTGCGGCGATCCAGTTCCGCACGGAATACTTCCTCCGGTGACAGCGCCCGAATCGTGTCCCACCCCTCGGTCGATGCCACGAGCGTCGTTCGGTCGCCTTCGCCCAGATCAGAGCGGAAGTAACCGGGACTCCAAAGCGACCCCTGCCAATCGTATCCGCGGTCGCGCTCTGTGCGATAGTGAATCAAGGAGGTTTCCTTGCGGTCGAACGTAAATGCCGTCGACGGGCCGTGAACGATGAGCCGCAGCACGGGCAGGTCCGTAGCGCCCGTGATCTCGAACTGGTCCTCACACGCGGATAATCTGTAATACGCCGAGCGCGGCTGGCTTACGGGAGCTTCATGCGAACGGAAATGCATCGCCGGCCTGAGCCCTAACCTCAGCTTGCCTTTCCCGGAGAGCAGAAGATACGTCACGTGCACGGTGTTCTGCCGGTACGGAAGAATAAGGCGTTTTTCGAGAACAAACCCATTGACCTCGTAGCGCCACACCGGCAGCCCGGCTTCCAATCGAAACTCACTGAACTCAAGGGTCACCTCCGGCGCGATGCCCGCGAGTTCCCCCGCACCCGTGTACACCACCTGGTGGTCCGGCAGGCGCAGGCGCTCGGAGAGTCCGTTCAGCATCATCATGCGGCCCAGCGGGTTGGGTAAAGCGGCAATTAAAAGCCCGTGATAGCGGCGTGTGATGGCGCCGGTTACGGTTCCCGCTGCGTATCCGCCGATCCCGTTGGTGACCAGCCACTCTTTCATCATGTGGGGGTCCGACTCTGGATCGTATAACTCGCGATTGCGAAGAACTGGAATCAGGTCAGGCATGCTTTTCTTGCTCCGTGACGATTGGACGCAATGCTACAGCGGCATGCCCCGGGATGCGCCAGTTGTCTTCAGAATCGAGCCGGGGCGTCCCGACGCCGCAGTACCGGGGATCCTCACTCGACCACATTGTCTGCCATGTCATTCCATCCGGCGGCGCGAGCAGAGGCTCCGGCGCAGGGTCCAGATTCAGATCGCGTCCGAAGTTCACCAGCAGCAGGCGGTCGTCACCCGCCTCGCCGAAAAAACGCAGCATCAGGCACTCTTCGGCGAGCACGGCCCCATCCACACCGCCCTGAGTTTGGGCACTGAAGACGGGATCTTCTCGGCGCATGCGCAGCAGGTCCCTATGCAGATCGTAGGAACACCGGTTGCGTACTCGCTCGCTGAAATCAAGCTTGCACCTCTCGAATGTAGAGGGATTTGCCGGGTCGGCCATGCATGGCAGCATCTCGCTCGTGGCCAGACTGCGGAACTGCGCCAGAAACTTCGTTCGCCCTTGCCCAACCAACTTGGCGAGATCAGGCTTGTGGTCCGCAAAATAATAGAACGGGCTTGATGATGCGAACTCCTGCCCTTGAAAGAGCATGGGGGTTCCGGGTGCGAGCAGCATGAGCGCCGTCATCGCCCTCAGCCTCCCGGGACTGGTCATGAACTGCACACGTTCGCCACGGCCGGAATTGACGATCTGGTCGTGATTCTGCATATAGGCCACGAATTTCGCCGGCGCCAGCCCGAGGCCGGGGGTGCCGCGGCGCTGCTTCTGCCACTTGTACCGCTGTCCCTGGTAGAGATAGCCGTACTTCACCATCGATATGAACTCCTGCGGCTTGCCCAGGTAGTCGGTGTAGTAGGCTTCGTTGTGCCCGGTCATTGCGACCATGCCGCTGTGATGGAAGTCGTCATTCCAGAGAGCGTCCAGCCCGTAGCCGCCGCTCTCGATCGGACGTACCAGCTTCGTGAATTGTGGCTCGTTCTCCGCCACGATGATTGTCTTCCGTCCGCGCGCTGCCTCCCGCACGCGTTTTCCGATAGCCGTCATGATGTTTTCCGGCGAGGCATCATGCATCTCCTGTGTGGCGTCCAGCCGCAGTCCGTCGATGTGGAACTCCTCGATCCAGTAAGCGGCATTTGTGAGGAAGAATTCGCGCACCGGACCCGCCTTCTCGCCATCGAAGTTGACGGGTTCACCCCAATCACCCTTGTACTTTTCGGTGAAATAGTCGGGCGAATACTCTTTCAGGTAATTCCCGTCCGGGCCGAAATGGTTGTATACGACGTCGAGAATCACCCCCAAGCCGGCGCGATGAGCTTCGTCCACGAAACGGCGGAAATCGTCCGGCTCGCCATACAGCCGAACCGGAGCGAACTGCCCAACTCCGTCGTAGCCCCACCCGAAGCGGCCGGGAAAATCAGCCACAGGCATTACTTCGAGCAAGGTGATCCCGCAGTCGGCCAATTCCGTGAGTTCCCGCTGAGCGGCCTGCCATGTCCCTTCTCGCGAGAAGGTCCCGATGTGCATTTCGTAAATGACCTGGCCCTCGAGGCTGACGCCCTGCCAGCCGCTGTCTT
Source organism: Syntrophobacteraceae bacterium (assembly GCA_017881795.1). Lineage (GTDB taxonomy): Bacteria > Desulfobacterota > Syntrophobacteria > Syntrophobacterales > Syntrophobacteraceae > JADGQM01. The sequence continues at coordinate 6,992 of JADGQM010000173.1, forward strand.
TCCACTCGAAACCCAAAGGATCCACCACTTGAGATGCACCATGGGGCCCGTCCGGCTGATACCGCGACACCGGGTCAGGAAAGCAACCGTCGTCATCCAGCCGGAAGCGATAGCGAGTGCTCTCAGCGGCTTGCGGGACCAGGCCCGCAAAGTATCCATCCACCTGTTGTTTCAATTGCACGGTCGCCGGAGCTCCGGGTCCAGCCTCCAGCAACACTTCAACTTTCTTTGGACGAGGCGCCCAGACGCGAAAATGCGTACCCCCGTTCGGCTGCAACTCGGCACCGATGGGATATCGTCTTTGCAGGTTCATGATCGTTACCCGTTGAACATCGCAGCTTTAACGTTTCTAAATAAATCCACGCCTCATGCCGGCGACCACCGGGATGCGTTTTTGCTCTCCGATCACTGATCCCGGGTCCAACAGCTTGGGTTCTGCTGCGAAGCAACCGGCTACTGTTGCCTGGAAGATGGAGACAAACGGGCCCATCACAGGAGGGATCGGGAAATGCGCGGGCTCAGGGACACGATTGCTAAGTTCTGTCGCACATCTGCAATATGGTCTCGCCGAACTATCCGTTTCACATCCTTGTCGGTAATCAAACATCGAGGATGCAGTTCTCTCCCCCGTATGGATTGGAACGACGGCTCGCATTGGAGGTATCATCCCTCCAGACCCCATCGACGACGAATCGATATTCATAGACCCCGGGCTCGAGATATTTCACGATTTTCCATCGTCCCTTCGTATTCTTCTTCAACGGGTCCCGGTGTAGATCCCAGCCGTTAAACGTGCCGGCTACGCAGACCCTCTCGGCATCCGGAGCATGGAAAGAGAAAATCACCTTACTAGTCAATGCCTTGTCGGAGCTTTTCATATGCGCCCACCTTTTATTATGCTGCAATTCCCCATCGGAGGATAATTCCTTCAATCAGCATGCCCGGGTTCACTGAGGACAAAAAAGCAGTGGAGGATAAACCGAAAAAGCGAAATATCCGGTCAGTGGATTAGGGAATACCTGGCGGATCTGAAAATCAGATAAGAGACATCGCAGGAAAGCAACTAACCATCCCCTAAGGGGAGGGTCGTAGGAGGACCCTCCCCGCTGCTCCAGAAAGTCAACCCTTGAAGCCGATTTTACGAAATATTCTATCGGTACCGATTTAGATCCGTTTCCAATGAGTCAAGCCGGCGGGAAATATCTGTTCTCTCCTCGTTCGTGGCGTATCTGCCTCCTTCCGTCATCCGCAGATAATCACTCCGAATGGAGTCCAGCCGGGATTGATAATCTCTCCCCTCTGCCGGGGTCAAGCGCCCGCTGGTTCTTCCATCGTCAATTCTCTTTTGGAGTGCGACAATCCTGTCCCCATTCCTCGGTGATTCAATTCTTGCAGGACTTGCAGGCCGGCTAATCGCTCTGCTGACCTCCCCATCGAGCGCATCCAGTCTTCCATTCAGCCTGTCCCATTCGTCCCGGGAGACCTCTTTGTCTCTGAGCGCCGTGTAGTCTGTTCGAATACCCTTCAGTGTCGTCAGATACATCTGCGACTGATCAGGGGAAAGCGAGCCGGTCTTCAGACCATCCCCAATCTTCTCCTGGATGACAACCATCTTGTTCTCTGCGCTCCTTTCCTGATCCGGCCATCTTTGAGGCATCGTTGCGCAGCCCGAAAACAAGGCTAATCCAAAAGCCATGAGTATCGTCAATAAAATAGCTCTCTTCATTTCTTTCCTCCTATTTTAGATTGCAACGGTAACGAACCGGGCACATTCAGTTTAGCCAATCATTTATCCAGATCTTCGTCCCTGAATGAACCCAATCACCACCACAATGATTGCAATGACCAGCAGGATATGAATAAAACCACCAAGCGTATAGCTGCTCACCAGCCCCAGCAGCCACAGAACGATCAGAATGACAGCAATGGTCCACAACATGGGATTCTCCTTTCATGGTGCCATTCCCACCATCGACTATTGCATCACCAAACCAGCCGGCAGTGGGAATACAGTTTCTTGGGTCTTTGACTCGGACTACTCGATAGTCATCCGGTTCTTTGCACTCTTCAAAC